>NZ_WQPQ01000037.1:0-57545 GCF_018785365.1 Clostridium sp. MCC344 | reverse complement strand
GGGGGGGGGGTGAAATAGGTGCGAAGGCGCAAAGAGACCGAAGAGGAAGCGGTAAAGAGGCGGCAACAAATGTATGGATACAATGGAAAGTGCTGTGATAGAGTAATTGATCCAGAAACAGACGAAGGGCAGTATTTCATATGTGGTGGCATAGATACCTGCGACGAAACAAGGGTAGGCGAGTTTATAGGAATAGTAGGAGCGGTACTGTTTATCATCCTGGTACCGATTATGTTCATAGCAGGAATCATAGCCTTGATATGTATAGGTTGAATAGAAAAGAGGTGAGAATGAAATGTCATATTACAGTAATTATGGTTACGAAAGTAACGACGGCGGATGGGGAAAAATTATAGCGATTATAATTCTTCTTTTCTTTGTGGCCTGGGGGATGGACAGTTGCAGTGTGAGTATGGATCGACAGAGTAACCACATGGTTACGATAACAGACATCGAAGGGGACTATGTGTACGACGAAAATACTAAAATTGTGTATATCGAGAGTGTGAAATCAGAGTATAGAAGAGCTGCACACGCAACATATAGACCATACATCAGTCCATCGGGAAACTACTACAAATACGAAAACGGAAAACTGGTGGAACTAAAGGAAGAATCAAAGTAGCTGAAAAAGAAAGGAGTGATAAAATCCTATGAGGTCCTACAATCCGTTCGGGACTTGCAGGAACTGCGGGTGTCAGATTATGTGGGTTAAAACAAAGGCTGGAAAGAATATGCCGGTAGACCCAACGATGATCAGCTACCGCAGGCCAGGAGCAGGAGTAAAGGCAAAGGAGAAGATAGTAACGCCGGAAGGCGAGGTCGTATGTGCTGATAAGGTATCCTCCGAGAGTGCAGAAGGCTTTGGCTACATATCACACTTTGCTACCTGCAAGGCAAGAAACCGTTGAGAAAAAGAAAAGCCGCCCCTTTGACAGGAACGACTCGTGACTGAGAATATTATACTCGCAAATGCGAGAAAAGTCAAGGAGGCGACATTATGGCAACGGAGAATAAGGAGAAGGCAAAGGTCGAAGCAATCTTCCCACTAACGCAGGAACAGATCAACCAAATAGCTGCTATCGGTGCCAAGGAAGGTGTAAGGGCATACAAGGAAGAGCAGAAGAAGGAAGAGCGTAGGAGAAAGAAGGAAGATAGCAAAGTCAGAAAGACAAAGAAACTGCTCAGCTCGTATAGAAGAATCAAGGCGACGTTATCGGATGGAGAGCAGTTCACTCCGGAGGAGCAGGCAGAACTGAGATGGAAGTTCGTTGAGGACCTTATGGGAAACACAAGAGAGATAGCAGGAAAGTCCGAGAGGACAATCAAAGATACGGAGCGCAAGCGTGAAGAGGATTTATACTGTGTGTTCCGGATAGAAAAAGCGACCGAAATGTACCGTGAGGAGTGTGAAAAGAGCGGAAGCGAAGAGGCGAAGCGCCGTTACAGAGAGTTAAGCATGATGTACCTGGACGAAAAACCTTACACGGTGCAGGAGATTTCGGAAGTAGAAAACATAAGCGATAAGACCGTCTACAAGGACATAGGAATAGCTTGCGGCATTGTGGCTATTTACTTACTGGGTGCGGATTTCTAAACGCTCCCTGCGGCTGTAAAACAACCTGGTAGAAAATGAGTAGGTTGCATAAAGAATTACCAAGTGGTAATATGCTAATTAGCCGATAACCCAAATGTCACCCCTAAAAATAGCCAGTTGTATTTCTTCCCAACGGCAGGCACGGCAGGGCGAAATCCCTGCCAGTTAGCCGAAGAGGAAATATGAACAATCGGTTAAATAAGGCTATTTCAGTGTACTTAGGCAGGTCCGTATAGTATAATTAAACTATAAACAACCAGCATAAAAGGAGTGATTGAGATGGCAATTTGGATTAGCAGGTATAGCAATAAGGAGTTACAGAGCGGTAAGTATTACCCGGTAGGAATAAGCATCGGAACACCGAAGTTTCCGCTGGGGTACACACTGAGAAAGCAGTGCTACTCGCTGGCACCGAAAGGCTATATGCTGAATATGGAGCTTGACAGATTCAAGCCTGCATATTACGAGAAGTTGGAAGGTATCGGCACAGACAGAATCATCGATATGGTCGAGAAGATGAATGCGGAGGCAAGGGCAGAAGGGAAAGAACTTGTGCTTCTCTGCTACGAAGATGTGAGAGTTCCAGGAGACTGGTGCCACAGAACCGTATTCGCTGAATGGTGGGCGGAACAGACCGGAGAACTGATTAAGGAGTTATACGATCCGTCAGAGCCGAAGGTCAAGAAGCCTGCAGCTAAGAAAGAAGGCAAGGAACCTGTCAAGAAGGCAGTCGAAGCCAGGAAGGAAGAACCTGGTTACGAGCAGCTGAGTTTGTTTGGTTTGGCAGGGATTTAATCATAACATCCGGAACTGGTGTAAGTAGCACGTGGCTATTCCATAGTTAAGGTCCTGTTCATCGCAGGGTTCCGGTCCAAAAACAACGGCATCGCATCCGAAAGGGTACGGTGCCTTATTTGTTATCACGGAAAGTACATCAGTGTCCTTCGGGTCTGAGGTCTTTTTTGTGCAATATGCTGAGGTAGGTATCAAAAATCCCCGGGTCAGTACCAGGGAACCGCCTCGGCTTTTTGTATATATTGAACAATTTTTAGGGAAGGAGACAAGGATATGGCATTTTTTATGGACCCCGGAGCGATGTTCCTGGGGTGTTTAGGTCCGTCAGAGCAGAAGTTTCTCGTTACTCTGATAGAGACTGCAGCAAAGTCCGGATATACAAGGTTCGTTGAGCCATGTGCTGGCACCTTTGCAATGGCGAACTTGGCAGTACAGAATGGGTTTAAGGCGGAGCAGATCGAGACCAGCGACGTCAATATGATGTCAACAGTTCTCGGGTATGCGATTACCGGCCAGCCATTAGAGCCGCTGGAAATCCATGCACAAGGCTTTAGTGACGAAGAGCTTCTTGACCCGGCAACGGCATTGTATGCGCAGCTGTACCTCAGAACCTCGAAGAATGCGGGCAATGATTATTTCTATCAGATACTCACAGACCTACGCCTCAGACGAGAGGAACACATCGAGAGTATCAATCGGCAGATAGAGGTAATCAAGAACCTGCTCGGTGGCATGAGCTACAGACCGTTGGATATGTGGGAGCATCTGAAAGAGGTACTGGATGATCCGCACGCTTTGGTTATTGCAAACCCGCCGACCTACTTCTCCGGATATGAGAAGTTCTACGACACACAGGGCAAGATGACCTGGAAGGAACCGCCGTATGAACTGTTTGATCCGGAGACAGGACACCAGCAGTTCTACGACCTCTGCATGGATGCAAAGGCGTTGGTTATCTGCTACCAGGAGAAGAGAGCGGGCGAAGCGGTAGGATATACGATATATGCCCGCTCCGGCACGAGAGCAGATTTGAATGCCTACATCACTACGAACCGGGAGGAAGAGGCAACCGCTCTTGCAAACGGTAAGAAGATAAAACGTCCGGCAGAGAGTAAGTTGCAGCCGTTAGACTGCAGTATGCTTCCGAGAGATTATGTGATCCAGGAAGATAGCAAGGTACAGGTTATCCCGATTAAGTCGGCAGAGGCTCAGTATTACAGAGAGTTATGGACTCACAATTTTGTCGGTTCATCGGCGACGTTCAACAGGGCATTGCTGATTGATGGCTATGTGGCTGGGGTATTCGGCATCTCGAAGATGGCGGCAGACAGCGTATTCGTTTGGTACGTGATGAAGGTGCCACACAAGACATACCGCCTCGGCAGGCTATGTTATATGCTGGCGCAGAACAGAGATTTTGTAGATACACTCCTGGACAATATCGAACAGGAGAAGGTCACAAAGATGCGCACCGCAATGCTTACCAGGTACCCGGAGAACAAAGAGGTACGAGGCATCATGAAACTGGTAAACAGGGTTGAGGACAAGAAGAACGGCTACAAGCTCACGTATGAGGCTGAACTAGTAGAGGGAAGAACCGAACAGCAGACGCTTCAAGAATGGCTAAGGAGGGAAAACGAATGGCAGAAGAACAGAGCAAAGGCATCCAGCAAATCGAAGGATGCGAAGTAATCTATGATATGGGTTCCGGCTTGGTGATCGCCAAGGTTCCGCTGGATAAGGTTAAGGAGCAGGACATCAACGCCAGGATAATGAAAAACGAGATGCAGGATCAGTTGACCGCTAATATCAAGAAGCGAGGACAGCTGGAAAGCCTGCCTCTTTTTGTTTTGGTGGATGGCAAGCTGGAAATCATCAGCGGCCACCACAGAGTAAAGAGCGCGCGTGCTGCAGAGATGAAGGAAATCATCGCTATTGTCGATGTGTCCGGTCTCTCACGAAGCAAGATTGCGGCAAAGCAGCTGGCACACAATGCAATTTCCGGTTTCGACGACGACAGTACGTTGAGAGAAATCGTGAAGATGATAGACGATGTGGACGATATGATTGAGTCATTCGTCGGCAAGGAGATCATGGAAGAACCGCTGGAACAGTACGACAAGATGCTGAGTCCTGCGGTTCAGTTTGATTTTAAGAATGTGACGTTTACATTCCTTCCGCACCAGGTAAAGGATATGGACGCACTGGTTAAAGACCTGGAATCAAAGGCTCCGGACATTGTGGGCGTGGCATCCTACGAGCAGTGCAAGGGATTTGTGGAGACACTTAGCAAGTATCAGAAGTTTACGGACATCCGAAACGTCGGCGCGGCTATCCACTCCATGATCGAGAACGCCGCTCAGAAGATGGACGACTGCGGTTTCACAGAGGAAGGAGAATGGACCTACCTCGCTAAACTGTTTGGCAGTAATGCGGTACCGGGTGATTCTGCCTCTGTTATTCAGCAGGCAATCAAGAAAGCTGAGAAGGAAGGGACAATCACGAGTAAGAACAGGTGGCAACTGATCGAGTACCTATGTGCTGACTACCTCAGTGGCAGGTAGTTAATGTATGGCAGCTAAGCCAAAATACAATGCCCCTTACCACGATAACTGGGCGTGGTCTTTGGCTGCAATGGGTGCCACCAATGAAGAGATCGCCATTGCCATGGGAGTCTCCGAACGAACCATTATGCGATGGGCCAAGGAACACGAATCATTCGGCAAGGCACTTGGAGAAGGTAAAGGCGTATCAGATGCGAAGGTAATAAGGAGCCTCTACGAGAGAGCTACCGGCTATGAGTACGAGGAAGAGAAGAGAATTGTTGAGTATGACAAGGACGGCAACGTGAAACCGGTCAAGATTGAAAAGACCAAGAAGCACGTACCGCCGGATGTCACAGCTCAGATATTTTGGTTGAAAAACCGTCAGAGAGACCGCTGGCAGGATAGACCACAGGACTATGTGGATCAGAGTGGCGACAATGACACAGAGGTTCAGATTTACCTTCCGGACAATGGGAGAGATGATCGATGAAAGAAAAAATCATATTAGCTCCTCAGAAAGGACCGCAGGAAATGTTCCTAGCAACACCTGCGGATATTTGCATTTACGGGGGCGCTGCAGGTGGAGGAAAAACCTTCGGTCTGCTGTTAGAGCCACTTAGGCACATGAATAACCCAGACTACAACGCAACTATCTTCCGACGTGACTACACGCAGGTAACATCCCCGGGAGGCTTATGGGACAGTTCACGAAAGATTTACCGCTACGTGAAAGGTTCCCTACCGTTAAAGACACCAAAACTACACTGGACTTTCAAAAGAGGCGCATCGGTCAATTTCGCCCACCTCGGACGTGATGAAGATTGCGACGACTGGCAGGGTTCGCAGCTCACGATGATAGGATTTGACGAGTTGACGCACTTTAGCGAGTACCAGTTCTTTTATATGCTGTCTCGAAACCGTACAGATTCCGGAGTGGACCCGTATATAAGAGCCACTTGCAACCCGGACGCAGACTCTTGGGTTGCCGAGTTCATTTCCTGGTGGATAGATCAAGAAACCGGCTACCCAATATCGGAGCGGTCGGGAGTGATCCGCTGGATGGTGCGACTGAACGAGGTTGTTACCTGGTTTAACAGCAGGGAAGAGGCAGTGCAGGGCGCTATCGAGAATGGCATCGAGCCGAAAGAGGCGGAGACAATGCCTAAGAGTGTGACATTCATTGCGAGTACGCTGCACGATAACAAAATTCTGATGAAGAACGACCCGGGATATTTAGCCAACCTGCAGGCAATGGCTCTCGTACAGAGAGAGCGACTACTGCATGGTAACTGGAAGATCAAAGCCGCCGCAGGCTTGATGTTCAAGCGAGTAAAGGTAAATATGCTGGAAGAGATACCGCCCGATGTTATCAAGTGGGCGAGAGGCTGGGATCTTGCGGCAACATCTGAGGATGAAAAGGGAGACCCGGCGTACACAGCAGGCGTGCTGATCGGAAAGAGAAGAAACGGACGGTACATTGTGGCCGACGTTATCAATCGCCGGTTGAGTTCGTCCGATGTGCGAGAAATTATAAAGCAGACCTGCATAGCTGATAGGGCGAAATACGGAAGGGTAGCAACAAGACTTCCACAGGACCCAGGCCAAGCAGGTAAAGACCAGGCACAGAGTTTTATGAAGCTCTTGGCTGGTTTTGCTGTTAAGTGCATTCAAGAGTCCGGAGACAAGGTGACGAGAGCAGAACCGTTCTCGGCACAGTGGTTAGGGCTTGAAGGCATGGATAAGGGCAATGTTGATGTGCTGATTGCACCGTGGAATGAAGAGTATTTCAACGAGTGCGAGAACTTCCCGCAGTCAAAATTCAAGGATATGGTGGATGCAAGCTCGTCGGCATTTACAGAGTTGGAGAGTGGTGCTACATACTCAGCACCGCCTAAGGATAGCCGGTTAGGCAAGAGCAGTTATTGGAATAAGTGAGGTGAGAACAGATGGCTAACAAAGAAATCGGTCGCATAGGTCAGCGACGCTACGGAGGAACAATCTACGAGGAGTTCCTTCACGAACTGAGAGGCACACGAGGAATAGAGGTCTACCGTGAAATGTCTGAGAATGACGATGTGGTAGGTGCGATCCTCTTCGCTATCGAGATGCTGGTAAGACAGTGCGACTGGAATGTAGAGCCGGGAGGCGATACCGCAAAGGACAAAGAGGCTGCAGAGTTCGTAGAAAGCTGTATGCACGATATGCAGGACACCTGGACGGACACAATTTCGGAAATCTTATCTTTCCTCACTTACGGTTGGAGCTTCCACGAGATCGTGTATAAGCGCCGCATGGGAAATACGAAGAACCCAACCACGAAGAGTAAGTACACGGATGGCTTGATTGGATGGAAGAAATTGCCTATCAGAGCGCAGGAAACGCTCTACCGATGGGAATACGACAACGAGGACAATCTGCTGGGAATGACTCAGATGCCGCCTCCGGACTTTGGTACCTACACGATACCAATGAGTAAGGCTTTGCTGTTCCGTACAAAGAGCAGGAAGAACAACCCGGAAGGACGAAGCATTTTGAGAAATGCTTACCGATCCTGGTACTTCAAGAGAAGAATCCAGGAGATTGAAGGAATCGGCATTGAAAGAGACCTTGCAGGACTCCCGGTAATGCACGGACCGGAAGGGTTAGACCTTTGGAACGATGATATTGAGGACAACAAGCAGACACGAATTGCGTTGGAAAATATGGTAAAGAGTATTCGCCGAGACGAGATGGAAGGTGTGGTACTTCCGGCAGGATATGAGTTGGAGCTGTTAAGTTCCGGCGGCACCCGACAGTTTGACACGAATGCGATCATCAACCGCTACGATACCCGAATTGCAATGACGGTGTTAGCGGACTTTATTTTCTTAGGACATTCAGAGACCGGTTCTTGGGCGTTGAGTTCCGATAAGACAGAGCTGTTCGCTATGGCGATTGGCGCATTCCTGGATATGATCTGCGAGACGTTCAACAGCCAGGGCATTCCGCCGCTGATTGACATTAACGGCGAGCATTTTGCAGGCATCACGGAGTACCCGAAGATGTCCCACGGCGATATTGCGGATGTGGATGTAACGAAGGTTGCAGCATTCATCAAGGATATGACCGGCATCGGAATCCTGGTGCCGGACGACGGACTGGAAGATTACATTCGCCAGGTCGGACACCTGCCGGAGAGAACAACGGACGACAGGACGATAGACCAGCGGCGTAAGCAACAGGCAGAGCAGAACCAGCCACCGGAACCTGAGACAGCCGCAGGAAGCGATGAAAACGGCGAGGGCGAAGAAATCCCCGATAATGTGGTGGAAGCTGCTAAACAGCGATTAGGAAGGAGCGGTGCAAATGGCAATAAGGTTCATACGGCCAAAGCGAATACGCAAGGCAAAGACACCGGGCAGTCAAGAAGTCCTACGCAGACTTGAGGAGTACCTGCAGAACGAATGTGACGAACCGGTTGAAATCCTATGCGGGTTTTGGCAGGATCAGCAGGATGCCATCACGTACCAGGAACTCCGAAAGGCAGTAGCGGACGGAAGCCTCAGCAAAGAGACATTAGAGGCTTGGCAACAGGATTACTCAGTGCTTGTTGCCGAGAGATTACAGTCAATGTGGACGCAGGCAATAGCAGCGGGACCAACCGGGCAGCCAATCCTGGACGATCTCGCTTTTGAGTTTAACACTCAGACACCTGGCGTTCTCGACTGGATCAGTGAAAGAGGAGCTGAGTTTGTTACCCGATGCACAGAAGAACAGAAGGACGCAATAGCGGCATTCCTGGAAAAGAAAATGAGAGAGAGCCATACAGTAGATGAACTGGCAAGGCTCATTCGTCCATGCATCGGTCTGACAGAGGGTGACGCAAGAGCAAACGCCAGGTATTATGACAATATCGTGGCTACGATGCGAAAAGAGCATCCGAGAATGAAGATTGAGAGCATCCGCCGGAAGGCATTGGACGCTTCTCAGAAATATGCAGAGAAACAGCACCGGGCCAGGGCATTCACAATCGCTCAGACCGAGAGTGCTTTTGCTTATAACCGTGGAGCCGATGAAGGCATACGCCAGGCACAGGGCGAAGGGTATCTTGGAACGATGGTAAAGAGATGGAGTACATCCGGAGACGATTCGGTGTGCGACATCTGCAATGCGCTGGAAGGTACTGAGGTAGATATGGACTCCGACTTTGATTTCAAAGGAAAGGTTCTGTTTGCAGGACAACATATGTTACCACCTGCACACCCGAGATGTGCCTGCGCTATCGAGTATATCGAAGTGGCTGCACCGAGAGGAAGGAAGTGAGAAAGTGAAGAAGTTCTCTGATTTCATCAAGAAGTCTGCAGAACCGCAGAAGAAAGAGCCTGCCAGCAATGTGATTAAAGGCAGGTTTAAGATTGCCAAGTCCGACGACGACAAGCACCTGGCATTTGGCTGGGCGAATGTGGCTATCCGTGCTGACGGAGAAGAGATTGAGGACTGGCAGGAGGACATCATCGAGCCGGAAGAACTGGAAAACGCAGCATACCAGTATGTGTTACTCTATCGTGAAGGCGGAGAAATGCACGAAAGAGGCGGAGCTGCAGTCCTGGTTGAATCCGTGGTATTCACGGAAGAGAAAATGCAGGCAATGGGAATCCCGGCAGGCACTCTTCCGATTGGTTGGTGGATCGGCTTCAAAGTAACCGACGAGGATGTATGGGAAAAGGTTAAGGACGGCACATATCCGATGTTCTCAATCGAAGGAGAAGCCGAGAGAGTCGAAGTAGAAGATGAAAACACCTTGTAAAAATGGGGCGTATTGAGTTTTTCAGCAGTCTTAACCTTATAATTCCACATACGAGAGTGTAATAAGGGCATAGGTAGTTCGCATTATGGAGACAAATCTAAGCAAAAAGAACAAATTGATAAAACAGATCAGCAAGGCATCCGATATGGTGCCTTTTTCTGATTTCCTGCTCGAATTTATGGACCGCTACGGTTTGAATAACCTGCGAGAGTCCACAGTAGAGCAGTTAGAAGAGTTTATCAGCAACAGAAACATCATTCCGTTATTAGGAGAGGCACCGCAAAGGTGTCTTTTTTAATATAAATCTTGCGGAAAGGAGGAAGCAAAGTGGCAACAAAGTTAAAAAATCTCAGAATCAGCAAGGTTGATTTTGTAGATGAAGGTGCAAATCCGGATGCTCACATTAAGCTAACAAAGAGTAAAGGCGAAAAGGGGCAGTCCACAGGAGAGAATGGCGATAAGAATGGTTTTGTCAGCCGATTGTTCGGTTTCATCGGCAAAAAGGCCGGCATGAACCAGGAAGAGATCGACAGTGCAGTAGAGGAAGTTCTGAAAGGCAACTCTGTTAGTTTCAACGAGCGTTTCAATGAAATCAAGAACAGAAAGATTGCTGATGAAATTTGGGATATATGCTACGCACTGCAGGCAAGCCTCTGTTCGATTCTGAATGATGAGGAGCTGGATAGCACCGGCGCAGCAACAGCGATGAATGAGAGCCTTGACGAGTTCACTGCAGTAGTGAAGGAAGCGATTAGCAACTGGTCCGGCGGAAAGGTAATCAACATCGTAAAGAGTGACGAGGTGACGGAGAGTGACCTGGCAATGATGAAGTCTGCGGCTGCAAGGCTGAATGACAACATCGAGAAGGCACAGACCGCCGCTGGAAAGCCTGCCGGAGAAGGAGACGATCCGGAGGTAGACACAGAGGACAAAAAGGACCAGGGCAAAAAGAAACAGTCGAAAGGAGACAACGAAGATATGAAGATCGACAAGAGCAAAATGACCCAGGCTGAGCTTCTCATTCTCGAAGATATTGAGAAGAGATACGGCGTGGCAGACGACCCGGCTCAGACAGAGCAGAATCCGGAGGGAAAACCTGCGGTAACAAAGTCTGTTGAGAAGCCTGAGCAGAACCAGGAAACACCTGCAGATGGCGAGGACATCTACAAGGGACTCAATCCTGCTGTTAAGGCAGAAATCGAAGCACTCAGAAAGTTCCGTGAGGATGCTGAGAACAGAGAACTTGAAGCCGTAGCAGGCAAGTATGAAATCATCGGTAAGAAGAAAGAGGAGCTTGTACCTATGCTCAAATCTCTTAGAGCTACCGGTGGAACTGCATACAACGATATGATCGCCGTTCTTGATGCCACCGTGGAAGCGGTCAACAAGTCCGGCGTTTTTTCTGAGGTTGGCAAGTCCGGTCACGGCTCTGCGCACGTAAGTGATGCAGAGGGCAAGATTGAGGGTATCGCCAAGAGTTATATGCAGAAAGAACCTTCCATGAGCTATACGGATGCGCTGGCTAAGGCTTGGGAAGATAACCCGGACCTTATGGACGCATACGACGCTGAGGAAGGATTTTAAGGAAGGAGGAAAAGACCATGGCAAAGAGAAACTTCAACGGCTCACAGATTAACCAGTCTGTGACAATCGCAGAGCAGGCCGGTGCTGCTATCGACGATGTGAGAAACCTCATTCTCAAATATGACGAGAATGGAGATGTAGTCGTAGCAACCGACGGCACAGCACCTATCGTAGGCATTGCAATTATTGAGGCAGGCTATAACGACATCTCCGGAGCAGAGTCCGGAAAGGTTGCAAAGGGCGACCAGGTAGATGTTCAGATTAAGGACATCGGCTACATTCTTGCTGGCGGAGCCATCAAGAAGGGCGAAGAGGTAACTGCAACCGCAGGAAAAGCAACAAAGGCAGCTGACGGAGATTATGTGATCGGCGTGGCGCTCAGCAATGCAGCTGAGAATGACTATGTTAGAGTTCAGATTTCCAAGTATCAGAAGAATGCCGCAAAATAAAGAAGGAGGAAATGGTAAATGAAAAGAACAACGAAAAGCATCCAGGCAGAAATCGCAAAGGGTGCATTTAGACCGCACACAGCGCTTTCAACAATGGCGCTGGCTTACTATCAGCAGGAAACAACATCTTTTGCAAAGAATATGTTTCCTGTTTGCCCGGTGCAGCTGTCCTCTGACAATTACTATGTATTTGACAAAGAGGATTTGTTACGTGATAACTGGAATAGAAAACCGGCATACGGTTCAGTTGACCCGGCAGTAATCTCAGAGCATACAGAGAACTATGCCTGCCACGTAGATCAGATGATGATGGGTATTGATAATATCCGTCAGACAGACCTTAACCGCAGACAGGGACCTCACACCAAAGACCCACGCCAGCAGAGAACTAAGGTGATTGCAACACAGGCAAACATCCACCAGGATGCAGAGTTTTCAAAATCTTTCATGCGCAAAGGAGTATGGAAAAACGAGGCAACAGGCACCGATTCCGTGTCTGTTACATCCGGACAGTTTATCAAGTTCAGCAACGGAAACAGTGACCCGATCGCTTTCTTCCAGAACAAAATGACTGAGATCAATGAGGAAACCGGCCGCACCCCTAACAGACTTGGATTGGGTGTAAACGTCTACAATGCGTTAAAAGAGCACCCGGCAATCCTCGAGAGGGTAAAATACGGCGGTTCTACTCCTAACCCGGCAAAAGTAAATCTTAACGTACTGGCACAGCTCTTTGAAATTGACAGAATTGTCCTCGACAGAACTGTTCAGAACAAAGCTGGATTAGGACAGAATGCAGATATGGGATATATCGGGGATCCGAACTCATTCCTGTTAGCATATGCGACAGACACACCTTCCGTCGAGGAGCCTTCTGCAGGTTACATCTTCACATGGGATATGCTGGAGAATGGAATTTTGCTTCCGATTCTGAATTATCCTGGCGCACCGGGAACACATTCAGAGCTCGTTGAGGGTCTTATGGCATACGACATGAAGAAAACCGCAGATGATCTCGCGTTCTTCGGTTGCGACGCTGTATAAGGAGGTTCGCCATGAAATTGATTGCAAAGAAACGCTGCAGTTATGGCGGCAGAAAATTCTTCGCAGGGGATGAAATCCCGGCAGACATTGTGTTAAATGTCGAGAGGGAAGAAAAACTCGGCGTAATCTCAATCGCAAATGACGAAGCAGGGGTACCGGAACAGTCCGGTGCCCTTTATTCGCAGGAGCAGGTAGACAAGATGATGGCCGATGCAGTCGCCAATGCAAGCAAAGGATTTACGCAGGAGCAGGTGGACGAGATGATCCAGTCCGCAGTCGCAGAGCTTAAACCGTTCGACTCCGACAATGCCGGTTTTACCGTGACAGTCAAGGGCGAGGGTGACAATGTGACGGCGGTTTCCTGCAGTGCAGAGGATATTCAGTCTGTGGTCGATGTACTGCAGATGAATGCGGACGATGGTGCAAAGGCAGTAGCCAACGTACAGTCCGACAGCGTTCTGATTTTGATTCACGCCTTAGACACACGCGCTACGGTCAAGAAAGCGGCTCAGAAACAGCACGACACTTTATTCTCCGCTGACGGCAATTCAAACGAATCCGTAGGCGGTAACGCAACCACAGACAGCATTACGGAGGGAGCTGATACCTAATGTCAAAAGGTGCATACACATATGAGCCGGGAAACATCACGGAGTTTGGCAAAGACCGTATGAGGTTTGAACTTGGAGACACGATGGTAGAGGGCCTGGCAGATACGACGGCATTGACCGACGAGGAGATACAAGCAGCAATCGACGCATACCCGAATAAGTGGAAGCGTGCGAAGCTGATGCTTCTTGAAAGTTTGTGCCGTCGTTTTGCGTATGAGGTCAACACAAAGACCGGTCCTCTCAGCCTGGATATGAATGGCAGGGCGAAACTTTGGAAAGAAGATTACGACAAGCTGAAAAAAGAGGTCCAGGCAGAATCAGTGTCAGTGCCACGGTTCGGAAATGGGGTAGATGGTCCGCCTTACTTCCATACCGGAATGCACGAAAACGAGAGGGTGTGGAACGGATGATAAATGCGAGATTTATGTATTTAAGGCCGGGAAACTTATTCAAGGATTTTGTTGTCGAGTCAAATACGCAGGTTGTAACAGCGAGCGGAAGGGTAGTAAACGACCCGAAAGGAGACGGCTCAAAGATCATCAGAGGATGTCTTGCCGAGTCCACGAAGGAACAGAAGGAATCTCATTCAACGAGAGACCGTGTTTGCACCCATACGATTGTGCAGGCGGGAAGTCCGGAAGCAAAGAAGTCCGATAAACTCATACTCGGAAATCGCACGTTTTACATCATCGACCTGGACGAGGTGGGTAGCTTGGGTATATCCACAATCTACTACGCCGAGGAAAGGAAGGATGTCAAATGAAACTGTGGAACGATGGAAAAGCAGGGAGCGCAGGAAGTGCCATAAGGGCAACAGTCAAAGGACAGGTAGCCAAAATCAACCGGCAAGTCGTAGCCAGGGGCGTTAGGGCAGTGAATGCTATGAGAAACGCAGAACTGGAAGTGCTAAAAGGTCAGAGAAGCGGGCGAACATATCGCAGGCCACACAGCAAAGCGACCTACACAGCTTCGGCGCCAGGAGAACCACCGGCAAGACGTACAGGAAATCTCCGTATGCACTGGAATGGCCAGGTAAAGAGCGAAGACAGTACCGCTGGTGGCGGAGTCCAAATCATTGCAGAGCTGGAAAGCCAAGAGAAGTATGCTGGCTACCTTGAAAACGGAACGAAGAAAATGGCAGCAAGACCATTCGTAGACAAGATCAAGGAGAAGGCAACCCCGGAAATTGAGAAAATTTACAAGGAGCCGTATGGCTAAGGAGGCATGATATATGGCACTGGTAGTAGAACAGCCGATAGCAACCTTCGATTTGAGCGAGATTGCCAGGGGCGATTTGGTCTATGGCAAGCATCGCACATGGCCGGAAGGTAAAGCCGGATTTGTAACATCAGCCACCGAGAAGGAGCTGATCGTCCAGTATCATCCGGGTATCGGAAATGTAACTAATCACTTTCGGATTCCCATTGATGAAGCGGTAGACGCTCAGTGGGAAATCCGATATTCACACGATATGTCGGAGGTCAAGACCTACGGCATCGAAAAACAGGACACTGAGGAAGGAGCGACAGAGTGAAGCTGGAAGAACTGATTCAGAAAAGGTTCGTCAGTACGGCAGCACTCGCAGAGAGGCTTACAACCTACAACGGTGCGCCTGCTGTTTTTAGTCCGGAAGCACCGGGCGACGAACAGGATGGGTGGGGCGGTGAAACGCAGTACCCTATGGTAACTTACAACTACGACCTGCAGGCAAACGAAGAACGAAACAGTGCCGGTAGTCTTTCGGTATCGATATTCTGTCAGAACACAACAGATGTATTCCCGGAGGACATAGCGCCTATCGTGAAGGAATGCCTGCGTGATGTGATCCTTCTTCCGGAAGGCGGTACGCCGTACTGCTTTACCTGGGCGAGAACGGATGCGTTCACTACGGGCGAGGATGCAGGAAAAGCCGGTGTTGTAATCGGCTGTGAAGTCAGATTTGACATCCTGGAATATCCGTCTATGGAAACATCCGATCCGGACCCGGTAATGGCGGTTGATAAGTACATCAAGGAGTTGTACCCGGAATGCCTAGTAATGGGATATGACCGGATGGAGGAAATAACCGAAGCCTCAGCGGATCAGCCGGTGGTTTACTGCAGACTGATTTCAGCAGAGAAACAGGAAGAAACGAATACAGTGGCTTGGATGGACGGTAGAATTGCCGTCCATGTTTTGTGCCCGGAAAGCACAGTGAGATTGAAGATGGCAGCAGATATTGCCAACCACTTGTCACTCGACGGAGAGGTAATTATGCTGGACCATTCGCCTATGTTCATCAAGAGACTGCAGGTGAATTACAAATCTGACTACTTGAAGGAAGGCCAGGTGTTCATCACAGGTCACTATGGATTGCTTAGGTACAAGGCTAAGCCTCATGTGCTTGTGGCAACTCATGGAAATTACAGTTAAGGAGGTAAAGCATGGCTAAGGAAACAGCAACTCCGGCACCTGCTGAAACAAAGGCAGAAAAGAAGCCGGAGAAAAAGGCCCCTGCAGAGTCCGTTTATACAGTAAGCGAGCTTGCAGGCAACGCAAGAAGCGTGTTCGGCACAATGCAGGAATGTGTTGTAGCTGCTCTGAAAACTGACGGCAAAGCCGAGTACACAGTATCAGAGGCAAAGGAAATTGTAAGCAAGTTCTTACAGAAGGAGGTTAAGTAGAAATGGCAGGAACATTCATTTTAGGCGAAACTAAGGTGCGTCCTGGTACCTATTTCAACATTCAGAAGAAAGGCGGAAATGCCACCGCTGGTGTTATGAATGGTGTTACAGCAGTAATCTTCCGTGCAGATTTTGGCCCTCTCAACGAGGCAATCGAATTATCTGCAGAGGATGGCTACGAAGGAACATTCGGTACCGCACTTACTACGGACGCAATGAAGGAAGCAATCGCCGGTGGCGCAAAGACGATCATCGCCTGCAGAGTCGGTAACGGCGGTACTCAGGGTAGTATCAAGTTGCAGGACAGCGAAAGCACAGATGCAGTAAGCATCACAGCTAAATATCCAGGAGCAAAGGATTTTGTAGTAACAGTCCGTGAAAAGCTCTCAGACAGCACTCTCAAAGAGTGCATTTTTTATGCCGGCACAACAGAGTTTGAGAAGGTGGAATTTACCGCCGGAACAGACGAAGCTAATGCCCTTGTGGATGCACTGGCATCTTCCAAGAATTTCAAGGCAGAGGTTATCAAGTCCGGCACCGTAACATTACAGAACGTGTCTCAGTCCCAGTTTACAAAGGGAACTGATCCACAGGTAACGAATGGGGACTACTCCAATGCGTTTAAGCAGGTAGAGGCGTATGAGTTTAACACAATCTGCGTCGATACCGAGGACACTTCGGTACATCTGCTTCTGCAGAGTTTCATCAATCGTATTTTTGATGCGGCATCTCTTACACAGGCGGTCGTTGCTGAGAAGCATACGGTAGACCTGGAAACAAGGGAAGCACACGCCGCTTCATTCAATGACGAGAAGATGCACTACGTTCTCAATGCCCATGTGAATGAGCAGGGTACGGAGATCGACGGTTATCAGACAGCAGCACGTCTTGCCGGTATGATCGGCGCAGTAGCAGCCAACTCTTCGCTCACTCATACAGTAATCAGCGGCTTCTCCGAGATTAAGGAAAAGCTGACAAATACTGAAATGATCGCTGCAGAGAAGAAAGGCTGCCTGGTACTCAGCTACAACAAGGCTAAGCAGGTGTGGATTGATAACGCAATCAATACCCTCATTACGCCGAAGGACAACCAGGACGATGGTTGGAAAAAGATTCGCCGTGTTAAGACTCGTTTCGAGCTTATCAGACGTATCAACACCACTTCTGACAACCTGGTAGGCAAGGTAGACAACGACACCAACGGTCGAGCAACTGTAATTTCTCAGTTGCAGGGCGTAGGCGATGCAATGAAAGAAGAGAGTAAGCTCACTGCTTGCAAGGTAACTGAAAGTACCGCTTACACTGCTGATGGAGACAGCGCATGGTTTGACATCGATGTAATCGACAAGGATTCTATGGAGCATATCTACCTCAGCTTCATCTTCCGTTTCAGCACAAACGAATAGAAGGAGGTAAGAAGTAATGAGAAATGAAAGAGCAGCAGCCGATTCAAGGCACGCACGCACTGGCAAGGATGGAGCATTTTATAGTGAGGACGGCGTTTTACTTGCTACGGTTGACACATTCACGTCCAACGTAAACTGGAATAATGCAAAGTATAGCGTACTTGGAGATGCACAGGAACACGAGACAGCCAATACATTTGCTGTCAGCCTCACAATGTCTCAGATCGTAGTGGAGGACGACGAGTTTATCCAGGCACTTATGGAATCATTAGAAACACAGAATATGCCACACTGGAACTTCCAGGGCTCACTTCTCGGCCGCAATGGTTCCGAGGAACGCGTGGTTTACAAGGAGTGTATTCCTTCCGGACAGGTGGACATTCAGAATGTCACTGTCGGCGATGTTATCAAGAGAAACTGGAACTTCTTTGTCAACAGACCGCCTAAGTTACAGTCGTTACTCGGCGTAGACAGATAAAGAGTACCACATACGAAACCAGTAGGGGAGCCGGAGCGGTTCCCCTTTTTAATCAAAAAGAATTGGAGGATATTCAAATGGCTAAAGAATTTGTAAAAGGCGTAACAGTAGGCGAGGCAACAGCTGAGGAGAATACTCAGCCTACAGTAAGTACAGTGGAGACAAACGAAGAGGAAACAAAGCAGGTGATCAGAGCAAATGAGGAAGATTTCATTGCAGGTCTGATTGCGGCTGCAGATTTCGCTTCCGACGAAAAGGAAACACAGAGAGTTGAGATTTTCAGAAACGGCAAGCTCGCTTTTGCATTCTATATCAGACCTCTTGGCTCAGAGGAGTACGACAAGTGCCGTAAGAAATTTACAAAGTATGTTCGTAATAAGCAGCTTGGTATCAAGATGCCGGAGGACACAGACCGTATCAAGTACCAGTCAGCAATCATCCACAAAGCAACTATCGCAGAGGATAGAGAGAAGTTATGGGACAACAAGAAGGTATGGCAGGCGCTTGAAAGCAAAGGATTTCAGATTATGTCCGGCCTGGATGTAATCGAGTACACACTTAAAGCGGGCGAGAAAGACCGTATTATTGATGCAATCGATACCCTCAGCGGCTACGAGAGCAACATTGAGGAAGTAGCAAAAAACTAATTGAAGCCGGGGGCAAGATGTACTTACTGCATCACATATTCCAAAAGACAGGAATAACCCCCGATGAATTTTACGAGAAACCGAAAGGCGTGCAGGCGTTCATGCTTGCGTCTATGCGGATAACCCTAGAATCACAGAAAGGAGGTAATGACAGTGGCGGAAACACTTAGAATTGAAATTCCTATTGAGACGGTCGATAATACCGATCCGGGAGTCTCCAATGCTACGAAGAAATTCGAGAAGATGGAACGAGCGGCCAATAGTGCGAATAGTTCAGCCAAGAAAGCGAGCGACACAGTTTCCAAGTTTGACAAACAAGCTCAGAAAACCGAAAAGAGCCTGGCAAGCTGGGCGAAAGAAAAGTACGAAGTCCTGCTTGAAGCGAAGGAACGGATCAGTCCGGTACTCTCTACGCTGGGTAACGGGTTAAGGAGTTTTGCAGGGAAAACGTGGAGCGTTACAATGCGAGCGATTGACCTCATAACCTCCCCGGTTCGAGGGATCATAAACCTGTTGAAAAATCCGATTTTCCAAGTCGGAGCGGTCCTTGGAGTCAGTATCGGTCTGAAAGACACGATAGAGACATACAAGGACTTCGAGGCCGCAATGTCACAGGTCCAGGCTATAAGCGGAGCCACCAGCACAGAGCTTGCCAAACTGACGAATAAGGCGAAGGAAATGGGAGCAACCACGAAATTCACAGCCGAAGAGTCGGCGCAGGCGTTTAACTACATGGCAATGGCTGGATGGAAAACCGACGATATGCTGAACGGTATCGAAGGCATTCTCAGCTTGGCCGCAGCTTCCGGAGAAGATTTGGCAACGACATCCGATATTGTTACGGATGCGCTTACGGCGTTCAATATGAAAGCCGGTGATGCCGGACACTTCTCAGATGTTTTGGCGGCGGCTGCATCAAATGCGAACACGACAGTCTCCGGAATGGGCGAGACTTTCAAATATGCAGGCTCTATGGCAGGATCGCTCAGTTACTCCATAGAAGATGTTGCCCTTATGACAGGTTTAATGGCAAATACTGGAATCAAGGGAACAATGGCCGGTACGGCACTCAACTCAATATTCACGAGATTATCGACGAACACAAATGGAGCGGCTGATGCTATGAAAGACTTAGGCATCAGCTTTTTTGATTCCAACGGACAGGCCAGGGATTTATCTGATGTGATGGGTGAATTAAGGACGGCTACGGCAGGCATGACGGCTGAGCAGAAGTCAAACCTGGCAAATACAATCGCAGGAACACAGGCGCAGAAAGGTTTGCTTGCTATCTTGAACGCCTCGGAAGAGGACTATAACAAGTTGGCAGATGCCATCAACAATGCAGATGGAGCGGCAGCAAATATGTCTGAAACGATGATGGATAACCTGCAAGGTTCTATCACGTTGCTGCAGAGCGCAGTAGACGGAGTGAAAATCTCATTTGGCGAGAGGCTATCTCCATACGTGAGAAGCCTGGCAGACTGGCTTACCGGTCAGATGCCAGCAGTTGAATCCGGTCTTGATGAAATGATGGACTGGGTAGATACAAAGGTGGACCGCATGAAGAAAAAATTCCATGACTTAACAGAGTCAGAAGAATGGAAAAACGCAGATTTCCTCGGCAAGGTAAAACTGAGCTGGGATGAATTTATTGCTGATCCGTTCAAAGAGTGGTGGGACACCAAAGGAAAAGCAAAATTTGCTGACTTCGCCGGAGACATCGGAAAAGGTATTGGTAGCGGAATTAAAATCGGCGTTATGACAATGCTCGGCATTGACATCTCGGAAACATTCGACGAGGGAACCAGTATAGGAGCGTCGTTCGCCAAAGGCTTCTCAGAAGGATTTGATTTCGATGCCGTATCTGCGAAGTTGATGGACGGACTCGGTAATTTAGTATCAAATGCGGGCAAACTACTTCCGGGCGGTAAGTCCGCAGATTTGTCGTCTGTATTCTCAGCGGTATTGCTCAGCAAGATTGCCAGTCCGTTTATCGGCCTTGGTAAGGGAGCAATCAACCTGGGGAAAGCAGGAAAGACAGTATTAGGTTCGGGAACAGGAGAGATGGGACTTGGAGCAGCAATGCTCGGTTCATCTGCAATGGGTACCGGACTTCTCGGAAAGTCGGCAATGCTGGCAATCAACCTCGGGGCAGGAAACCTGGCCGGGGGCGCATCACTAAGCGCAGGAGCTTTATCTGCAGTCGGAATGGGCGCAGGAGCAGGAGCGATTGCCGGTGGTGCAACACTCGTAAGTAGCGCAATGGATTTGTATAAATCTATCAAGTCTGACAATAAGGACGAGAAAGCCGCTTACGGTGGTTCAGCCGCTTGGAAAGCAGGCGGTGTAGCAGCTGGTGCGGCGGCGGGTGCAGCACTTGGTTCTGTAATTCCTGGTCTTGGTACAGCGGTCGGTGCTTTAATCGGTGCCGGTGTTGGAGGTATCGCAGGATGGATCAAGGGTAATAAGGTCAAAGAAGAGTACCAGGATAATGTCGAAGAAATGCAGAAGGAAGCCGAGAAGGCTCAGAAGATTTTCCAGGCAACCGGTTTGTCAATCGAAGATGTACGATTTCAGAATAAGGCTCTGCAGGATGCTATGAATGATAGCGAGGTTTCTGCGGAGCAGTTTTCAGCTATGTTCCAGGAAGAGTGCGAAAACGTGGCAAAGAATGCTTTCGGAAAGATTAAGTTATCCCTGGAAGAGGTCAAGAGTATTGCGAGTGATATTACATTCGGCGATATGACGGATGGACTGAACACCTTCACAACTGCAACCAGTGACACGCAGCAGGCACTTAGCAACCTGCAATCATCAGTATCGACTTTGAAAAAGGAGAACTGGAAAGTCAGCTTAGGAATGAAACTGGACGAACTGCAGAAGGACGATTACAAGAGCGCAATCGAAAACTTCATCAGCGATAGCCAGTCCTATATTGACAACAATCATTACGAGGCTACAGTCGCTTTGAAGCTGCTTACTGGAACCGACGCAGATACCAGCGGTCTCGACAGCTACTACGGCAGCATGAAGAAACAGCTGGACGATTTGGGAAAAGAACTCAGCGGAAAAGTGGATATTGCCTTAGAGGATAGCGTTATCAGTCTTGACGAGTCTGCGGAAATTCAGAGCTTGCAGGATCAGATTTCGACTATCACAGGAAAGATTTCGCAGGCCAGGACGGATGCGGAATTTGACACGTTGAAGATTAAATATTCCGGCGCAGAGCTGGATATGGATAGTTTCAATGCACTGCAGGAAGAACTACAGACGCAGGTAAACAATGCGTCGGATCAGTACGAGCAGGCACTTACGCTCACGCTCACAAATCTGAACCTGCAGCTGGCAGACGGAGCTATCACGCAGGAAGAGTACGATGCGGCCGTGAAAGAAGCAACCGATGGCTACTACGCCCAGCTGAATGAGATTAACGCAAAGGTATCTTCATTCAACCTGGAAACTATTGCCGAGGCGTGGGATTCTTCGCTTCAAGGCTATATGCCGGAGATTGAAGGAAGCACGAAGGAGAAGCTGGAAACAGCTTTGAACAATGCGTTGCTGGCGCACCCGGACGTACAGACTTGGACTGCAGCTGATGTGGCAAGCTGGATGGGATTAGACAAGCTCAATCTCGATACGGCGGTTCAGACAGACATTGCGACTCAGATTTTGCAGACGGCACTTGCGGTACCGGATGGTACCAAAGAGAAGATCATGCAGGATTTCAAAGATTCTGTACCGACTGCGGAAGAAATCAAGGAAGCAATCGACTGGGACTCAATGACTAATGAGGACTGGACGGAACTCATGGAGTCCATCACAGGTCCGACAGAAGGCGAGTCAATCGGCTTGAATGCAGAGGATCTGAAAAAGAAGATGTCAGACTACTACGGCGAGTATTTCGAGAGCGTCAAGACGTCCTATTCAGAAGCACTTCACAACGCCCTGGAGAACAGCGGCAGTGAAGAAACACTCAGCACATTTATGCAACAGTATATGCAGGATCAGATGGCCGATTTTGATTTTTCGACGGTCATGGAGAATTACGGTCCTATCTCGAATGAGTATTATGCTACGCTGCAGGCAGAGTGGCAGACAGCTGGAACGAACCTCGGAACGTCTCTCAACACGGGAGCGTCAACGAGTCTTACCAATGGCTCGGCAGGACTGAGGACCAGTCTGCAGACCTCTCTCAATACAGCAACGGCAAGTCCGTTCAGCATCAGTCCAACGGTAAACGTAACACCGAAGTACAACCTGCTGACGCTGCCGACAATTCCAACAACGACATCCACACCAGCGAAACACGCTGCGGGCGGTCGGGTTGGTGGCGGTCCTCAGCTGTCATGGTTGGCAGAGGAAGGTTGGGACGAGTTTGTTATCCCAACAAATCCAAGCCGAAGGACAAGAGCGCTTGAATTGTATGAGCAGGCAGGTGAGGCACTCGGCGTTTCCAAGCACGCAGAGGGCGGTCGTATAGAAGGCTCAAATTTGAGTGATATGGCATCAGACCATAATTTATTCACTGAGGCGACAAGAAACGCATCCTATGGCTATAACGAAACCACAGAAGGCAATTACGAGGACAACTCAGCAGAAACATTTGCTCCGGTAAGTTCAGAGGTTCCGACCTCAACGCCACAGACCGGTCCAATCAGTGTGAATGTTGCAGTTAGTCCGAATTTCCAAATCGAGGCGAAGGAAGGTCAGAGCGAGGAAGATATTGTTGCCGTAATCAGAAGGCACTTAGGCGAGATCGCAGACGAACTCGGCGGAAACATAGCCGACAAGTTAAGCGAGGCATTCGCCAATATGCCAGTATCAAGCACGAAAGGAGCGTAGGCGATGGATATTAAACTGATTCCGGTGGAAAAGGGTTCAAAGTTTACGTTCCCGGCTCTACCCGAAAAGGTGCAGGGCAAATATGCAGCCAAGTACCAAAGTTTCGACATCATTTCCCTGGGTACCGTAAAGGTACCTAAGGGGACGGATGTTTCAGAGTTTTCGTGGGATGGTGTATTTTTCGGAGCGTCAAAGAAGAATGAGGCAATCGTCAAGACGAACGCCTGGAAAAGTCCAAATGAGTGTGTGAAAATTCTGAATGACTATATGTTTAATGAGACAGTGCTTACATTGATCGTAACGGAAACGTGGATAAACGTGGATGTTACGAT
Source organism: Clostridium sp. MCC344 (assembly GCF_018785365.1). Classification (NCBI taxonomy): domain Bacteria; kingdom Bacillati; phylum Bacillota; class Clostridia; order Eubacteriales; family Clostridiaceae; genus Clostridium; species Clostridium sp. MCC344. Next base: position 33,765 of record NZ_WQPQ01000037.1, on the reverse strand, counting down.
TTCTTCATTTCAGCCGATACCGGTTGGAGCGTATGGCAATGTCGAGTATTCCATTACGTTTGTGCAGAAGAAACCGCTGAAAATCTACAGTACAAATGAACTGAAAATTGCGGCGTTTGTAAGAAAAACGAAGCCGAGAGCTAGTTCATCATCGAACGGAGGCAATTACACGGTAGTCTCCGGAGATACGCTGTGGGGCATCGCCTCAAAGAAACTAGGAAGCGGTACCAAGTGGACGACAATTTACGATGCAAACAAGGATACGATAGAGTCCACAGCAAAGAAGCACGGAAAGAGCAGTTCGGATCACGGTCATTGGATATGGCCGGGAGAAGTTCTGACAATCCCGGGATAGGAGGCACGCTATGATTGATTTGGCGAAAATCCAATACCGGGTCGTGGTTATGGACGAAAGCAAAAACCAGTACAACATCAAGGAATACATTGAAAACCTCGGATGGGAAGAGAACGACGGCGAGTTATCCGTCAGAACCTCATTTGTGGCAAAGAATGATAAGACATCCAAAGGCTATCTGTCGAAGATAATCAAGCCGGGATGCCTGGTCGGAGTATTCGCAACAGATGGTGCTTCCAAGGACGAGGAAGTAGCACGAGGGTACGTGGAAACGTGGAATCCGGTTGAAAAGAGCGGAGGACATACGCTGAAATGCACCTGCTACGACGAGCTTTACAAACTGCAGAAGAGCCAGGATAACAGATATTTTCCTTCCGGAACCGGCACAAAGTCGGCGATAGAAGGGATTCTTGATGATTGGGAGATACCGCAGGAATCATATCAAGGTCCGAATGCTTCACACGGCAAAACGGTGGAGAACAATAAGTATCTGTCAGACATCATCATCAATTTGCTGGACGATGCAGCAAAGAAAGGCGAAGAGCAGTGTTTTGTGCAGGCCAGGAAAGGCAAGACATCCGTTATTCCGAGAGGAAGCAATAAGACGGTGTATGTATTCCGAACGGATAACACACAGATGTTCAGTCAGAGCATAAGCACAGCAGATATGATTACCAGGGTCAAGGTTGTAGGGAAGGCAGACGATGATGGAAGAACCAGTGTTGAAGCCACGGTAAACGGCGAGACAAAGTATGGTATCCGTCAGAGAATTTATACGAGAGGTAAGGATGAAAGCCTTGCGGATGCTAAATCTGCAGCACAGGAAATCTTAGACGACGAGGGAAAAATCAAGAAGGAGATTAAAGTACAGTCTCCGGACGTTCCGTTTGTCCGAAAAGGCGACCTGGTGTATGTAATGAGTGAGCTGGCCCAGTCGTATTATTACGTGAAAGGCATCCAGCACACGGCAGACACCTACAGCATGACAATGGATTTGGAACTTGCAGAGCCAAAGAAAGAAAAAGCAAGCTCCGAGAAAAAGAAAGATTACAATGTGGGTGACATAGTGAATTTCCACGGTGGAATCCATTATGTGAGCAGCTACCCAGGTTCAAAAGGTTACAAAGCCAGGGCAGGAAAAGCAAAGATTACGATTAAGAATGGTTCCGGAAAAGCGCACCCTTGGCATCTGATTCACACGGATAGCGGAAGCAATGTGTATGGGTGGGTTGACGACGGAACTTTTGATTAAAGGCAGGTGATATAGATGGACCAATTTGACGGACACCCAGGGACAGCGAAACTGGCACAGGTGTTAGATAAACGAACCTCGCAGAAAACAGAGTCTCCGTTGACTTTGGACTTTGGAGAAATACAGACCAACGGAAGTTTGAAAACGAACACATTCCCGGTGCCGATACCGAAGGGAGACTACACTATCTGCAGGCTGGCTGCAGGCTTGACGCTTTCAACCTCGGAACAGAGCTGGCTCAACAAAGCGCCGTCGGGCGTTCCTCTTCACAGCCACAGCGTAACGATACCGGCAGTGAAAGCAGGAGATCGAGTGCTGGTTGCCTGGATTCAGAGTGAAGCAGTCGTAATCGATGTGATCGAGAAATCGTAAAGGAGGCGAGGCAAATGTCACAGCCACTATTTCCGGTTGTTGAGGTACCGGATTTTATCTCGGAGGACAGCCAGTACGATACTCAGTACAAAAGGAGTATGAAGTGGGATCCGGAACTGGGAGACTTCGTGAGAGATGGGGCGCACCGAATCAAGGAATGCGATGGCAAAGAAGCCTTCGCCATTTGGTGTTTTAAGATTGCACAGACAGAGCGGTACCGCTGTTTGGCGTACCCCGATTCAATCGGTACCGAGATGGAACGTGCCATGGATAACGACGATGAAAAAACTGTTGAGTCTATGGCAGAAAGAACAATCACAGATGCAATTATGGTAAATCCCCGGGCAGAGAATGTCCGGGATTTTCAATTTACCTGGGATGGCGATCAGATGCACGTAACCTTCAAGGTAAAGGGCAGCAACTGGGATGAAGAAATAGAGATTAGCTTGTAAAGGAGGTGGAGAGTATGCAGCCGGAATTTAACAGACCGGAGTTCCTGGAAGGAAACTCAGCAGAGGAAATTCACGAGCGAATGATGAACAACCTGCCTGACGACATCGACGATATGCCGGGTGGTTTTCCGTATGATATGACGATGCCTGCAGCGTTGGAAAAAGACGAAATTATCAATTTCCATATCGTAAGGGCATTGATGATTGCGTTTCCGGAATACGCCTGGGATGAATGGTTAGACCTTCACGGCCGCCAGGTACATCTCACAAGACACGAAGCGGAACCGGCTTTTGGGTATGTGAAAATCACAGCTGCAGAAGGAACCGAGATTTTATCCGGAACGGTATTCTGTACGGCGGCAACCGAAACAGGCCCGTCGATTGAGTATGCCACCACAGAGGATGCGGTTGTTGGAGGCGAAGGAACAGTGCTTATACCGGTATCAGCGGTTGAAGCAGGCACAAGTTCTAACGTAGCGGCGAATACGGTTGTGTTGATGATGGTACCCGATAAGAATGTGACCGAGATTAACAATCCGGAGCCTATTCGTGGCGGTACTGAGAGAGAGACAGACGATGATTTTTACGACAGGATCGCCGCAGAGTACAACAACAGCATGACCTACCTGGGGAATGATACGGACTATAAGAGATGGGCGAAGCAGGCAGGAGCAGGAGATGCGATAGTTATTCCTACTTGGAATGGCCCTGGCACGGTGAAACTGGTGCTGGTAGACGGAAACGGAAAACCAGCTAATGCGAAGCTGGTGCAGGATGTGTATAACTACATCGTCTCTCCGAATGATAGGTCAGCAAGATTGCTTCCTACCGGAACGGCAGAACTGACTTGTGCGGCAGCCACAACGGTTGCTGTAAATTATGTAATTACAGGCCTCGGCTACGATGAAACAACCGGCATCGAACAGATCAAGGCAGACTTCACAGAAGCTGTGAGAGCGGTCTATGCGCAGGCGAAAACCGAAGGGGTTCTGAGATACAACGATGTAAGACCGCTGATTTCCGCAATCGCAGGAGTCAAGGACTTTGAAACATTCACAATGAATGGAAAAATGCAGAACATCACTCTGAAAAGCGAGGAGTACCCGGACACCGGTACCCTTAATTTTAGTTAGGGGGGTGGGAATGTGAAAAAGTTTGATTTAGAGAATTTCCCGGTCAGCGAGAGTGCGAAGAAAATGATCGCCTCAGTGTCCGATGGCTTTTACGATAATTCCTATGTTGGAAAGTGGCTGTACGAGGTCACGGGCCAGGAGTACGACACGGCAAGAGAAATAGCTGAGGATATTCTAAACCAGCTGTTTCCGGAAACTGCCACATGGGGACTGATGTACCACGAGATTAAGTGGGGACTGCCGGTACGAGAAAATCTTCCATACGAGGAGAGACGACAGCTGATTTACCGGAAGAGAGACTATCGGGCGCCAATGACACCGTATCGGATGGAAGGGTACTTAAAAACAGCCACCGGATTTGATGTACGAATTGCAGACATCAACGATCCGGGAGATTACGGTTTCGTGGCTCCACACCCAAATGCCTTTAAGGCATATTTTATGGGCGAAGGAATATTACCAGCAAAAAGAGCAAAGGCGTTGCTGAACGAGCTAAAACAGTCACATACAATATTCTCAATTAACTATCGATCAGAATATGCAGTAGACCACAGGGCACTCGAAAAATTTTTGCTAAAAAAAATTATTTTTTCCTACAATGTACCTTTTTGGAAATGTCGAACTTTTGACGGAAGTTGGGACCTGGATGGAAACCTGTTTCTTGATGCTTGCAGGGATTATAACCTCATACTTGGGTTTAGATACAATATGGGGAATATGGAAAATACTGAAGCTGCTAAGTTGGCATTCCGTTATGCGTCAACGATAAGGACAGAAGGGACAATAAGTAATTCACACATTTGTACATTCGGTGTGAATTTTTGGAAACTCAGAACCTTGGACGGAAGATGGAATTTAGACGGAAAGGAAAAGCTAAATGCGACTAGACTGTATAACGCAAAAATGAACATAAAAAACATTTTCGGAAAATTCTGTATAGACGAAAGGATTGTTGCAAAATTTTATACAGCCTGGTCGCAGAAAACAGAGGAGGAGATAACTCAAAAGATAACACATATTTATGATTGTGATTTTTGGCAATCTGTATACCTTAATGGGAAAAAACAACTCAATGGAGATATATTGCTACAGAATAGCCGCGGCAATATAAGAATGACAGTGCTAAATTCGTTCGAGACAAAACGAGCACCCGAAAGCATAAGCGGCGAGGTTATTATTAAAACTCGGAATTACTGGTTCCTGGACGGCAAGAGAGCACTTGACGGTTCAAGGAACTTTAATTCAATTTACAGAAAGGAGACAATCTAATGAGCGAAGCAAAAAACGTAGTCGTTACAAAAAAAGGCAGAGAAAAGCTGGTAAAGGCAAGAGCTGGAGCGATCACGCTTCCGAAATTAGTCGGAATGGCTTTCGGAACTGGTGGCGTTACAGCTGATGGTACCGTCATTCCTCCGACCGATATGCAGTCGAAATTAAACAAAGAAGTGTATCGCAAGGAAATTGATGGATATTCTTTTCCAGAACCTACAACTTGCCGGTACGAATGCACCTTAGGAGAAACTGAACTCGCAGGAGTGGAAATCAGCGAAATAGGACTGTACGACACAGAGGGCGACATAGTTTGCATCAAGACCTTCTCAAGAAAAGGAAAAGACGACGATGCCGAGCAGACCTTTGTGCTGAATGACGTATTTTAAGGAGGTAGCAGAGAATGAAACAATACACATCAAAAAGTCCTACGTTTTCCAACTCAATCATGGTAACGGAAGTGACCGATCCTGCTCACGCAGATAATATCAATGCCGCACCAAAGCAGCTATTGGCAAATACACTTTTCTTAAAAGAACAACTCGAAGAGTCGTTATCGGGAATAGAACTCGGAGTAAGCGACGACGGGTGCCTTATGGTGACCTTTGATGATGAAAAATAGGAGGTTTAAGAATGAAACAGACAATTAAAGTAGCAGATAAGCCTACATTGGATGCTGTAAAAGAGGCTGTCGAAAGCTTATCGCAGGAAATTACAGACAGCGGTTCCGGAGGAATTGCGCCGAGCAATACGGTTTCTTTTTCAGCAACTGCAGGCAATGGAGAAGTAAAGCTCTTTATCAAGGAACCGAGCGATACTGTGATCGACGGTCAGACGCTCTGCACGATTGCAGGCGTGAAGATTATGAGAAAGGACACCGATTATCCGAATACGGAAAAAGCCGGAGTTGAAGTCCTTGACATTAAGAGAGAGGATTTTGGAAAGTATGCGACAACCCCATATAAGGACACAGGCTTGACGAACGGAACCACGTATTACTACACAGCGTTCCCTTATTCAGATTACAACGTGTTCAACCGGAATCCGGCAAACAGAGCAAGTGCTACGCCGAAACAATATCAGCTGTACGGATTTGACATTGATCAGAACGATAGCAATCCCAAGACAAGGGTTTCATATCCGTCCGATGTTGACAATGCAGGATGGTCGCCTATGACGGTAAATCAGTCCACAGGAGCTTATGATCTTGGACAGTGGGCGAATGCGTTCTTCATCACTGGTACTAGACCGGTCATGCTGAAATATGATGGATCGGTAGATTATGAGCTGGATCACGATGATCAGACCAAGAAAAAGAGTGGCGGTACATCCGACGTCGCCAATGCGTCCTACAGTGGAAATGCAATGGTAGAGTTTCCAAAGATGTATTTCAAGCGCTGGGAGGGCGTAGATGGAATCCAGCATGTTCGTGTATCAGATCAGCAGATTGATAACGATTATAAATGCTATGCACACATGTATAACGGTAACGAGTTGGATTATATCTATCTGCCAATGTTCGAGGGTTCAAGCGTATCGAGCAAGGTTCGTTCAATCGCCGGTCAGACACCTATGAACTCGCAGACAGGCGCCACAGAAAAGACACAAATCGAAGCAAATGGTGTAGGTTGGCAGTTTGACGACTGGATGGATAAACAGATGGTAACACATCTTTTGTTCCTGCTTGGAAAATCTACAGACCTGCAGGCGACGTTTGGCAACGGTCATTATACCGGAGGATCGCAGGCATCCAATTTATTAGCAACCGGCACATTAAAGAGCAAGGGGATGTTCTATGGAACATCCGGAAATGTAGCAGTTAAGTTCTTTTGGCTGGAAAACTATTATGGCGACAGATGGGATCGTACATACGGCGTAGTCTATACAACTAGCGGAAAGATTTTGACGAAACCGTATCCGCCATACAATATCGACGGTACCGGTTATACGAACACCGGAATTACGATTGCAGGAACCAACGGAGGATATATTAAGAAAACCAAAATGACGGAGTACGGAGAGTTCCCGATTGATGTCAGCGGTTCAGAAACCACATATCAGCCGGATGGTTGCTGGTTCTCGACGGCGCAGCTCAACTTCCTCATTTGGGGCGCGTCTTGCGGCAACGGTCTCTACGTCGGGGCCGCCTTCCACGTCAACGATCCGTTTTCTTACTCGTATTGGGACATCGGCCCGGCTCTTGCTTATAAACAGCCCATAGCGGCGTAGCCGCCGGGGGGAGTGGGGGACCGCCCCCACATAACTGAATTTTTAGAAAGGATATAAAGCTGTACGCTTGTAAACAGGGGTTTTCACAGGCGCTTCCTGGGCCTTCCTCATTTGGGGCGCGAATTGCAACAACGGTCTCCACGTCGGGGCCGCCTTCAACGTCAACAATCCGTTTTCTAACTCGAATTGGAACATCGGCCCGGCTCGTGCTTATCTTTACATGGGGCATTAACCAAATGCCTGTGATTATCCTACCCCACAGGGCGTTGAAACACACCTACCCATAAGGGATCGAGGGGAAATTAAGCCGGCCGCACGAAAATGCGGTGTCAAGGGAAAGGGTTAGTAGAAAACGAAAGCTCTTTAGGCGATAAGCAGCAAGTTACACAAAATTGTGAGAACATATAACAACATATTTGGGCCAGCAATCGAGGTTCAGAATATCAAAGCCTGCATCCTGGAAGCATCCAAAAATGGCAAGATGAAGAAACGGTGTGTCCGGGAAGTCATTGAGAATATCGACGAGGAATCAGAGAAGGTGCACGATATAATGAAGAATCACTCAACCGTATTTAAGACATACGAATTGTGCGAAATACGAGAGGGAATAAAGCGGAAGCGTAGAGAAATTGCAAAACCGCACTTCAAATACGATCAGATGATACAACACGTTCTCATATCTCAGATAAGACCTATTGTGATGAAAAGCCTTTATGAATATGCACATGGCTCATTGAAAAATCGCGGGCCATTGCAAACGGCACAGGCTATTAGTAAATGGCTTCGGAAAGATCCGAAGGGGACGCGGTATTGCCTGCAGATGGACGTACATCATTGTTACCCATCGGTGGATCAAGATATTTTGATTGAGCGCTGGCATCAAAAAGTGAAGGATGCTGATTTCAATATTGAAAATGACAAGGTGATTCGTGCGAGTCCGTTTGGATTGGCTCCAGGATCGCCTACTAGCGTATGGCATATACACTTTCTTTTTACGCCGTTCGACCACTGGTTAAGTCAACAGGACGGCGTAGAATATAGCATTCGGCACATGGATGATATTATTGCCTTCGGTCCAAACAAGAAAAAGTTACATAAAGTGGAGCGAGATTCGATTGAGTACATGAAGCGTGAATACAACATGGAAATCAACCACAATCATCAAGTGTTTCCGATTGAATGGAAAGACCGAAAAGGGGAAATCCATGGCAGACCGCTCGACGTATGCGGCTACCTATTCTATCGAGACAAGACAATCATGCGAAAGAGTCACATGATAAGGACTACCCGAAAAGCAGCAAAAATGGATAAGAAGGAAAGAATTACTTTTTACGACGCAGAGCAGCTTCTATCACATTTAGGATGGTACGAACATGCAGATATGTATGATTCGTATTTGAAATATATCAAACCAAAAGCCAATGTAAAGCAGCTAAAACGTATGGTTTCAAAGCATAGCAGAAAGGAGAATGAGCGAAATGAAATGGAAAACCGTAACAGGCTACAGCGAGCCGCAGGAGGTGGAGGTCGGGAAAACGACGGTCTACCTCAGAAAGAACATCACAGAAGTTAAGGACGCGGAAGATAACGACGCCTTCCAGTATGACGAATGCCAAATGAGTCTCGCTGAATACGAGAAGTATTTAGAGATTTTGGCATCCGCCGAGATGTCAGTGATTCTTGAAAAGTTTGAACAGCAGGAACAGGCGACAGCCGATACACTTCTGAATCAGATGCAGATTATGGAGACACAGAGTTCACAGGACGAGACGCTTGCGGATATTCTTCTGAATCAGATGCAGGAGGCAGCCGACACAAACACAACAGAACAGGAGGTAAATTAACATGGCAGCAAAGAAAGTAACAAAATCAAGATTATTCAACACAGCAAAAAGGTACTACGACAAAGGCTACTACACGAAAGAGGATGTTTCAGTTTTTGTAAAAGCGGGCCAGCTCACAGCGAGTGAGTACGAAGAAATCACAGGTGAGAAATACGAAGCATGATCCGCTATGCAGAATTTTACGACTATGACCGCCTGGAAAGGGCGGCATCAGAGTTAGGCTTTCTCAATACCGAGGCAGACGAAGAAAGTCTGCTGAACCTGCATAATCAGTTGGTGTGGCATCTGTACCGGTTCGATAAGGACCCACGTGCGGATGCCATTCTTTATGCAGTAATAGAGGCCATTTTGGGTGAAAAGGCGGCAGATATTACGGACGTACCGCGGGAACTACGGTGCGTTTGGGAAGGAGGTAAAAGAGCCAATGTCTTTGAATGAAATTCTTGCAAGTGGTGGAGCGCTACTGCTGTTCTTGACACTGGTGCAGATTACGCCCATCAAGGTAAATCCGTGGTCTGCAGTTGGAAAGATTATCAGAAACGGTATGAGAGCCATCGGAAAGTCGATGAATAAGGACGTTATGGATAAGCTGGAATCAGTGCAGAAAGAGTTAAAAGACCTGGGAGAAAAGCACGACAAGCTCGAAAGGCGTATGGATAAAGATGATGCGGACGAATGCCGCACAAGAATCCTGCGATTTGCCGATGAGTTGAGAAGGGATGTCAAACATTCCGAGGAGTTCTTCAATCAGATTTTGGATGATGTTTCGGACTACGAGCGTTATTGCGCAGAGCATCCGGAATATAAGAACAGCAAAGCAGTAAATGCCATTGCCGAGATAGACAAAGTTTATCAGAAGTGCATGGAAAAAAATTCATTTTTATAACAGGAGGTAAAGAAACATGAAGAAAATTGATTGGGTTAGAAAACTTACAAGCAGAAAGTTATGGACTGCGGTAGCGTCATTCGTATCTATGATGATCCTGGCTACTGGCGGCACAGACAACACGGCAACACAGGTTACAGCACTCATTATGGCGGGAGCGTCCGTAGTGGCGTACATCATCGGTGAAGGCTTGACTGACTCAGCTAACATCGGTTCCAACAGCGAGGACGAGGAGTAATCTAAGAACATATTGTAAGCACAGGGCGGTCGAAAGACTGCCCTATTTTTGTTAGGAGGAAAAACTATGAGTTTAGTAGTCGGAAGCGCAAGAATTGACGAGAACGGTCATGTCTCCGGAGGAAAGCCGGGAGATCAGACTAGAAACGAGGTATCAACCCAGGCATACTACGTCCATTCAAAAGGCTGGTACTGTCTGAGACCAAAGAGAGTCACGGTAGCAAATGCCATTGCGGAAGCTATGCTGCAGGGATGCAGAAACGACAATATCGGATATTGCCAGGGGCATAGAAGTAATGTGATCGAACAGCTGAGAAAAGCCGGAAAGCTCTCTAAAATTTCCGTAAAGACAGAGGCAGACTGCAGTTCACTTGTGAGAGCGTGCTGCATCCAGGCTGGCTTTGATCCGGGAAATTTCAATACGGCATCTGAGGTTTCGGCATTGAAAGCAACCGGGCAGTTTATGGAAACAGTTGCAGTAACTTCAAAGACGGAATTGTTCAACGGTGATGTACTCGTCACAAAAACCAAAGGCCATACGGTAGTTGTTGTTTCCGGAAATCCGAGACATGGAAATACTTGTTATCCTAAGTATGAAGGAGAATCGGGGTCTATTATTACGGCGCTTGCTGCTGTTGGCGAGAAAGACACATCAAAGGCACACCGTGCCAAGATTGCGGCCGCAAACGGCATTACAAACTACGCATATACCGCAGCACAGAACACCAAGATGGTTAATCTTCTCAAAAAAGGAAAGTTAATCAAAGCGTAAGTTCTGAAAAGGTATCACATCGGGGTGGCCGAAAAGCTGCCCCTTATTATCGCATGAGACACCATCAGAGTAAAATAACAGGAGGAAACGGTGGCATTATGAAAAACTATATCGGCGTGAAAATTGTAAAAGCTGAGCCAAAGGAGAAGAACGGAGTACCTGGGTACGCTGTGAAATATCCGGACGGTTATGTATCATGGAGTCCGAAGGAAACCTTTGAGAAGGCATACCGGGAACTGGACTGCCAGGATTTCATCAACTCAGCAGAGTAAGTAAGGGAGCCTATGATCCGCAGGGTTGTAGGCTCTTTTTTATTGCAGAAAAGCGGAACAAGACTGCAGGTAAAATCAATATACAAAATAACCAAAATAAGACCGGGTATTTTGACGAAAAGTTCCCGAGACACGATAGGCGATTTTAGTACCTATCCTATGCCTAAAGACTAAAAGCCGGTATTGAACCGTGTACGAAGTCATAGAGCTATATGATTTCAGAGGTGTAATTATCCACATTATCCACACGCATTTGTGGATAAAATACGCTTTTGAGAGTACGCGAATGAGCATATATTATTCTATCTCTAATATCTATTATCTAATCTCTAATATCTAGTAAAGAATCCTTGTAGAAACACTAGAAGAAATCATGTAAGAAATCTTACAATGCACCAAGCAACCATACAGGTTTGCGGCCCTCGCAAATGAAAATGCGGAGTAATACACAAGTTGGTGTTGATGATCCGGAAATTGCAGAAGTTGTCGCAAGTGCGAAAACTATTTGACAAAAACTCGGAAAATAGAAGTATATCTATTGACAAATACGCAACTGCGAGTTACAATATAACCATAATCAAACAAAACAATTTGATTAAATCCGAAGGAAGGAGGAATTACCAGTTGGGTAAGAAAGGTAGGAAGAAAGACTTTTCTACAAAGGAAAAGGAACTACTTGAAATCGAAAACCTTAAATTACAGAAGAGAGAAAAGCAGGCCAGCATAATCTCCACCATAGTAATCATGATTGTGTCAGTGATTACGGCAATTCTGAAATGGTTAGGTTTGATTGATTAAGTAGTTCCCTTAACGGTCGGGAGGCAGCAACACCGCCTCTCAACTGTTAAGTCTATCATAAAGGAGGCTGATTTGGCAATGAAGAAATTAAGACAGTTCCTGCAGTCGGTGTTGTTCATCAACTTTATGGTCGGCATATACGACGGTATGAGAGCGAAGAATTTGGTAGCAATTTTGATAAATGGAGTAGTGGTACTGGCACTGATCGCCGGAGAAAAGGAAGAGAGGTAAACGATATGAAGTGGGACGTAAAACATGATAGAGCAAAGAAGGTATTAAATCATTTCCTGGATAATGCAGGATATTGGACCGAGACAGAGAGCTTGACAGAAGGACTTACCGAGGACGAAATCCAGGAAGTAAGCACAGAGGTAGCGACGATGATTCAGAGCATTACAAAGAGATACAAGCTGGATGTTGTGCTTCCTGCAGAGCCGGTAGTCAAGGAAGAACCGGCGGCCGAAGAGAAGGTTGAGGAGCAGGTGGCCGAGAAACCTACAGAAGAGGTCAAGGAAGAAAAGCCGGTCGAAAAGCCGAAGAGACGTGGCAGAAAGCCGAAGAAAGAGGAGGTTGCGTAGGATGGCATACGAGAGAAAGACAATCGACACCTGGGAGTTGCAGCTGAATTACGGGTACGGCTGGGAGTACACATTGACAGAGTTCACAAGAGAAGAGGCAAGGGCGAGACTGAAAGAGTACAGAGAGAATCAGCCTCAGTACCCAGCAAGACTTGTTAAGAAGAGAGTAAGAAAGGAGGAGGTTGCATGAGTTCAACGGCAAAGCTGACGGCAGAGCAGATTGAGAACCTGGCAAAGGAAATCAGAGAGTTTCTGCTGGAGCATGGGTTATGGCAGGATGTAGACATCTATTTCAACGGAAAGCGGTTCACACAGCATGATCCGGTAACCGGAAAGTATTACTACAACGACAGAGAGCATCTGATCGAGGAAGAGAACCAGGACCCAAGAACGTATTTCGAGTACGTGAATCCGGACCACATTCTCAGCATGAGCTTTGAAGGTCCGGTATGCGAGATGCTGTATTACGGCATCCTTCCTTCGGTGAGAAGAGAATTTGACAAGATATTCGAGAGATACGGCTTGTACTATGAGTTCGGACATCACTGGAATTTCAGCTGCTATTACATCTGAGAAAGGAGAAAGCACAATGAATATTGGCGTGGAAGTATTAAAGGAAAGCGTAATCAGAGTGCAGTCTCAGTTAAACGACTGGATGGATTGCGTGTTTGTTGTAAGCAAAGATGATGAAGAGAAGGCAAGAGAGGTGCTGGAGAAAGCCTGGGACAGTTTTTGGGAAGATGGAGACGGCTGGTGCTATGGCAATTACCTGGAAGATAAGTTGGTAAATGCCGGTATTGCATTCGATGCATACTACGCAGATGCGGAGGAATAAGGACATGGAAGAATACAAGGACATATCGAGAGGCTTGAAAATGCTTCTCGGCAAGGCAGAAGAAATGGGGTGGAACTGGGAAGTCTACATTGAGCCGGACAACAGAAGAACCTATGTTGAAATCGGGCAGTCGTCACCTGCAGGTGAAGATTTCTCCATGACGATTGATTTCGATGAAGAGAACCAGGCAGATAGTTTCAAGGACAGCCTGGAATCCTACTACGAAGATTTCGACATCGACGAGCATATTGAAATGTGGATAGAAGCCAAGAGAAGCGGAACGAGTGGAGTTCCTTCCACAAGGGAGCTTGTAAAGGATGCAGAAGCCATTGACGGTATGATATCGGAACTGTCGCAGGCCTTGCAGAAAGTAAACATCCCGGTGCTGGTTGGCAGTTACACGCCGCCGGATGAAAATGGAGAAGGCGAGAAGATCGTCCGTGAGTTCTACGGACAGGGACATATCTTCAAAGATGAAGATGCGTTTTACCATAGACCGGATGATCCGTGCTATATCCCGGAATTATCCGATACGGTGTACACGAGAAACAGCATCCTACAGGAGTGTAACCAGCAGGACGATTTGGCAGAGGAAGTTTTCGAGGCACTGGACTGGCAGCACGTAAGTAGCTTGCTGGAAGATTGGCAGAGAAATGGGGAGCTGGACACCTGCAAAGAATGCGGGAAGATGTTTAACTGCTACGGAGTAACGAAGTGTCCGTACTGCGGAGCAGATTATGAAGGAGGCGATGAATAATGGGCTACACCTGGTTAGGAATGCGAAAGCTGACCTGGGAAGAAGTTCTGCAGAGACACGAGAAGGGCGAACTGGCCGGATGTTTCAGACTGTACGATGACAACAGCGAGGCCATGATTGACAGAGGCTATGACTTCGCAGGCGACATCCTGGCACACCACAAGAAAGGTGGTGAGTTCGGAGAAGAGATTGACACAGTAGACCTGGAACTGGCAGACGGAAAGAAAATAACAGCGCCGGCGGTCGTGGACGTATCGGCACTCGGATGTATGGACGAGCTGGAATATGAGTTGTGGCACGTGATCGAGGACTACATGGTTCAGTTCGGTATCAGAACGCAGGACGACGAACCGGACTGGGCGACAGTTAAGGCGGTGCAGGAAAGCATTTTAACAGCGTTTACAGACGCAGGTGTGAATTTTAAGTTTGGATATGAAGAAAGAGTTGCGCAAGCAATAAAACAAGCGAGAAAGGACGGAGAGAAGGTATGAGAAGCGCAAAAGAAATTACGGAGTCATTGGAAATCGCAAAGGGATTATGCGAAGGAAAAACAAACGAGAGCTGGAATGCTAGAAAAGCCGGCAGAGTTATGGCAGAACTGATCGCACATTTTAAGAAAAAAGAGATAGAGGAGCAGTACGACAGGGTTCAGATTATTGCGACGGTTGTTATATCTAAAGAGGACATAGACGACATCATGGTGTCAGCACTGGAAGGTGGAATTACTTACTGGGTTGATAAAGTAGAACCAAGGTGTGGGATAGAGTTTGATTTTGCAAGCGATGTTATCTCAAAAGGCGGTTCAATCCTCATTCACGATAACGAGGAAGATGCGACGTATGAATTGACAAAGGCGAAACTCCTGCAGGGAATTAGAATGTATGCAGAACAGCCTAAGAGCAGTGATATTTACGAGGTGATCGATCATGAATTACATATTGACTGCGGTATGGTAGATGCGGAGGTTGCGGATGCAATCATTCAGTACGCTTTGTTTGGAGAAATAATTTACGGTTAGGAGGCGAGACTATGGCAGCATTAGTGGCATTTGTGTTATTGGTAATCGTTGGAGTTGGAAACAGAAAGTAGGTGTAAGCGGTGAGCAAAGGAATAGTGACAGACTATCCGGAAATCTGTTTCATCTGCGGCAGACCGTCGGAAGCTGAGCATCATTTGGTGTTCGGTACCGCCGGTAGAGAGCTGAGCGAGAAGGACGGATTGAAAGTGCCGGTATGTAACAACTGTCACAATATGGGTGAAATCCTAATGAGAATACACGGAAACCCGATGGCGGAGAGAATGTCAAAGATTATCGGACAGCTGGCCTGGGAAAAGGAATACGCCCTGCAGAAGGCAGACGAATTTGCGCGAATAATCGATGCGGACCGAAAGGAAGGCGAAGTAAAGCAGATTATTCACAAGGGCGGCAGAGAGACCTTCCGGAAGAGGTACGGCTGTTCGTATTTGTAGGAGGAAACGATGAAAACAGGAATGCCAAGATGTGATAGATGTGACAGTTGTATGCATAATAAGTCGCACAAACATAGTGGATATACATTTTACTGTACCATAAGTGGAAAAGATGTAGGCCAATCGCATTTTGGAATGAATAGTCCGAAAGATTGTCCGAAACGTGATAAAGTGGCACATAGAATTTAAGGGTTTGAGTTGGAGGAGGTGCTTTGATGTTAGGCGGAGGACCATACGAGGCAAGCACTTGCCCGGAATGTGGTAGTACGATGTGGAATGGTAGATGCGAAAATCCGGATTGCAAGTATCACTGGCATCCGGGAGAAGAGGAGGATGCAGAATGAATACAGAATTAGTAAGAGCAGTGTTCGACTGTGGAATAGATGATTTGAGACTGTTAGATGATGCGGAATGCGATATGTATGCAGTGATAGGTAGAATGCGAGAAGAAAGCATAGAACTGACAATGAACAACATCATCCGGCAGGTGTTTGAAGAAGGCAGATATATTCTTACCAAGGCGAGAGAGGAAAAGATAGCCAGCTTGCCAGCAGAGCCGATGACAGAGGCGGACTTTGAGCTAAGAAGAAACTTGGGAAGGCTGAACCCGGAACAGGATTTCAGTTTTTGGATAAATCTGCAGGACACCAATTTTAGGGGCAAGTCTGAATTGAAGGAGTTATATGAATCAATGTTCGCAGAAGAGTTGGAGCAGTGCGAAAATCTGACCGGATATCCGATTGAATGGTAGGTGATGATATGACATATAGAGAAAATGCGGCGGTGCTGGAAACGTACCTGCATAATATCCGGAACATTGAAGAGACGCCACCTGGTCCGGCAGAGTTGGATGCACTGGATGCAGCAGTGGAGGCTATGAAAGCTGCAGTTGAAAACGTGGAGTACGGAGCATTTGCCTGGGACAAGCAGAGAGGTATGTTTGTTCAGATAGGCAGACCGGTACCAGTAAAGCAGTTGTGTTTGAACCGGTACCAGGAAAGAGTAAGAAACGGAGAGATACCGAGCTGGATCGATCCGGAGAAGTTCAAGATTTTGGAGAGAACGGTCGTAGAGATTGCAAGCGACTGGAAGGAGGCAAGGGATGAATAAAACGGTAAATTTATTTGTATTAGCTGGATGCTGGGAATGCCCGGACGATATTGGAGTAACTGTGGTTGCGATTTCCAGTGACGAGAAACAGCTGATTGATAGACTGGATCAGATAGCAGACACCCAGGCA
Organism: Clostridium sp. MCC344; assembly: GCF_018785365.1. Taxonomy (NCBI): domain Bacteria; kingdom Bacillati; phylum Bacillota; class Clostridia; order Eubacteriales; family Clostridiaceae; genus Clostridium; species Clostridium sp. MCC344. The sequence goes on along the minus strand of NZ_WQPQ01000037.1, from coordinate 17,014 downwards.
AAGGAGTATGTGAGCATTGAAGGTAGCATTCTGATGGAAGAGCATACAGACACTAGGTACGAAATCAGCGGAGGTATCAGCGGCAACGCAAGGTTCTACATCACGGAAGAGCCTGCAGTAATCAACGAGGCACTTATGGGCGAGATCAGCAGAGCAATGAGTGAAAGCGACAGAACTGAGGATGTAAAGAATTATCTGCAAGGACTGTATGAAAGCGAAAACCTGGGCGAAGAAAAGTACGAGGAACTGGTAGACAGCGAAGAGTTCCTGCAGAAGGCAGTCGAATTATTCGATAAGATGGAGGACTGCAACACGCCGTTCAATACAACGATGGAGTTGGCGGTAGACGAAGCAAGGAAGGAGATGGCAATATGAAGAATACATTAGGAGACTTGAATAACCACCTGTTCGCTCAGCTGGAAAAGCTGGGAGACGATGATCTGACAGGAGAAGAGCTGGAAAGCGAGTTAAAGAGAACCGACGCTATATGCGACATCAGCGAGCAGATCATCAAAAATGGAGAGTTGCAGTACAAAGCAATGAAGCACATGGACGAGTATGGGTACGAAAGACAGAAAGCAGTTCCGGAAATGCTCGAAGTTCATGCGGGGGGGCGAACCATAAATGAGAGGCTGGCCCGAAGAAGTGATCGCCTGGCTGCGTGAGAATGTTCCGGGCAGAACCACGAAACAGGTTACAGAGCTGATAAATCAACAGGGGTTCGATAAGAAGTACGAAATGGTATTTTCCGATGCGGCGATAAAAGGCGCGAAGAACCGGTATGGCATAAAGAGCGGCACTACCGGCGGGGTTCCAAAAGGGTACTCACTAAAATATCCGGAAGGAATGGAAAGTTACATTCGGAGCATTGCGACAGGGAGAAAGACGAAGGAGATTGCAGAACTGGTGTCAGCACATTTTGGAATAGAGTTCAGCGAGAAGCAGTGCAAGGCATACAAGAAGAACCACGACATCATCAGTGGCGTTGACTGCAGGTTTGAAAAAGGACACGTTCCAGCCAACAAGGGAAAACCAATGAGCCAAGAGCAATATGAGAAGTGCAAGGCGACGATGTTTAAGAAAGGCGATGTCCCGGCAAACCACATGGAAGTAGGCGAGTATACACATACGACAGACGGCTATCTTATCCGGAAGGTTAAAGAAACCGGTCCACAATGGGAGAGGTTTGAGTTTGTTCATAGGACAGTATGGGAAGAACACAACGGACCAGTTCCCGAAGGCAAGATGGTATCGTTCCTGGACGGCAACAAGGACAACTGTAACATAGAGAACCTGGTACTGATAGACAATGAAGAAAACCTGGAAATGAACAGAAGTCGGTTAAGGTTCGCTGATCCGGAAAGAACAAAGACCGGCGTGCTGGTTGCAAAGGCAAGAGTAACAGTCAGACAGAAGAAAAGGAGAAAATAGATGGAGATTAAAGCGGCGAATGCAGAGGAGACGATCCGCTGCATCCTGGACGAAGAGAAAATGACCCAGCAGGATTTAGCGGACAGAATGGGGATTACGAGACAGAACATCAGCCAGTCTCTCAACCGAAACGCTAAGAGCATGAGATACGATAGCTTCTCAAAGATGGTAACAGCTCTAGGTTACGAGATTGTTGTAAAAAAACTTTAATAAAATACGCAAATTAGAAGTAAACCTATTGACAAATACGCAGTTGCGAAGTATAATATATACATAATCAAACAACAAATAAAACACACGGAGGTAGTGGTTATGTATAACAGAGAAGATTATAGAGAAGCACTGGAAGAAAGAGAGAAATGCGACCTGTATTCAGATGAATGGAGATTTTGCCAGACAAAAGTTCAGAGCATTGCAACAGCTATGGTAGCTGCAGGAAATAACTGGATGGTGGGTGAAATCATCGACGAGCTTTACAGTCTGAGTGACTGCGGTTGCGAACTCACCGACGAGGCAGTTCGATTTGACCTTTGGATTCTTGAAAGCAACGGCCTCGAAGAGAAGGCTGAGGAAATGAAAAAAATGTTCTAGGTAATTTTTTTTACCTGCACAACTCGCAAATGAGTGTTTCACGTGAAACACAGTTCGCAAATTTGAAAGGAGCGTATTTGTATGAAGGAAGTATTGAAGAAGTTAAGAGCTTTAGAGGCTGAAATGGAAGAAGCCGAGAACCAGTCAGAGTATTGGATGGAAGAAGAACACCTGGATATGGAAAAATCAGACAGCTACGAAGTTGAGGCAGACAGACTGTATGAGGAAGTGTATAAGCTGAGCAACCAGGTGGCAGATTTCATCGTAAGCCTCACTTCCGGTCAGATTGACAAGGTAATGGCAATGACGATGATGCGTCAGAGAAGAGAAGATGTCGAGAGAATCTTAGAAGCAGCATAGGAGGTGAGCAGATATGATGAAGGCAGAATTTGAGGAAATGATCGGTAAATCAGTTGTAGATGAAGAATACAAGGTTATCGAGTCGGTTTACACCTGGCATCCGGCAATCAATGACACGACCGGTAAGGATCAGATGAAAACTCTTTATACGCAGTTTGGATTTGGCGTAATTAGAGGGATGCTCCCGGTAGCAGAGAAAATGGAAAAGCTGGACGGAGAGAGAAGAGAGCTGCTGGCTCAGTTGGACACAATAAAAATAAGAGAAGGACTTCTTGCTGTTGGTGATATGGAACTTGAGGAGACGATAGAAAAAGTCAACGAGCTATATATGAAAGCCGACACGGAGGAGAAGTTCGAGCAGATGATGAAAAGCCTTGACGTAAGAAATGAGATAAAAAGCATAGCAAGAAAAGTGATCGGGTGTTAGGAGGTGAGCAGGTGTACGACTACGACAGCGATATGGGTTATTTTCAGAGACAGCTCGAAAGAGCAGGGATCGGCCAGGAAGAGGTTGATATGAATAACTACGCAGGACTGACAGCAAGAGAGTTGCAGAGCGTTGTTGACGGTGTAATTAAGACAAAGCGGATCAGAGAAGCAAAGAAGGAGGCGTAAGGCTATGGCATTATTAGAGGTTAAGACAGAATGGGCGGTGTATAAGGATTGCTTCCTGCAAGTGGCAAGATACCAGGCAGACAACAGCAGGGCAATCGAGACTTGGAACAACGAGGATGGACCTATTGCAAGAATCACGGTATGTATCGCAGGAAGCGGACTTGCAGAGGATGAGACAGTGATCGACACGAATAATTGCCCTTGGGCGATGGAGTTTATCAAGCAGCACGGTTTCGGGCAGGCCACCGGCAGAATGGTAAAAAGCGGTTACTGCACATATCCGGTAGTAAAGCTGGATATTGAGAAAATCGGTGAGTATTTGGAGGTGGCGTAATGGAAAGAGTGTATTTCAGTATCAATGAGGCCGGAGCAAAGACGGCAAACGATATGATGTCATTCAGCGAGTATAAGACCGGGAGCAAGACTGCTGGTTACAAGGCACAGGTCGATAAGGCATACGAGCTGGCAGAGAAGGTAATCGAGGCAAGACCAACCGAAGAGGAAAGAGTGTCGAAGCTCTGCGAGAGATATTCGAGACGACTGGCTCAGAACATCAACAAGGATATTCAGATCGGCATGATGTGTCCGTCGGTAATGATTTCCGGAGCAGGAAACTTCCCGGTCAAAAAGAAGGAAAAGCAGGTAGCGGCATGGGATAAGAACCATGAGGACTATAAAGAGGTTGAGGCAATCCTTGGAAAGATTGAGGCAATTTTTTATGGCAAGGACGTTATCAAGTCTGATGATGAGAACGCAATCGAGAAGCTGCAGGATAAGGTTGACGGATTGAGAGAGGACCAGGAGAGAATGAAGCAGGCCAACAAAGCAATCCGTATGAAGGACAAAGAAAAAGGCGATGCAACGCTGCATGACATGGGATATACAGACGAACAGATCGCCCAGCTGAGAGAACCGGACTTCTGCGGAAGAATCGGTTTTCCGGACTATATGCTGGCGAACAATAACGCCAATATCCGAAGATTGGAAGGAAGAATCAAGAGCCTGCAGAAAACGAAGTCCCAGGGAACACAGGAGAGCGAGAATAAGTTTTTCAAGGTCAAGGAGAATGTGGAGGCTATGAGAATCCAGCTGTTCTTTGAAGGAAAGCCGGAACCGGAGGTAAGAGATATTCTGAAAAGCAATGGGTTCAGATGGGCACCGTCGGTAGGTGCATGGCAGAGACAGCTCAACAATAATGGAAAATATGCGGTAGAGAGAGTTATCAGAGAGCTGGAAGAAATGGAGGCGGCAGAGTGAACATGAAGTTAGAACCGAGAAAGACTACAGACCGAGGCGGCTGGTTGTGTATGCCACTGGTAATGAACAGACCGGAGGGAAAGCCTGGTTGGAAAAAGGTACATTGCCCGGAATGCGGGACGCTCTGCTGGCAGAGACCGGAGGATGCAGGGGTTGTTAAGGCATCACACCTTGACGGTGCGGTATGTACCAAGTGTGCATTAAGAAAGGCAGGTGATGTAGTGTGACATTACGAGAGGCAAGCAAAGGAGTAGTTAAATCCGGAGGAGGAACCTACAACATTGGTTTTAACGGCGGAGACGAGACACAGTTTGACGCTCAGAACTTCAAGGAATTGAAGGAGTGCTGGTCGGAGTTCTGTAAGGATGAAAAAATCAGTCCCGGATGCGTTGATTACGTGGAAAGGGTGAGTTAGTGGAAGTTCTGACAAGAGCCATAGCAAATGAATACAGAGACAGGGCGTTACTCCTGCCGTCAAACGGACTGCAGGACATTGGAGAAAGAAGAAAGTTGCGGGAGGAACTGCAGGCCAGGTGTAATCTGACAGAGCTGCAGGCAGTGAACATCATCAATGGTTTTCACATTCCGGACTATGTGAAGATAGCAGCAATTAAAGCGGAAAAGGAGGCACAGGAAAATGAGAATTGAGAAAGAAGGATTTGTACTGAACCTGGAAGGTACCTGGTGCGAGATTTCCAATAAATACGGAGTCCAGGAACACGGAGACGTGGCAGTAAATGAAGAGGATATTCCGGAAGGGTATGCAGAGAAGAAGCTGGATCAGTTCATTGGCACTCACAAGGTCAGAGGTTTTATGAAGGCCGAGAACTGCGAGAAGAAAGTGGCGTTCGACCCGGAGACTAAGGAATACATTCAGCTGCAGGCGGTAAAGCCGGTAGGCGACGATGTATATGTGGTGCAGAAATTTGATAATGAGCTGGTATTTATGGGCGAGATATGGAGCGGATGTAAGTACAAGGACGAAGTCCTGGATTGGATGCGTTCCAACTACGAGGTTGAAAGTTGTTTGACGGCAGAAGTGTATAGAAACCCGCTAGGTGATTGCACCAATGACGGAATATCTTCATGCCAAAGAGAGTTATACGTCCTGGCGGCACAGAAAGGACCTTTTGAGCCGGAGGACATTAGACAGTGCGTGTACATAGAGAGGCGAGAAGTTATGGGTAAAGAGTACATTGACTGCAAGCCTGCATACTGCAGAAAACGTTGGTACATGATGGGCGGCAATTTTCTCTATACATCAGACAGCAGATTTAAGGAGATTACAGGGATCAGCTACCCGATAGCAATTCACGACAGATACGAAGGGAGGTAGACAATATGGTGATCGTTGGGTATTACGCTCACGGCAACAAGCATTACGTGGCATTCAATGAGAATGAGGAACGCCCGGACAGATTTATGATTACGGACGGATTTCACGACAGACCGGTAAATGAGCGAAACGTAGGCAAGTACAAGGGGTATGTCAAGATTGAGAAGTCTGAGTGTGACTTGAAGAAAATCATTGGACGCATCCGTGGTACAAGACCATGGCATCCGCTGCTGAAATTGCTTCAAAAAGAAGCAGGGTAATTTTTTTACCCAAGCAACTCGCAAATACGAAAATTAGGGATTGAAGAATACGCATTTAGGAGGATAAGACATGGAAGCTAAAGACATTGTGAATATTGGATTGGAGCATATACATCCGCATCCGGACAATCCGAGAAAAGACCTGGGAGATTTGACTGAGCTGGCAGAGTCCATTAAGAAGAACGGAATCCTGCAGAATTTGACGGTCATTCCAAAGGAAGGAGAGCCGGGAGAGTATATTGCAATTATCGGCCACAGAAGAAGTGCGGCGGCAAAGCTGGCAGGAGTTACAGAAGCACCTTGCAGAATTGTGGAGGGAATGACTCATAAAGAGCAGGTATCGACAATGCTGGAAGAAAATATGCAGCGTGGCGATTTGACAATTTGGGAGCAGGCACAGGGATTTCAGATGATGCTTGACCTGGGAGAGACAGAGGACACGATTGCAGAAAAGACCGGTTTCAGCAAGAAAACCATTAGACACCGCTTAAACATTGCGAAGCTGGACTCCAAGACATTGATGGAGAAGGAACGACAGGATGGCTACCAGCTGACACTTACGGATATGTACGAGCTGGAAAAGATTAAGGACATCAAGGCAAGAAATAAGATTTTGAAGGAGTCCACAGACTCCCGAGACCTTGCGAGACGTGCAATCAATGCTCAGAAGGAGCAGAAACGCCAGGAGAATATGAAACTCTATGTGGCGATGATGAAGAAGTTAGGGTTAAAGAAAGCGCCGGCGGAAGCTGACAGTGAATTTTATACAGACAAGTGGGAACGCATGGAAAGTTACAGCCTGGACAAGGAGCCACCTAAGACGATGAAGTTCAAGGACAACGGCGAGCCGATGTTTTACCTGGAGCAATACGGAACTTTATATGTGATTCGCAAAGCAAAGAAGGCTAAGAAAGTGCTTACTCCGGAAGAGGAAGCCAAAAAGCAGAATATGCGAAATAAGAAGCAGATAAAGGCAATTCTGAAAGAAGCGGCCAATACGAGGAAGGCGTTCATTGAAGGTATTTTATCCGGAAGAATAAAAAAAGTCACAGACGAAAAGCAGGTTGAAGCGGATCTTTTCGAGCAGATGATGGATTGGGAGACATTCACAGGCCATAACAAGCTGATTGAGTTCTTTGTTGGGTGCGAGGTTTACAATGCGCCGGAAGAAGAAAAAGAAGCAGCACGTAAGAAAATGCAGGGACTCAGCGTACTGCAGAAACTTCTCTGCCTGGTATCCGCAATGGTCGCTGACGCAGATTTGGTTGAGTGGAATTACACATACAACACGGTCAGAGGTGAGAAGGTGAAGGCGTTCTACGGAATACTGGAACAGTACGGCTTCCAGTTTCCTAACGACGAAGAGAAGGGCGTGGTCGAAGGAACCAGCGATTTATATGTAAAGAAAGAAGGTGCAAAGTAGCATGAAGAGAGGACAGATTTACTACGTCAGAAGCAATTACAGAGAAGAGGGAAGTGAGCAGCGGGGGGGCGCCCAGCAGTTATAGTATCAAACGATAAGAACAATGCGAACAGCAACACGGTCGAAGTGGTATATATGACGACCAAACCAAAGACTGACCTTCCGACTCATGTATATATTGAGTCAGCGCTTAGACCATCAACACTCTTGTGCGAGCAGATTTCCACGGTTTCGGAGGAAAGAATTGGAGAGTGGATTGGAGAGCTGACAGAAAGTGAAGTGCAGGATTTGGACATTGCCCTGGCGGTTTCGTTAGGAATGAAGTGTGGGCCAGGGCAGTTAGATACGGACACATTAGAACATTTGAATAATCTGCAGGCGGAACTCGACAGAACCAAAGCCGAGCTGAGGGAAGCAAAGAGTGGTCCGGACTATAAGCTGTTATACGACCAGCTGATCGAGAAAATGCTCAGCAGATAGAAAGGAGACACGAGATGTACCTACTGGAAGAAGATTTGAAATTTCCAAAGGACAGTTTCAAAAGCATGAAGTACCAGCCGTATGAGATGAAGCCGTCATTCTCTATGGTAAGAGTATATCAGTGGTGGAATTATTGGTACGGAGAGGTTTACATATCATTCAGCGGCGGACTGGATAGTACAGTCTTGGCGTACATAGTGTGCCAGGCGTACAGAAAGTATAAATTGACCGGTAAAATTCCCTTGGTGTTTGCAGACACCGGGACGGAATTTCCGGAAATCAGAGAATTTGTTAAGACATATACGGAATGGCTCAAAGAGCAGTTTCCGGAACTCGATATTGAGTTGGTAGTGATCCGGCCGAAGCATAGTTTTAAGTGGGTGTGTGAAAACAAAGGATTTCCGATTACAAGCAAAGATACAGCAGGAAAGATTAGAAAACTGAGACATGGAAAGCTCAGCGAGAAATACAGAAACTACTTGCTCAACGGAGATAAGAGAGGAAAATTCGGAATGCTGGCGAAGAAGTGGCAGTATTTGACGGACACGGAACAGATGCCTGCAGATATTTCGGAGTATTGCTGCGAGGCACTAAAAAAAGAACCGTTCAAGAGGTATGTCAAGGAGACAGGCAGACAACCATTTATCGGTATAACGCAGGACGAGAGTTTCAGAAGAGAGAACCAGTACAACCACACGGGATGCAATGTGTACGACGGTCACACAATAAAGAGCCAACCTATGGGATTTTGGCCGAAGAATGAGGTTATCCAGTATGCGGTGGAGCAGCGCATTCCGATCTGCAGCGTGTATGGAACGCCATACCAGGACAAGAAAGGCAACTGGTACTTTACAGGAGAACAGAGAACCGGATGTTGCGTGTGTGGCTTCGGGTGTCACCTAGAGCCTGTGCCGAATAGATTGCAGCGGTTGAGAACATCTGATAACGATAAGCACAGGAGAATGTGCGAGGGCTGCCTGCAGATAAAAAATCACGGCATGACATATGAGCAGGCGTTGAATTACGCAGGAATACCAACAGAGGAGATGCAGGAAGATGAATAGCAGACCGGAAATCACGGCGATGTTGTCGCTCTCAATCCAGCGGCACATCTGCCCGAACAATGATCCGAGAATTTACTGGGCCAGGGAAGTGACTTTCGACTACGCCACCATGAATGCAGTGCGGGTGGATTTTATGAAATTCAAGCCGGTAAACAATACAGTGTCCGGCATAGAGAAGGGAGACTTCTACTGCTATGAGGTTAAGTCCTCAGTAGAGGATTTTCACTCGAAGAACGGTCACAACTTCCTGGGAGACTACAATTACTATGTGATGCCGGAGGAAGTGTACGAGCAGATCAAGAAAGAAATTCCATACCAGGTAGGCGTGTATGTTCCGGATGGAATGAACTACCGGGGCGAGTGGTACGACCTCAAAGCAATCAAGAAGGCAAAGAGGAAAGATAGAAGCAGGCCAGTATCAGAAATGCTGTTGATGATGTTCCGGTCTGCAGCACGAGATAGAAAGAAGGCGTTGAGCGATGGACATTAAAAACAAAAACGAATTAAAGAGAAGGATAGACCTGTTCTTGCATGACTTCACGCCGGAAGAATATAAAATCAACGAAGAGTTTTGCAAGGAAACCATGAGAATGATGGCTGATTTTATCGGCCACGTAGATAACAGACTGGATTCGGCGAATGCCAAAATTATTGCCGGAAGGAAGAGAGAAAACGAATTGGCAGAATACATCCTCAAAGAGTGCCATTTCTGCCCAATCCCGGTTGAAGTTAAATGCCAGTATGGTTTCAGAGAGAGCGGATGCAAGAAGTGCTTATTGAAACATACGGAATTGCTAGATAAACCAAGGGAGGACTGACGCATGGTGGTGAATGCAAAATGCAATCCCTGCAAAGAACCTACGAAATACGTGGCAGGGTTCTTCGATGGACCAAGGGGCAGACATGGATGCCTGTTTGATTGCAAAAATGAGCGGTGCGAGGTTTATCAAGTGAAGAGATTTACAGAGTCAGAGGCAGTCAAGGAAAGAATTAAGATTCAGAACTTGAACAGTCAGAAGGGAATGTATGCAGGCTATATTGCGGCACTGAGAAAAGATGCCAAAATAACAATGATGAAAATGTCACAAATTGCTGGATGCAGTCCGGCAGAGTACAGTTCCTACGAGCATGAACGGAAAGAGTTCGATCCGGAAATATACCGGAAATGCGAAAAATATCTGAAAGAGAAAGAGGGTGGAGGGCGATGCTGACACTGCCAATAAAAAAGAAGTGGTTCGATATGATCGTCTCCGGGGAAAAGAAAGAGGAGTATAGAGAAATCAAGCCATATTACGACAGCCGGTTTATGAATGCGTTCGGATTTCTCAATGTAGGAGGACAGATGGTATATGGAGAGGCAGCACCGGAAGAAATCCGGAAGTCATGGCCGGTACCGATAGTATTTAGAAATGGCTATTCCAAAGAGTCTCCGGAAATCATCTGCAAATGCACATTGCATTTCGGAGAAGGCAAGCCGGAATGGGGAGCTGAGCCAGGAAAATTATACTATGTGTTAAAAATACAGGAAATCGAGAAAGGAGCAGGGCAATGAATAAAGTAATTTTGATGGGTCGTCTTACACGTGATCCGGAGGTTAGATATTCCCAGGGAGAACAGGCTACGGCAGTAGCTCGCTACACCCTGGCGGTAGATAGAAGAGGAAGAAGCCAGGAGAACTCAGCGGATTTCATTCCGTGCGTTGCGTTTGGCAAGGCGGCTGAATTTGCTGAGAGATATTTGCATAAGGGAACGAAGATTGTACTGACCGGAAGAATACAGACCGGAACCTACACCAATAAGGACGGTCAGCGAGTATATACGACCGACATTGTTGCGGAGGACCAGGAGTTCGCTGAGAGCAAAAACGCAGAGAACAGCAGCGCAGGAGGTTATAGCACACAGCCTGCACCGGCGCCACGGTCGGGGAATGATGGATTTATGTCTGCAGGAGACGACAGCGAGTTACCGTTTGTATAGGAGGGCGAAGGATGAAACAGTACACATTGAACAGAAAAACATACAAGGATGTTAAGAGAATGGATCATCAGCAGATGGATGCATTCTGCAAGAATTTATACAAGGCAGGCCATGCGGACGGTATGAAAGATGCGGAAGGCTTGACCGAGGATGAAGTGAGAGAAGTTATCCTGGGCGTGAAGGGCATCGGGCCAAAGAAGGCAGAGGATATTGTGAACGCTCTGACTGCAGCACAGAGAGAAAGGAATTAGTTGACAAATGGATAAGAGTAAAGTATATTTAGAAGTGCCGGAGTTCACTGGTGAAAATGTACCGGTGGCAGTAGCGGCAAGAGTAATGAAAAAGGATCAGCAGTTTATACGCCAGGGCATTATCCTTGGATTTCTGAAATTCGGAGTTGCTTTCAAGAAGGAAGGGAGCAGCCAGTACGATTACTACATTTCCCCGATGAAGTTTTGGGAAGAGACAGGTTTTGTGTATGCCGGAGAGGAATGCTAAATAAGCCGTGAGAAGTGCTGAATAGGTATAAAAATTGATGAATAGGAAACATACAGGTAACAAAAACGCCAGCGGATGCGATAAATACGTGCATTACTGTTTCCGTACAGGAAACTGGTCAATGACCGTCTCTGGAACCTGGATGATCCGGAAGTAACCGCTTTTATAAAGAACCTGATTTCTTATGCGTTGATCCGGGACGAGTACCGGGTATTTGTTAAGAAAAATACGCCTTCAAAATAACCATAAGCTCTGTTTCATTGATATGTCAGGCTGCAATTTTGCAGCACTTATCAATCATTGGAGGTAGAGGCTATGAGCAGCTACGAAGAACATGCAGAGGCAATGTGGGAAGAAATTGAAGGAAAATCAAAGAGAAAAATGACGGACCGGGAACGGTTCGACCGTGAGGTATCACGGTGGAAAAGCGGGCTTGTTAGCACGCAATTTGGCACCCTGGATTTGGACAGGGATGCCATGAAAGATATCAGACGGGGAGAACACCTTACCTGGGAAGAATATCTGGATGCCCTGTTCAATTCCAGAAACAATCAAAGACGCGCTTTCGCATACTGCTATTATGGTCACTATTTCTGTGAGTACTACGGTCAAATTGAACGAATCGATGCGAAAAAGGGAAAAATCCTTTTTAGACGGATCATGATTTCGGGAGAGTATCCGGGAGGCGATTGTTTCAGCGACAAGGAAGACCACGTATGGATGGAACTGGAACCATTTAACGGATATAAGGTGGGCGAATGCGTGAGGTTCTGTGCGGACATTTACAGATACTTAAAGACCAGAAACGGGGTGCAGATTTCTTTTGGCCTATGCAATCCTGAAATAATTGCAAGGGTAGATGATTACCATGTACCAACAGATGAGGAACTCAGGATGCAGGCAATCGACCAGATAATCTGTGAGGTGTGCATGTATAATGAGCATTGCAGCCCGGCTGTCTGCCTTGCGGATGAAGATTGGTTACGGGAAATGCGTGCAACACTTTTTGCCGCAAGTCTTGCAGAACCGGAAGAATATGATGAAAATGATGACGAGATTTAAGAGGGAATAGTCAAGGAGGGGACATGGAGAGAGGAAAAGTTTATTGGTTTGACATTCCATATTTACCGGGAACGTAGAATATCGCCGTGTCTCCTTATATTAGGAAAGATGGCAGGCTGTGTTTCATGGTCCCTGGAAATTTTGGCCCGCCATGGAGTGGAGTCTGGTGTCTTACCGGGGAAGTTATTCAGAATCAGAAAGAGGAATTTGAGTTCCGCTGTGACGACTCCGTGATGGGAAACCGTGGAGGTACATACCATTTTAAGCTGCTGACCATGGAAAAATACCGGGAGCACAGACGCGGTTGGTATGAGGACCATGAGGAGGTTTTGAAGTGTTACCAGGGGACGGGAGCACTTCAGAAATGGTTTTTAAAACACTGGCCAAATCCGGCGGAAACGGAGGAAATGTAGGCACCAATGAATGATGTTATAAAATGGGGGATCGCTCTGATAGCGGTTTTCCTGCTAATCCTTTTTCGAAAACAGAGAACGAGAAGATTTGTAAGTGCGGGATCATTTACGATGGAGAGAGTAATTTTTAGGATTTCTAATTGCAGCGAAGCGCGGAAAGAGGGAAAATCATATGGAGCATATACTCTGATAACGTTGAGGATTGGATATGAACATAATAAGTAAATTTGCAGGCGGAACTTTTCAGTTCCGTCTTTCCTTTTTGCAGGATGTTTTTGTGATGCTGTTACGTTAAAATCGCTTGCTTGCTATTCCTGAAGGGAGCAGATATACTTAAATTATCAAACAGAATTGAACGGAGGAGCGAACAAGATGGAGAGATCTGTACTTAGATTTGCACAGAATATCAGGGTTTATCGGAGCAGCAAAGAAATGACACAGGAACAGTTGGCAATGCTTGTACCGGTATCCAGGCAGACGGTATCACTCTGGGAAAAAGGTGTCAGCAGTCCGGACGCATATACAATCGTAAAGCTGGCAAATATCTTTGGAATCACGACAGATAAACTTCTTCTTAACCGGGAATTGGAGGTAAGAGCGGATTTCATGGAGGAAAACTATATTGCATCCGGCTATATTAAGTCTATTCGTAAAGCCGGCTACTATGATATTCTTCAGGAAGACTTGGAAGAGTTCTGTGCGATTTTCGTTATGCCATTTGAGCGGATCATGGCAATTGATGTCTGTATGAAGCCGGATACCAGATCGTCAGTACGTATGCCAATGGGTTTGGTCTTTACCTGAGGTCTGATCAAGAAGCTGAAAAATTTGTTGCTGATATGGATGAAATAATCGATAGAATTAGTCATGGTGAGGAATTGGTAACTGGCTATGAACAGGAGATTGCAGAAAAAGTCGGGGCAATCGAATCAGAAGTTATAGAGAAAATTGAAAGAAATATATACGGGAAAGACGTCACAACTATGTATTATTGGTTGGATGAGTTTGAACGTATCCGTGGTTATGGGGAAACGGAAGATGAATGCCGGAGAGAAGCAGAAGAACAGAACTGTCAGGAATACACGATTCAGAAATAGTATTGTGTAATGTTGGAAAAGACTGTTCTTTCAGAGTGAACAGAGGGAGACAGGAGAGTCGGAAATATGCCATTATTTACAGAGGCTTGTTTTTCAAGGCTCTTTTTTTATGCTCACGCAAAAAGCGAAGCTTATTTTTTGAAAGAAATAAAAGAAATCAAAGACATGGCAGAATGAATTTCCGAAACCTTGATGCCACAAAGGCTCCGGGGAACGGCTATGCAGGAAATCTTCTCGGAAACGGATAAAAAAATCATGCAACGCATAAATAAATATTGGATTGCAGATAATAAAATGAAAACGTGGAAAAAAGAAATAAAATGCAGATTTTTTTCCAAGTTATCCACAGGCGTGCGATGCACGATAGGGAGATAAATGGACAAAAAACAGCCAGCGCATCACTGAAAAATGGTAGGAGTAGGTACGATGTTTGAGAAAAATGTTATTTGAAGGGATTAAGCATGAAAAGAAAACACGAGAAAAGCCCGCGGTAAGAAGCGCGGGTGATACGAAGGGATTATGCAGTTGCGGTTTTCATCTGACACAGCTCCATGGCGATTGTCCGGATCAGACCGCCAAGGGATTTCGCCTTATCAACAACAAAATGAACCGCATCAGACAGTTTATAATTTTGGTAGTACAAACGGAGCGCATCGATTACAGTATCAATACCGAAATCCTGGGCGATGGTCAGACAATCATTTTTTACATCGCTCGTAAGATCTAAAAGAGGGAGCATCGTGGTCTGGTGCATTGGGTCGAGACAATCCCACAGATTGATATGATGCTGCCATAAATGACTGGCATTCCAGGAATGGATCATGTTATCTTGATAAATATCCGTATTGATATCACGAATGATGTCATTGATTTCATCGATCTCATCAAAGATTGCCCGTTTTGCCTTAATACGAACCTGCTGTTTGATCTGTTTTGCGTCATAATTCTGCTGTAACTTAATACAAATGGATTTTTTGAGATCCGGATTTACACGCTCGAATAAAGACCCGAAGCTTCCGTCCGCATCACAGGCTGCCTTGATGTCACATAATCTGCTGGATACGGGAAAGCTCATAGCGATCTCATGAAGACCAATGCGCACACGATCAACAATTTTGGACGCGCTAAAAGTCTGCTTGGTTGCAAAAACGATCATCGCGGTCAGTGAAGCACGTAAAACAGCGATGGCTTTAGCCCCCAATAAAACCTGCAGCAAGTCCCGATTGCAAACGAAATAGCCCTTGCCGCCTTCACCGCGACGCTTATACATATCACCAATGTTTAAGATCTGCACGGAAACATATCCAGATTCCGGACGTCCGGTTACCTGAATAAAATTGCCCTGTTCCAGGATATCAAGGGAGCGATATACTGTTTTCGTTGTGCAGGATAACTGCTCTGCCAGATCTTTGACAGATAACAAATCTGTCAGGCCAGAATTGGAATTCGCATGAAACTGCAGAATCAAATAGAGATTTATCTGAGCGACCAAATATCGTTCATGTGCATCTTCAGCTTTTCGAATCACGCACTCTCTGCCAACAAGCTCAAGGCCGAGCATTTTTGCTACTGCTGCATTCGATATATTGGCGAACATTTTCATGCGAATTCCTCCTTCAGCTTAAGGGTAGTGTAAACCCCCATTTCAAATGGGGATATAGATCTTTTTTTCATTATAGTACAGTATGTCACATCTTTTTAAATGCCAAATTTTTTGCGGATAACACTTTTTGGTCAAAAAAGCAAAAAAACGCCATTTCCTGGCTCAGAGCCGTACCGCCGATTTTTTGATGTTTCCCCGATTGGTGTTGGCACAATCCCATAAAACTTCAAGATTCCGGCGCAGGCTTCCTCATAGTTTAAAGAATTCTGAATCCGGAATAGTTCTACTTTGTTTGCTGACAGTCCTCATCTCCAGCATTTCCAATATTCCCCATCTCTGGAAGTCATGCCGGAAGCATTTTTACCGGAACCAGATCCACAGTTGGGACAGATATAGCTTTTCTGTTTCTCGCCAACGGTAAAAATCTGGGTTCCAGATACCGGATCGCTGTCATATCATATTTTGTCATCACACATTTTCTCCTTTCGCAATTTCTTATCGTTTTGCCTACAGTATGGATTCTGGTACCACGAATTTCAGACCAAAAAATTCAGGACTAAAAACCCAGTCAAGTTGCTTCGGAAGTTTATATTACGTATTAGAGTGTCGCAAATATTTTATACGTAGCCAAGAACCTCAGTAAAATAATGATTTACAGCCAGTATACAAAAAATGGAAGTTTATATTACGTATTAGAGTGTCGCAAGTGCTTTGTGGGATTTTTAAATACAGTGAAAAAAGAAGGGTAAAATCGGAAAATAAGGGGTTTTTTATCTCCGATTTTCGTAAGTGGCGACTGAGATTTCCTGTTTGTGAAAGAAGCGATCTGAATGACAGAAACATAAAAAAATGAAAAAAAATAGAGAAGTCAAAGACGCGAAGATAAATCCATTCTCTTTTATCGCGTTCTTAGGTAGCGTCAGATGCTTTCGTTTGGACGTGAGCCTGTAAAACAGTGTCTGCATAAGAAACCGTCCTACGTACCCTGTTTCTATTTCTATCGTAAAATCCTGGCAATCCCATAAAATCCCGATAAAAATCACGAAAATTAAATGATCGTACCGCCCGACGTTCAGTTGAAACCCCTTATGCCATAAGGATCCGGAGGAAAATGCAGAAAAAATCCCGAAAAAAATACAGGAACACATTCTATCCATCAAAGTGATAGAGAAAAGACGTTCAGACGTACCTTTGAAGCCCCACCGACGCAAATTCCCGTCCTTCGGCTCTGGGAAGATAGCCGATTCTGGTGTCAGGGAGAGTAGTGCGGTTATACGTCCTCCTGTAGTTTCCTCTTTTTCGCTGCTGTTTAACGATATCCGCGTATCGAAGTCATGGAAAAGAGTACGTATTTCAGACTTTTCCAGCGGAAAACACCACAAATTCCCCGGATCTGCGGAAAAAGAAGAAAAAAGACACAGAAAAAAGAAAAGAAAACCCGGCCTTATATTCTTGCGGATAAGCATGAGTGGCACCCTTAAGGGTGACGCAAAAAGACGTCCTCCGGTACCCCTTGCGGATAAGATAAAGTGGCACCCTTAAGGGTG
>NZ_WQPQ01000036.1:0-7396 GCF_018785365.1 Clostridium sp. MCC344 | reverse complement strand
TTAGCGGCAGCCCCTAAAATGGCGCAAAAAAACAGAGGCCCTTATTCTGGAACCTCCGTTTCTCTGGCTTTCTTAATGCCTTCGGCTGTGGCTTCTATCACGACAAGCTCTTTTTCATTCATGGAGTTTAGAAGAACATCAATGTGCTTTCTGCAAGAGCTTGACCTTGCCCCTCCGTCCGCATGAATAAACTGGTCAACTGAAACGTCAAACATAGTAATGAGTTTAACAAAAAGGTCGAAGCTGGGATACTGACCTTTGTTCTCAATATTCATAATGGTACGGGAGTCACGGTCTACTAATTCCGCAACATAGGCTTGTGTCCATCCCTTTTCTTCTCTGGCTCGTTTGAGAGCCGCCCCGAGGCCGTGGAAGTCAAACCTTCTTTCATCTTGGTTCATTTTCATATCACCCTATATCATTCTACATTTCGGGTTGGATTATGAGAATGTAATGAAATTTTACATTAAGTAGTATTTTATTTCGTGTCCGTGTAGGCTCTAACTTGTATTATTCGAGGCAGAGAACTATAATATATAGGGTTGAGCAAAACTCCGATTTGCTCATAAGGCTATACATTAAATAGTACTATCCAGCTCATTTGAGCTCTATATATTGTGACTCAACTTTGCAAAACGCGCGTTTTGCTCAACCCTAATAATATATCCTGTGGAGGTGCGAAATGGACTATATGACATTGAAAGAGGCTGCCGAAAAGTGGGGCGTGACCCCTCGACGGATAAACTATTATTGCGCCGGTGGCCGTATTCCCGGCGCTGTGAAGATGGCTACAATCTGGTTGATCCCGAAAGACGCGGAGAAACCTGTGGATATGAGGACAAAACAAGGAAAGGAATTAAAACATGAATAGAATATTGCTATTGGAGGATGATGTCAGTCTAATAGATGGCTTGGTCTACTCTTTGAAAAAGAATGAATTTGATGTTGAAGTTGCCCGTACAGTATGTGAAGCAAAACAATACTTATCCGAACTCGACCGATACGATTTATTGATTTTGGATGTTACTCTGCCAGATGGAACAGGATTTGACGTATGCGAAAGAGTAAGAAAAGAAAATCAGCAGATACCGATTATATTCCTGACTGCATCGGATGAAGAAGTCAGCATAATTCGTGGATTAGATAGCGGTGGGGACGATTATATCACCAAGCCTTTCAAACTGGGGGAATTGTGTTCCCGCATCCGGGCGCTGTTGCGTCGGGCCGGAGTTTCCAAAAGCGAAAAAAACACTTCTATGGAATGTGGCGACATTACCATTGATCTGTTGGGTAGCCGTGCAACCTTAAAGGGAAAAGCATTGGATTTGACAAGCGCCGAATATCGTTTGCTTTGTCTGCTGGTAAGAAACGCAAATCGCGTTGTGACAAGGGACATCATTCTAAATGAGCTGTGGGATGATACAGGAAATTTTGTTGATGATAATACCCTGTCCGTCTATGTACGGCGGCTTCGTGAAAAAGTGGAAACCAATCCGTCCCATCCAGAACACCTTATAACCATTCGTGGGTTCGGCTACCAATGGAAAGAGGTGTCTATATGAGTTTGTACCAAGATAGACAGATTAAAGGGTTCCTGCTATTTTTGACTTTGTTTGCTCTGCTGTTTGTAGGTACAGCAACCGTTTTGACTATTTATCAGGTGAACGATGCGGAAGTCCTATGGCTCAAACATGATGAAGCGGTTTCATCCTCACTTTTGGAACAGGGTGTTCCGAAAGAAGTGGTTGCAGTTGCCTTTACGAACACAGACATCAGCGACGATGGTAGGTCATTATTAGCGGCTGCGGGTTTGGGAAAACAGTCAGAAAGCAGTATGCGGCCTTATTTCAATCAATTTCAGCGTTCCGCTTTCTGCGCCATGCTATGCACTGTGCTATTTTTTCTCTTTGTGCTTGCCATAGGAATATTTATTTTTTTCTGGAAAAGGAAGCGATTGTATCAACAGGTCGACAGAATATTGCTAAATTACATCAACGGGGATTACTCTTGTCATTTACCGCAGAATTATGAGGGGGCTATCTACCAAGTGTTTTCTTCGATAGAACAGCTTGCAACTATGCTCCAATCCAAAAATGAAACAGAACGTAAAGCAAAAGAGTTTTTGAAAGACACCATATCCGATATATCTCACCAGCTCAAAACGCCTCTGGCAGCCCTCACTATGTATCAGGAGATCATTGAAAGTGAGCCAGAAAATGCAGAAACGGTCAAACAGTTTGCGGCGAAGATGGGTATTTCTCTAAAGCGTATGGAGCAGTTAATCTTATCCATGTTGAAGATAACCCGACTGGATACGGGAAACATCATTTTTGAGAAAAAAAGTTGCCGTGTGTCCGAGCTGATAGCTCATTCAGTCAATGACCTAACCACCAGGGCTAAAAGCGAAAGCAAGCAGATTCAGATAGATGGCGATGGTGAACAGCAGCTTATTTGTGACATGGAATGGACAGGTGAAGCGATTGGAAACATTGTAAAAAATGCACTGGATCACACGCAAGCTGGCGGTATTGTCCGTATTACATGGGAGCGCACTCCTGCTATGTTTCGGATTTTTATTTCTGATAATGGTAACGGCATAGTCCCGGAAGATATTTACCATATCTTTAAACGCTTTTATCGCAGCAAACATTCCCTTGATACACAAGGAATCGGGCTGGGGCTTCCCCTTGCCAAGTCCATTATTGAGGGTCAAAACGGTGTTATCTCCGTACAAAGTGAAGTCGGAAAAGGTACGCTGTTTACACTATCTTTCCTTACGGATCTGTAAGGTCAAATTCACCTGCTTGTAAGCTGTTTTTGCTATCCTTTTGAGAAAGGAGGTACTGATGACTATGGAAATATTAAAAGTACAAGATTTATGTAAAACTTATGGCAAGGGTGAGGCGAAAGTCGAAGCGTTGAAGAAGGTTTCCTTCTCCCTGGATAAAGGCGAATTTGCTGCCGTTGTGGGTGAATCCGGTTCTGGCAAAAGCACATTACTGAACTGTATTGGAGCTTTGGATACCCCTACTTCCGGCCACATTTGGATTGATGAACAAGACCTGTTTTCCATGAAAGAGGAACAGCGCACGATTTTCCGCCGTCGTAATATCGGCTTTATCTTCCAATCCTTTCAGTTGGTTTCCGAGCTGAATGTGGAGCAGAATATCATGTTTCCGCTTCTTTTGGACTATCGCAAACCAGACCCGGCAGCAGTAGAAGAAATTTTGGAACTCTTGGGACTTACCGAGCGTCGACATCACCTGCCGAGCCAACTATCCGGCGGACAGCAGCAGCGTGTTGCCATTGGCCGGGCGTTAATCACAAAGCCCAAACTGATTCTGGCAGATGAACCTACTGGCAATCTGGACAGCAAGAATAGTCAGGATGTTATCGCCCTGCTTACGCAGGCGTCCCGTCGCTATCAGCAAACAATCCTGATGATTACCCACAATAAGGATTTGACTGCATCCGTTGATCGGGTGTTCCGGGTATCAGATGGCGTTTTGACGGATTTGGGAGGAAAAACAAATGAAGCATTATCTTGACCTTGTTCCCATATCCGCAAAAATCCACAAGAAGCAAAGCAGAATGTCTATTTTCTGCATTGTGCTGGCGGTATTTCTGGTTACAACTATTTTTGGAATGGCAGATATGTTCATCCGCAGCCAGATTTTGCAGGCACAGCAGGAGTCTGGGAATTGGCATATTGCCATTAAGAATATCAGCAATGAAGAAGCAGCAATTATTGCTTCACGCCCTGATATTGAAGTATTTTCACCGTATGGCGTACTCAATTATCGTGGAGATTTAGGCTACACTTTGGGTGGAAAAGATGTAGCGATATGCGGTTGTGATGAAAGCTATATAACTGAAATCTGGACTGACCAACTTGAAGAAGGTGTTTTTCCACAGACAAGTAATGAAGCGTTGGTGACTGAAAATGCAAAGCAGATAATGGGTGTTGCGATTGGTGATCCCATTGCCGTAGAAACTCCTGATGGCGATAAACTGAATTTTACCATATCAGGATTTATGAATAATACCGCCTCGATCATGAGTGGCGACTCCTACGGCATCATTTTGAACACAGAGGATTACTGCGCGATTTATCCGAATGTATCAGACGGGGAGCCGAATGATTACGGCATTATGTTTTTTACTCAATTTGCAAACACAAGAAATATACAAGGGAAAATTGCAGATTTGAAAGAACAATGCAATTTATCGAATGAACAAATATCTTCCAACAACAATCTGCTTGGATTGCTTGGACAAAGCCGCGTTCCCTTTTTGTTACAGGTTTACTTGGCTGCGGCTGTATTGTTTGTACTGGTAATGTTAGCTGGTATTATGATGATTGCAAGCAGCCTGAACAGCAATGTAGCCCAGCGTACCGAATTTTTCGGCCTTATGCGCTGTATCGGTGCAACACCAAAACAGATTATGCGCTTAGTACGGAAAGAGGCGCTTGGTTGGTGCCGTTTGGCAATCCCTGTGGGTATTTCCATCGGTATAGTTGTCATTTGGGTCTTATGTGCGATTTTGCGTTTCCTAAGTCCGGAATTTTTCAAAGCGATGTCTACATTCGGATTTAGCGTACCAAGTATTCTTGCAGGAATCGTTGTGGGCTTGGTAACGGTTTTGTTCGCTGCCTATTCTCCGGCAAAGAAAGCAGCAAAAGTATCTCCGTTGGCAGCGGTTTCCGGTAATGCAAACGACTTGGAGCCTGCAAGAAATGCTGCTAATACACAACTGCTTAAGATTGATACAGCACTTGGAATTTATCATGCAAAAGCAAATCGGAAAAATCTGTTTTTGATGACAAGCTCATTTGCTCTCAGTATTATCCTTTTCCTTTCATTCTCTGTAACAGTTGAGTTCATGCAGCATACCTTAACACCGCTCCAACCTTGGACAGCAGATTTATCTATCATAAGCCCTGATAACGCCTGTGCTATTGACAAAGCATTACTTGATGATCTAAAGGAAAATCCTGTTGTGGATTTAGCGTATGGAAGAAAATTTGCATACGAGGTTCCGTCTGTCACAAACGGTATTGAAAAAAAGATGGATTTAATCTCTTATGAGCAGTATCAATTTGATTGGGCAAAGGACTATTTATTAGAGGGTTCTCTGGAATCTGTGCAAACTGATTTAGGGACGGGCTTAATTGTTTATAATTCGCAGAACACAATACAAATAGGCGATACTGTATCGTTGAATACAAACGGACAAAGTAAAGAAATCCAAATCGTGGGAATGTTGTCCGACTGTCCGTTTTACAGTGCCGCCGGTGTTGGAACAATTATTTGTTCAGAGGATACATTTGAACAAATTACTGGCGAGTCGAAATATACGGTTATTGATGTGCAGTTAGTGAAAGGCACAACAGACGAAGATGTTTATGTGATCCGCCAAATGGTAGATTCCTCATTTACTTTCGCTGATGAACGCATGGGTAACAGCAGTACCATGGGAACTTACTATTGTTTTTGGCTGTTCATCTATGGATTCCTCGTCCTAATTGCAATGATTACAATTTTTAACATAATCAATAGTATTTCCATGAGTGTGTCTGCACGGTTGAAACAGTATGGCGCTTTCCGTGCTATCGGCGTTAGCATGGGACAGCTAAGTAAAATGATTGTTGCAGAAGCCTTCACCTATACCATAATCGGCGGTGTAGTTGGTACGGTGTTGGGACTGTTTTGTAACAAGCTATTGTTTGGAATGTTGATAAGTTATAGATGGGGGGATGCTTGGACTCCTCCATTACCAGAGGTAGCTGTTATTCTGTTGATTGTCGTAAGCTCTGTAATTCTGGCTGTGCATGGGCCAATCAAGAGAATACGCAATATGTCCATTGTTGATACAATCAGCGCACAGTAATTCTACTTTTGAAGCGGGTGGCTTTAGAAGCCGCCCACTTTTGTCTTACAAATTCGTAAGTTGAAATTCACCTGTTTGTAAGCTGATTTTTTTATAATTAAGTTGATGAAAGAGAGGAAAAAATGAAAAAAATCCTTTCCACCAGAGTATTGGTGAAGATTTGTGTATTAACAACTATACTGCTGGTTTTGATAATCTATACTATATGGGGCAATTCAGCATTGATGGTAAGTATGGTTAATATCTCCAGCGATCGCATAGCATCTGCCTTTTCTAATTTTCGGATTGCACAAGTGTCCGACTTGCATAATGCTGAATTTGGAGAAAGCAATACAGAATTGATAGAATTGCTGTCTGAACACGAACCGGATATTATTGTGATAACTGGAGATTTAATCGATGCTGGACATACAGACATTGAGATTGCGTTTGATTTTATAAAACAAGCTGTTCAAATAGCCCCTGTCTACTTTGTAACTGGAAACCACGAAGCTAACTTCTCACATTATGATCAATTCAAAACAGGGCTTGAAGCGTCTGGCGTAACTGTCCTTGAAGATGAAGCAATACAGTTAGTGCATAACAACGAAATGATTACCCTTATCGGGCTTTCTGATTCTGACTTTACGATTAAGGGCGATATGTTTAATGAAGCGCCAGCCATGGTCAACACAAAATTGAATAGCCTTATTGATGACGAAAACAGTTACACTATACTGCTATCACATCGGCCAGAGTTATTTGAAACCTATGTATGCTGTGGTGTTGATTTGGTTTTATGTGGTCATGCACACGGAGGGCAGTTTCGATTACCTTTTATTGGGGGGCTCGTTGCCCCCAATCAAGGGCTGTTTCCTAAATATGATTCCGGCCTTTATACAGACGGAAAGACAAATATGGTTGTTAGCCGCGGCCTTGGAAATAGTATTATTCCATTCCGATTTAATAATCGTCCAGAGGTTGTATTAGTAGAACTTAACACCGAATAACGATACTTCAACCGAATATTGAAATGATCTGCCGCACGACGGCAAAAGAAAAAAGCCGTCGTAGAGCAGACAATTTGACACGCCCATTTGAAACGGCGGCTTTGATTTTCAGAGCCGCCGTTTCTTTTCGTCTACCTTAAACCAACGACGACCTAATACCGTGTAAATCCACGGCGGCATATAAGGAGGATTGCCGCCGTGTCTATTTTTGTCTTTTTTCACAGTACCCATGATCTGCACCAGCTAAAAAAAGCGTAGCTCCCCCTCCGGGACAGTCTGGTTATGAATGTGAAATCAGACAATACATAAATGAATGTGTAATTTCATGCGTCCGTGTGGCTTCATGCCGCCCGGGCGCTTTTGTGTTCTTATGGGGCTGCTTCGGGTCAGGTTGGCCCGAAGTCATTCCCCGGTGCCGCTCCCCGCCGCCTTCGTTTCGGTCACTCGTCAACCAACAACCGAAACGGAGGTCAATATGGCTATTATCAATTTGCGGGACTATTACCCATTCTATA
>NZ_WQPQ01000035.1:0-3208 GCF_018785365.1 Clostridium sp. MCC344 | reverse complement strand
GAGTGGTATTGCTACGACAAGAACGGTGACGCATACGAGAACGTATTCTGCTCCAGCAATGGTAAAGAGTACTACGTAGGAGACGACGGACAGCTCGTTCGTTCCGAGTGGGTTGATTACGATGGTTCTTACTACTTCGTAAACAGCAGCGGTGCAAAGATCACAAACGACTGGAGATTAACAACTCCGTATGATGATGACACAGCTGATGAGGAGTGGTACTACTTCAAGTCCAATGGTAAGAGAGCTGAGAACGAGAAGATCACTTACAAAGGAAAAACATATTACTTCGATACAGATGGAAAGATGCTCACAGGCTGGGTAACAACTGGTGACGGCGCAACATCCGTTAACGAAGCTACCGGTTATGAGAAAGACCACACATTCTACTGCGACGAGACAGGTGCTCGTGTAGAGGGTGCTTGGGTTAAAGACACAGAGCCGGGCACAGATGATGACGATGCAGATGCAGATGAGTACTGGTACTACTTAAAGAAAGCTACCGGTAAGCCGGCAACAGGCAAGCAGTCCAATATCAATGGTCAGATTTACCTCTTCAACGAGGAAGGTCAGATGCAGTATGGTTGGGTAGCTCGTTCTGATTCTTCCACAAAGAACTTTGTTCAGTTAGATAAGGAAGACGAAGAGCAGGATATGATCCTCTTAAGCGAGTATGCAGACAGCGAAGTTTACTACTGTGGTGATGAGGATGACGGACACGCAAAGAAGAATAAATGGTTAAAGACATGGCTTCCGAGCGATACAGAAGAAGAGGAAGATGATAAAGAGTGGTTCTGGTTTGACAAGAACGGTAAACTCTACAGAGCATCTGGTTCTGACGCTACTGTTAAAGCTCAGAAGTATAAACTCGAAGAGGGTGACCTCGTTTATGATGGCGGTAGCATTACTGGCGTAGAGAAGAAGAAAGTTAACTCCAAGGATTACTGGTTCAGACCGGATGGTGTTATGCTTGCTAAGTTCTACATGATTGATGATAACATGTACTACTTCGGTGGATCTGATGACGGTTCCATGAAGACTGGTTCTCAGACAGTAAAAGACAACACTGGTGATTCCTATAAGTTCTACTTCTATACAAAAGATACTTATGGATACAAGAAGGGTGCCGGTGTAGTAGGTAACCAGAGCAACAAGCTTTACTACTATGGTATGCTTATTCAGGCTGATGATTACAAATATCAGTTAGCTACAATCGCAAAAGATGGCGTAGATTACAGCTTCATCGTTAACTCCAATGGTACAATTCAGCACTCCAAGAGCACTGAGTATAAAGAGGATGGCGATGTATTAATCGCAACAGGTATTAAGGATGCATCTGGAAAAGCTACAGAGACTAAGTTTGTAGAAAACGGTCAGTTCAAGTATGCAATCAGCAATGAAGCTAACAACTGGGATACTGTATCTAAGAATGTTGCTGACATTGATATGAGTGGTTTCGTTCAGGGTAAGTAATCCAAGCGATTGATTAAAATTAGAAATTCTAATTGCAAACATGATGGGCAGGAAGTGATTCCTGCCCATTTTTTGCGTAATTTTTGTATAAACGTAAACAGACGGAGAAAAATCTTCGCCTAAATTGTGTAATTAGCACTCATATAGCAAAATCAGGCAGGGAAATAATCCCTGCCTGAAATCGTTTTGCAATTAGAATTTCTAATTCAAGATATTATTGAATATATTACTGGAAGAATTTTCCAAGATCTACATCGATAACATCTTTCTTGATAGTATTTGTATCTTCGATAGCATATTTAGCCTGACCATCTTTTACGAATGTTGTCGGAATAACAACGTCCTTACCATCTTTGTCTTTCTTGGTATAAGCGCCAGTCTTAACTAATACATCGCCGTCTTCCTTATACTCTGTATTTGCAGAGTGCTGGATTGTACCATTGGAGTTAACGATGAAGCTGTAATCAGTACCATTAATCGTAATTGTAGCTACCTGATACTTGTAATCATCAGCCTGAATCTGAAGTCCATACCAGTAAAGCTTGTTGCCCTGATTACCAACTACACCAGCGCCCTTGCTAAGACCGTGCTTATCACCATTCGGAGTCTTGTAGGATGTAGCCTGATCTTTTGTATAGAAGTAGAACTTGTAAGTATCACCAGTATTGTCCTTAATGGACTGGGAACCAGTCTTCATGGAACCGTCATCGGATCCACCGAAGTAGTACATAGCATCGTTGATTAAGTAGAACTTAGAAAGCATTACGCCATCTTTTGTGAACCAGTAATCCTTGGAGTTAACTTTCTTCTTGGAGATAACACCTGTGGATTCATCAGCATCTTTCTTAAGAGTACCCTCATCAAGTTTGTACTTCCAAGCGTCAGATGCTGTTACAGAACCATTCTTTTCTCCGCCTCTGAAGAGTTTACCGTCCTTATCGAACCAGAACCACTCTTTGTCATCATCCTCTTCAGATGTGTTGTCTGGAAGCCATGTCTTTGTCCACTTATTCTTTTTAGCGTGTCCGTCGTCCTCATCGCCGCAGTAGTAAACAGCTGCATCTCCTGCTGCGCCCATAGGCTTCTCATCATCTTCTTTATCGAGCTGAACAAACTTAGCGCCGTTCGTATCTGTAGCAGCTACCCAACCATGCTGCATCTGACCTTCATTATTGAAGAGGTAGATCTGACCGTTGATGTTGGACTGTTTGCCTGTTGCCGGCTTACCGGTTGTTTCCTTTAAGTAGTACCAGTACTCATCCTCATCAGCGCTGTCATCAGATACTCCCGGAGCTGTATCCTTAATCCATGCACCCTCTACACGAGCACCTGTCTCGTCACAGTAGAATGTATGACCATCCTCGAAGCCTGTTGCTTCGTTAACGTTTTCTTTTTTGTCACTTGTTGTTGTTACCCAACCTGTGAGCATCTTTCCGTCTGTATCGAAATAGTAAGTTTTTCCTTTGTAAGTAACCTTTTCGCCTTCAGCTCTCTTACCGTTGGACTTGAAGTAGTACCACTCCTCATCAGCGCTGTCATCATCGTACGGAGTTGTTAATCTCCAGTCGTTTGTGATCTTAGCACCGCTGCTGTTTACGAAGTAGTAAGAACCATCGTACTCAACCCACTCGGAACGAACAAGCTGTCCATCCTCACCTACGTAGTACTCTTTACCATTGCTGGAGCAGAATACGTTCTCGTATGCGTCACCGTTCTTGTCGTAGCAATACCACTC
>NZ_WQPQ01000034.1:0-236 GCF_018785365.1 Clostridium sp. MCC344 | reverse complement strand
GGCGCGATATATTCAAAGATTTCTCGTGCGCGACCCGAGATCGGATCATTCAGGACCTTTTTCCGGTACTTTACGACCAGAATCAGATGATAATAGAGTAAAAATACTGAATGTGCATTATTGTCAAGTTTTCTCATATTTATCAGCCTTTCTTTTTATTTCGACTGATTTAATTATATCACAAATGAGATCGTTTGTCTATTATATTTTAGAACATTTGTTCTGTTTGATCTGCA
>NZ_WQPQ01000033.1:0-19048 GCF_018785365.1 Clostridium sp. MCC344 | reverse complement strand
TCTATAACTACACGATCACAATCTCGATCGATGACAGTAATGTGAATTTTAAAGCGGAAGATGATTTGCCAAAATAAATTCAAGTTGATATTTCACTTATTTTAGGAAATTTAATAACTGTTATAGTTGATTATCAAATTCCTCACAAACCCTTGAAAATACTAAGTTTGTAGCAAGTGAACTTTCCCTTACTCTTTCCCTTGTATTATATTCTCTCATTGGTTTTCATGAACCTTAATATGGGAAAAATTAAGGGAAAGAAAAATTCGTACATAGTATAACATATAACAATAACGACATGGTGAACTGAATGAAATGTTTTCGATATTTAACTCTGTAAATGATTATTAAAAAATGGAGATAAGATACAATGAGAACAATTTATGCAGAATACAACATAAACCACGATAGTATTGATGTTTACACAAGTGCCGGATATATGCTTCGCATTAATTGTTGGGAAGCTGAAAAAAATTTAAAAACCACATATGGATCAGAATGTGCGCTTACTTCATTGGCTGTGGATGAGCCTTTGGAATATGCAAGATTATATCTTGATGGCAATTTACAGATGTGGGTGGATGCAGAAGATTCACTTGAATTATAGGCAATTTAAACAAAAGTTTATATCTGATTTTCGATTATCCATATGAACACTTTACTTTCAAGCATTTTGAGAAATATAGAAAAACGCTAATTTTACCACTAATAAATGAGCCTTGATATGACACTAAAAACAATATGGGAGATAGCACAATATCTGTGTATCTCCCGTTTTTCATTTTTGTAATATAATTACTTCACTCTAATTTTTATATTTTCTTATTTTTCAATAATCATAGGACTTATTTCTAAATCTGCCATAGACTGCTTTGTTTGGTATGGCTTTCGGGATATGATTACACACATCATAGTGTGGATAGTAATAGAGCATAAAACATGTAGAGTAAGGTTGCTACAACTCATATTGCCATATATAATAACTAATGACATCGAAAATTAAAGAAATTGATTAGAAATAGATTTTTGTTTGATAATCTTAAATCAGATATTCACAATGGAGGCATATTTATGGCGCAGAGTATTTTAATTGTAGACGATGAAAAA
Source organism: Clostridium sp. MCC344 (assembly GCF_018785365.1). Lineage (NCBI taxonomy): Bacteria > Bacillati > Bacillota > Clostridia > Eubacteriales > Clostridiaceae > Clostridium > Clostridium sp. MCC344. The sequence continues at coordinate 17,941 of NZ_WQPQ01000033.1, read as the reverse complement.
GAAATTGTATCAATGCTGTATTGCTATTTCAGCAAACTTGGATATACGGTATATACTGCAACAGCAGGAAATGCTGCATTAAAAGAAGTAGAAAAAAAACCTGACATTATTTTGTTAGATGTCAATATGCCAGATATAGATGGATTTACTGTTTGCGAAAGGATACGGGATTATGTTTCATGCCCTATAATTTTTTTAACAGCACGCATTGAAGATAGTGATAAAATAAAAGGATTTTCTATTGGCGCAGACGACTATGTAATAAAACCATTTTCTGTTGATGAATTAGAAGCTCGCATTGCAGCACATCTTCGCAGAGAAAAAAGACACAATATATCTTCAAAGGTGCAATTTGATGAAGATATGGTTATAGATTATTCCTCACGTATTGTGTTTTATCATAATAAGGATATGGCTTTTACCAAAAAGGAATTTGATATAATATCTTTCCTTTCGCAAAACAAAGGAATTGTTTTTGACCGGGAAACTATTTATGAAAAAGTTTGGGGATTAGACGGCATTGGTGATAATACAGTTGTTACAGAACATATCAGACGTATTAGGGCAAAATTTTTATCTTTAGGCGATAGACCTTACATTGAAACTGTTTGGGGGTGCGGATATAGATGGAAAAATTAAAGAGAAGCAGATTGTTCAATCGGTTAAATAGCATGAGTATTAGAATGACCTTTGTTCTTTATGCTTTGTTTTCGTTGTTGATTGGAATAATTATTTGTATACTTTTAATTTCAATGGTTGACAGATACAGAATAAATTTAAACTATAAGTATGAAAATCTGTCAACGAGGTATGATATACCGGAAAATGGCTCATTTACCGCCACTTATAGTAATGACCAAACAAAATACACAATATTTGACACGAAAGGAAACGAGATATGCAAGTTCAATGTTGATTATCAAAAAGAACGCCCAGTACACGAATATGTCTATCCGAACCATGTTTCATATATCGAAGTTTTACCTAATTTTACAAACCGGGATAGGCTTATTGACAGTGCTTTAGGTTCATTAAATATTGCAATTATTCCTATCGTATTATCTATTAGTATGATATGTTGTGTAACATTTTTTTATAAAAAAAAATTATCGAAACCTATTAAGCTATTAACTAATGCGTATCATAAAATTGAAGCAAATGACTTAGATTTTACGTTATCATATCCATTAAATGATGAAATGGGGAAACTTTGTCATGCCTTTGAAAAAATGAAAGACTGTTTGTCGAAAAATAATGAAACTATGTTTCGACAATTTGCTGAACAGCGCCGTCTAAATGCTGCTTTTTCGCATGACTTACGCACTCCTTTGACTTTACTAAAGGGTCATGCTACTATGCTGCTTTCCTTTATTCCCAAAGGCTTAGTATCACAACAAGAAATATTAGATGAAATATCAGTAATGTCAAAAAATATTTCACGTCTTGAAAAATATGTAAATGCTATGACGAACTTATACAGGTTAGAGGATATTGATATTCCACGACAACAGATTACATTTCATTCACTTATTGATAATTTTAATAACACAGCAGAAGCACTTTGTTATGACAAACATTTTTCAATTACTACAAGCGGTAATAATATAACCTTGTTTATCAATTTAGATACAGTCATGCAGATTTATGAAAACTTACTCTCTAATAGTATTAGATACGCAAAAAGTGATATTGCTATTAGCGTAGTAATAGAGAATGATAATTTAGTTATATCTGTTTCAGACGATGGTTGCGGGTTTAAAAATATTGATATTGAAAAGGCGACATTACCATTTTATAAATCATCGAAAGATATAGCTACTGAACATTTGGGGTTAGGGCTGAATATTAGTAAGATTTTAAGTGAAAGACATGGCGGAAATATCCAAATTGCTAATAATAAAGCAGGGGGAGCATGTGTTACAGTGAAAATAAATTGCAATGAAAGTTGATTGAAAATAGACATTTTATTGCTATTATAAATTTAAAAGAAAGGAGATAAGGACAAATGAAAAAAATAATATGTATGTTTCTAACCTTATTGTTATTGGTGTGTATTGTTGGGTGTAGTCAAGCAAAGGACAGTGATAATCATGTAGTACAAGATTATTCCGAAGAATATGAGGTTTCTCCTTATGGAAGTGAAGAAGCGCTTGACACTTTGGGCGATTTGAAGATTTCAATGAGTACAGAAAAGGATTTAGACTTAAAGCACCTTTCATTTCTAATAGAAAATACTTCTGATAAAGAATACCAATATTCACCAGATTATTTTGAAATAGAAGCTGAACAATCCGGCACTTGGTATCAACTTAAACAGCTTGATGACCCCTCAAAGAGCAATGAAAAGGATTGCTTTATTAAGCCTAACGAACGATTAACATTAGAAATTGATGTTAAAAGTTTTTATGGAGAATTGCCTGCTGGACACTATCGTTTGATTAAACAATTTGCGTTCTTTGAAAGTGAAAGAGATTGGGATTACGATACATATAATTTATCTTGCGAATTTACGATAAGGTAAAAATTCTCTACTTCATAAGCATGAAAAAAAACCGCTTATGAAGTAGAAAGTTCTCATGCCGTTTTCTTTTGTAAAAATGAGAATACGGAGGGTGTGTTAAAGTCGCCCTTTTTCAAGGATACGGTGGTATCAAGGAGGTATTGCCATGTCCTTTTTTATGTACCATGTGGAGCATATTTATGTCTAGGAAGAAATACAGTAAAGCATTCAAACTAAGGCTTTTAAAAAAGCATAATGAAACAGGCATATCCTACTAGAAATTGGAAAAGGATAATATAATAGCAGGGGACGATGTGTGTTTTTATCCCCTGCTTTTATACGTTTTTTATCATATTTTGATCAATATAGCTTGGTATTTAACTGATTTTTCAAATAACATCTAAGTCCAACATATACTCCTTGCGAAAGTACAAAAAGCAATAGAAGATTTACTGACAGTGTTTTTTTGATGGATTCTCCAAAATAAATGATGACAGCAGCACTTGTCAGTATCATCAGTAGAGTAATAAAATCCCAACAGTTTTTCTTATATAATTCTATAACCTTTATTTCTATCAGTATCACCAGTATCCCTGTTCCTGCTACGCATATTCCGACAACCAATATCAGCAATAACCAATATATGATTCCGGCTATAAACGCATTTGGAATTTTGGTACTAATCTGTGCCGCAGAATGTCCGGCAGCAATCGTCCATCCGATAAAAGTTTGTATGAATGACGCTGCATCATGGAAGAATGATTTACAATCGGAAAGGAACACATCTGACTGTACTGCCTGAAAAAGAGTGGTTGTCAGCGAATACCATGCAAGAAGGAACAAGGTTGTTTGGAATATTACCGTTTTTGCTTTATACTGTCCTGCAAGTCGCTCTTTTTGTGTTTCGTATTTCGCTTTTTCATTCTGATAGGCTGTCCGGTCACAGGCTTCACATTTTTCATAGAGCACCGGCTTTTCTACCGGTATCTCTACGATTTTCTGATGTGTCCGGGCATAATCCCGTTGTTGTGTTAAGCATCGTATTTTATCTTGACATTCCCCTATCGTGACGTTTGCGCTTCGCAGCTTCTCTTTCTCGATCTGCAATGCTCTGTCTGCCAGCTTCAAGTCGTTCTTTAATGCTTGAATATTCCCGGCTCTGTTCTCTTTGTTTAATTTCTCGTTCAAGGTCAGAGATTCGCTGAGCTGCGTCTTCAGTTCCACGATAAGCTGGTCTTTCTGTTCCAGTTCTTCTTGTATCTCCTCGGTCAAGAGCAGAAGTTCTTCCAACTGTTCGGCGTTCTTTGATTCTCTGGATTCGTTCATCTATATCACGTCCTTTCCTTATTTGCTGTTCCAGTTCAGCAATTCGGTGTTCTGTTTCAGCAATAAACTGTTTTCGCTGTTCAGATTCTGTGCCAATTTCTGCCATTGCTGATTTTCGTTTTCCAAAAGTTCTATCTTCGTTTTCTGTTCTTCCATCTTGGAAAGCAGTTCCTCGGTATTTGGCAAAATGTTGAGCAGCTCGGATAACTCGCTGTTTAATTTTTGCAATTTCTGATTCTGTTCCTGCATAAGAGAGAGTTGGGTGTCCCGGTTCTGCATTTCCAGAATCATTTCTGTCATTAAGGTCTGCTGTTCTTCGATTTGCCCAATCATGGACTCCATTAAGGGTATAATTTCCCGGCTTTCTTCTAATGTCATTTAATCGCTCCTTCCATAATGATAATGCACCCGATACTTTTCCAAAGGTGTCCAGTATCTTTTGCAATAACGTGTTTTGTTGTTTTATGATTTGATTTTCCGCTACTTTCCACGAACCTTTTATTTCCTGCCCGACAAGAAACTTTTGTTCAATCTTTCTTGCGTCAGCACCTTCATGGATGGTAGGAATCTGGAGTTTTCCCTGTTTTTCATAAGAACGGTGATCGACCTGATTATGCAAAGAAAGATGTTCATTACACACCTTTGCCCACTCACTCCGCCATAGTTCACAATTTTTTGGATTGTTCCATCCAGTAGCATCGGTCAGCACCCGTTTCCATTGCAGGCGGTTTCTTGCACCAATCTTCTGAATTCCGTTTTCGTCTAATACAGGGATACGGATTCCATGACGGTCAGGGTTTTTCTTATCCTGCCACCAGTTCGGATGGGATTCATCAATCACGATATTTCCGTTTTTATCTCTGACAAAATCCCAATCCTTGACTTCTTTCTTTCCCCAAGAATGATCCGGGTTAAAAGGACGCATAGTCAGAAGCAGATGGACATGGGGGTTGCCATCCCCTTTATCGTGGATACTCCAATCAGCGCACATTCCTCTATCTACAAAAGTTTTTTGGATATAGTCAGTTGTATATTGAATTTGTTCCTGTCTGTTCCATTCTTTGGGAAGGGCAAATTCAAATGACCTGCCAAATTGGGCATCCGCACTTTTTTCAATCTTCAATACCTCATTCCATAACCTCTGTTTCTGAAATGTGATTTTAAATTTTTCTAAAGCAGCTTCTTTATCTGCTGACTTTTTGTATCGGACAGATTTCTGAAAGCGTTTTATATTTTCCTCTGGTACTATCTGCCATTCAGGAGGTGCGTTTTCGCACATCATCAGACTGGTGTAGACCACTTCTTTTTTAGAAGTGTAATAACTGATTCGCCCGGTTTCCTTATTTTTCATCACATCCCCATTGAGATATGCGGAAGCGGAGATAACAGATTTCCCTTTACTACGTCCGACTATTTTGACTGTGTAATGAAAAATCGCCATGTCTGGATGCCTCCTTTCTGCACATCCGGCATAGATTTCCGGCAACATTGCTTTCGGTTTTAGGAAAAGCAGCATTGCCGGAACGCCCTCTGCGTAAGAGTGCCCTGCGCATAGCAGCCTGCATGGAATGCGCCCCTCTGGCGAAGAGTGCCTCCTGCGGCATGAGCAGGTCTGGCTGAAAGCCCCGCCGACGGAACGAGCCCGGCAAGCGTGAGCGCAGACCGGTTGCCACTTGTGGCAAACTTATTGGGACGACCTCTGGTTGTCCATAAGTGCGCCCTTCATAAAAAAGCAATGAAGGGAATGAAAACCTCATCCCCTCCGCCATTACACTTCCTCCATATCGGTATTTGTTTCTTTCTGCATTGCCTTTGAGAAAAATTTCCCGTTGGCTTCCTGCTTTTTCAGAAAACCAATCAGCTTTGGGATGTCTTCTTCCTCAATAGGCGAACCAAGAACGGATTCCACCGCACCGCCAACCTGACAGAGCCTATGGGTTCGTTTTTTACTTTCTTCGGCTTTCTTTCGCTTCAGAAGTTCTTTCTTCTGTGCTGCATATCTTTTCGCCTTTTCAAGGCTTTCCTGCTCTTTCTTTTCCATTTCAAGCATTCGTTCTTCATAACTTTTTGTTGATTTTGCCATTATTACATTCTCCTTTCTCTTGCAAACATAAGTTCTTGGTTGCGTATCAGAAGAAGCACATGGTATAATCTTCTTGCGTGTAGGTATATCATGGCTTCGGTCTGATAGAACCTTTGGCGGTTTCTTTGGAAGCCGCCTTTTTAATTTGCCGCAGTTCTTGTTACGGCTTTTACATTTCCTCTATCCCTCAAATCACGACCTTCATTCGCTTCCATAAACATTTCCAGAATATCGGTTTTAATCAGGACTTTGCGACCAACCTTTAATACTGGAAGTTTCTTCCATTCTACAAGCTGTCTTAAGGTGTTTCTGCCGATTCCCGTATAGTCAGCAGCTTCTTCGATGGATAATGCAATTTTTCTTTGCGTCATATAATCACCTCCTTATAAATTGCATTATGCAATTCTTGTGATGTAAGTATATCCTTTTCATATCTTTTTGTCAAGCGTTACGAAATATTAAAAGCAAATATTATATTGCATATTGCAATTTTGGAAAAACAATGCTATAATTCATACATACCGAAAAAGGAGGCAGTCAGCATGAAAGATAAAGAACTACGCAAGCTGATAGGCAGCAGAGTAAAACAGCGCCGTCTGGAATTGAATCTGACACAGCCTTATGTCGCAGAAAAGATGGGGGTTACCGCTTCTACAATCCTGCGTTATGAGAATGGTTCGATTGACAATACGAAAAAAATGGTGCTGGAAGGTCTTTCGGAAGCACTCCATGTATCTGTGGAATGGCTCAAAGGGGAAACAGATGAATATGAAACCGACATTACGGATAAGAGAGAGTTACAGATTCGTGATGCGATGGGAGATATTCTGGAACAGTTACCGCTTGCCCTTACCAAAGAAGAAGATGCTTTTTCAAAAGATTTATTACTGCTGATGTTAAAACAATATGGTCTGTTTTTGGATTCCTTTCAGTTCGCCTGCAAAAACTTCAAGGGGAATGCTGGTCAGACGGATATTGCCAAAACAATAGGGTTTGAATCGAATGATGAATATAATGAGATTATGTTCTTAAGGGAAATCACTCCTACCATCAATGCTTTTAATGAGATGGCAGACGTTGTAAGGCTCTATTCCAAGAAACCAAAAACAGCAGAACAAAGGCTTGCAAATCTTTTATCAGAAGTCTTATACGAAGATTCCGAATCGGTATAGTAAGACAACCGGAGTTATGATATACTTACACGCACGAAGCATTTCATCAGTTCCGATTGTCTAATATCGAAAGGAGACATACGATTATGGCAAAAGGATCTGTAAGAAAAAAAGGAAAGAAATGGTACTACCGCTTCTATGTAGAGGACGCAAGCGGCAATCTTGTTCAGAAAGAATGCGTTGGAACAGAAAGCAAAAGTGAAACTGAAAAGCTGCTCCGTCAGGCAATGGATGATTATGAGAAAAAGAAATTTGTTGCCAAAGCGGAAAATCTCACAGTCGGACAACTTCTGGATGTGTGGGCAGAGGAGGAATTAAAAACAGGTACGCTCAGCAATGGTACTGTGGAGAATTACCTCGGAACAATCCGAAATATTAAGAAACATCCGCTGGCAGAACGGAAATTAAAAAATGTAACCTCTGAGCATTTGCAATCTTTCTTTGATTTGCTTTCCTTCGGGGGAGTTCATCCCGATGGAAAAGAGAGAAAGGGTTACAGCAAAGATTACATCCATTCTTTTTCCGCAGTCATGCAGCAGTCTTTCCGCTTTGCAGTATTTCCAAAACAGTATATTACGTTCAATCCCATGCAGTATATTAAACTGCGGTATCAGACGGACGAAGTTGATTTGTTTTCGGATGAGGACATGGACGGAAATATCCAACCAATTTCACGAGAAGATTATGAAAGACTGCTTGCGTATCTTCAAAAAAAGAACCCAGCCGCAATACTTCCAATCCAGATAGCCTATTATGCCGGGCTTCGTATTGGAGAAGCCTGTGGTTTGGCATGGCAGGACGTAAATCTGGAAGAACAATGCCTTACCATAAGACGCAGCATCCGATATGATGGCTCAAAGCGCAAATATATCATCGGACCAACCAAGCGGAAAAAAGTGAGGATTGTTGATTTTGGAGATACGCTGGTAGAGATTTTCCGCAATGCCCGGAAAGAGCAGTTAAAAAATCGAATGCAGTACGGAGAACTTTATCACACGAACTACTACAAAGAGGTCAAAGAGAAAAACAGAGTGTACTACGAATATTACTGCTTAGACAGAACAGAGGAAGTCCCGGCAGATTATAAAGAAATTTCTTTCGTCTGCTTAAGACCGGATGGTTGTCTGGAACTTCCGACTACTTTGGGGACGGTATGCAGAAAGGTGGCAAAAACATTAGAGGGATTTGAAGGCTTTCATTTCCACCAGTTACGTCACACCTATACAAGCAACCTTTTGGCAAATGGAGCTGCTCCAAAAGATGTGCAGGAATTATTAGGACACTCAGATGTAAGTACCACAATGAATGTCTATGCTCACTCCACAAGAGATGCGAAACGAAAATCGGTTCGGCTTCTTGATAAAGTGGTAGGCAATGATTAAAAAAAATTCCCTTATTTCCCTTGTGATTATCTCATAAGGGCAAAAATAAGGGAAACTACATATCATTTCACTAATGGACAGGCAGGAAAGCCTATAAAATGGGGAAAGTTAGAGGAATAATTATATAAATTCAAGTTTGTCGTTCTAAAAATTCAACTGAATAATCCCAGCAAAAACCGCTGCTACATGGAAGCCAACAAACCATGCAACAGCGGTTTTTCTTTACCGTTTTTTCCTCTGGCTGATAGGCGTTCCCATTTTCTTTGACTTTTTGAGAATACGAATGAGCCAGCGAAATTCTTCGTCTGACAGATTTTTGTAGTTGATACCAAGCTGCTTGCAGTAAAGGACAACCAGCTTTTCATCCCGGCTGCCCTTGAAATTTTCGACCGCTTCCAGATTTTCTTTCAGTTCATTGGCAACAGTGGTCTGGGGTGCACTCTCACTGTCCTTTTTATGGGCTTCCCGAATATCCCGGATAATGAGGTTGAGGTCATCCAGAACCATGTGGCTGAAATATTCATCATCGCTGATATGGGCGGCTTGCAACACTTTCAAATGGGGGTCATCTTCGCCGGGGCGATACCGTTCAATGATTTCATGCCGGACGGTATCGACAAGGGCGTTGAGGTTCTGAATCTGCATGGTGGCAATCCCATCCACATAAATCTCAATGTCCGCAAGAAACTTGATAAAGTCCTTATGGGTGGCAAGTTCGCAGAGCAGACGGTTGTTAATCCGACCGCTTTTCAGAAGTGCTACCATCTCATCACTCAAATGCAGCTCCCTTAATGGCGTGTTGATCTCCGCCCGGTTCTCTGTCCGGCAAAAGAGATAATCGAGGGACACCCCATAAAAATCTGCCAGCAGGATAAGGTTACCATGATTGATTTCCTTATAGTCATCTTTTTCATAACTGCCAAGAGCCGATTTTGAAATACCCGTTTGCTCTGCCAGTTCTTCCAGTTTTAATCCTTTGTTTAATCGTAAATCTTTTAGCCGTTCCTGTATTGTAGTAGCTCCGTTCATTGAAGCAGTTCCTCCTTCTGACGACATTTATAACCGTTGAATTGATTATACCATATCAATTCCGCAATCGTGGAAATTTCTGATTTTTCCCCGAATTCCTACTTTGTGGACATACGGCACAGGGCACAAAAATGTTCTATGATACAGGTAGTTCATCGATGGATTATTCCAATCGAATGACCAGCCTGTGTGGGATATGCTTCCCCGGCGATGTAGTGCCATGACTTTTGGCAGGGATGTGGAGGAACCCTTACCAAAACGAGCATACCAAAGGGAGCGATACGCCGCTGTGAGATTCAGGGGAGGAACGACACCGGGGAGAACTGGCGAACTGACACCGAAATGATACCGAAACACGACAATCTGATAGGGGGACAGTCTACCCTATCGCTGATACTTCGGGAGATTTTAAGCGGCTCTATGGCTGTAATTTTGCCGAAAATCGCCCCGAAACCATACACGAAAACGGGAGGAAGCGCAATATGCCGAGAATGAGCAAAAAGAGGAAGCATGAGCTTTCCTTTTACCTCAATGACCGGGGGCGTGTCACTTACAACGAATTATGCCGGAAATGCCAGCATGGGTGCAGGCAGAGCTTCCGGGCGGTTGTGATTCACTGCCCCCGTTATTTATCCAAACGAGCAAAGAAAAAGGAGGAACACACCGAATGAATTTTGAATTTATGACGATAGACACACCATTGCCGCCCTGTATGGCTTTTCCAAGAGCGTTGACAGGGTTTCCAGTCAGCAGCACCGCAAAGGTCATGTACTGCCGGATGTTGGACGCTATGCTCTCCAATGGGCAGGAGGACGAGAACGGAATCCTGTTTGTCTGCTTCCCTGTCACAGCCATTGCCGCAGTCCTGTCCCGCAGCCCCATGACGGTCAAGCGTTCTTTGAATGAACTGGAAACCGCCGGACTTATCATGCGGGTGCGTCAGGGAGTTGGAGAACCAAACCGAATTTATGTGCTGATACCGGGAAAGGAGGATGCTGCCCTTGCCTGATACCTCAAAGCTGGAAAAGCTCAACCGGGAGCTGGAAAAAAGCGAAAAGAAGCTGCGGAAAGCCATCAATGATGAAAAGGCGTTGCAGCACCAGTTAAAGCAGCTTACCCGAAAGGAACGGACGCACCGGCTCTGCACTCGTGGCGGTATGCTGGAAAGTTTTCTGCAAGAACCGGAACGCCTGACAGACGATGATGTCATGCTGTTGTTGAAACTCATTTTTCACAGACAGGACACGCAGGAACTATTGAAAAAACTGCTGGAACGGGAGAAGCCGGAAACCCCTTAGTTTACTAAGGGCGCAATTATACACCACCCAGAGGTTGGTGCATTGCGTTCTCCGAAGGCTCCTCGCCGGAGGGCTGTGATTTTCCGCAGTCAAGGTCTGCTCCAAATCATACAGGGGACGCTACGCTTCCCCTGCGCTGGCTGCCGCCAGCTACCCTTTTGTGGACTTGCCATCTGGGGACACCTTGCGCTGTAAGCTGTTCCCAGCCGACAAGTTTCATAAAATATGCTATCTTTTCGATAATCGATGAAGTATAATAAAGTCAGAAATAAATCAGGAATTTGAGGTCAAGGCTTAAACGGGAGGTTTATATGAAAAAATACCAATGTCCTTGCTGCGGATATTTTACCTATAATGTTCCGGCAAATGAAGATTGTGGGTATATCTGTCCCGTTTGTTTTTGGGAGAATGACCCGTTCATTGCTTCTGATAACGAACCAAGCGACTCTAATCATGGAATAACACTAAAAGAAGCAAAATTAAATTTCTCAACATTCGGAGCTTGTGAAAAAGAAATGGTGTGTTATGTCCGACTACCAAGAGATGATGAAAAAGAAATTTCATAGTAGTGTGTAAAGGAGAATCAAATGAAGCATAAAAAGTTTTTGTTAATTGCACTGATATGTTTAATCGGTATAGGTATTAGCTTTCTTTTGTTTTCTGCTCATAGACCATTCAAAGATTTAGAGGCAGCAGATATTACTTCGGCAAGTGTTCGGTTATCGCCACCTGATACAACAATTCAGATAGTAGAAACAGAGGAATTAGTATCATATCTCAATGAGGTAGTTATTTACAATAAGGACAACTCATATACAGAATATGCCGGACAAGCAGTTATTTTCACTCTGTCTTTGGCAGATGGTTCTCAAGTGGAGATTATAGCATACAATCCATTTATTATAATTGACGGTATTGGTTATAAATGCAAATATGAACCTTGTGAAGCTCTTAATCATTATGCTAATGAGCTAATGACAAGAGAACCATAATTTTTAAGTGTACCATCTACCCATCGGGTCAACTTGTCCCGAACTTTTACAGCTAAATATCCGCCGCCCTCACAGCGGCACACCGAGCAGGAAATCTGAAAAAGGTCTCCTGCTTTTTTTCTGCCAAAATGAGGTGGTAAAACGCCACCCCATCCACCAATTACCGAAAGGAGGGACACGAAATGCCCTGCCCACACAACGAAATCACGATTGTTCAGCGCAGCCAGCGGCAGTCTGCGGTTGCCGCCGCTGCTTACCAGAGTGGCGAAAAGCTGTTCTGTGAATACGACCAGCAAGTGAAGCACTACCCGGAAAAGCGTGGTATCGTCCACAATGAGATTCTGCTCCCAGCAAATGCCCCGCCGGAGTATGCAGACCGTAATACCTTATGGAACGCCGCCGAAGCGGTGGAGAAGCAATGGAACTCCCAGCTTGCAAGGAGGTGGGTGCTTACCATCCCCAGAGAGATACCGCCCGACCAGTACGCTGTCCTTGTCCGGGAGTTTTGCCAGCAGCAGTTTGTTTCCAAAGGCATGATTGCTGATTTTGCAATCCATGACCCCCATCCGCCGGGACACAATCCCCATGCCCATGTCCTGCTGACTATGAGAGCAATGGACGAACATGGAAAATGGCTTCCCAAGAGCCGCAAGGTTTATGACCTTGATGAAAGCGGAGAACGGATAAAACTTCCGTCCGGCAGGTGGAAAAGCCACAAGGAGGATACGGTTGACTGGAACGACCAGAAGTATTGTGAAATCTGGCGGCATGAATGGGAGGTCATCCAGAACCGCTATCTGGAAGCCAATGACCGCCCGGAGCGTGTGGACTTGCGTTCCTATGCCAGACAGGGGCTTGATATTATCCCTACTGTCCATGAGGGGGCTGCTGTCCAGCAGATGGAAAAGCGTGGTATCCAGACAAATATCGGCAACCTGAACCGGGAAATCAAAGCTGCCAACCGCCTAATGAAGTCCATCCGGCAGCTTATCCAAAACCTCAAAGGCTGGATTACCGAGCTGGGAGAAAAACGGAAGGAGCTGCTTGCACAAAAAGCGGCGGAGGAAGCGACACTTCTTCCCAATCTGCTGATGAAGTATATGGAGATACGAAAGGAAGAACGGAAGGACTGGACGAGGGCTGGACAGAACCGGGGGACTTCACAGGACTTAAAGGCAGTCAGCGAAGCCCTATCCTATCTCCGGCAAAAGGGGCTTTCCACTGTGGAGGACTTAGAAGCATTTCTGGAATCTTCCGGGAAATCAGCCGCAGATTACCGCAATCAGATGAAGCCAAAGGAAGCCCGCAGCAAAGTGATTGACGGGATTCTTGCCAGCCGGACAGACTGCAAGGAATGTAAGCCTGTCTATGAGAAGTACCAGAAGATGTTTTTTAAGAAAACAAAGGAGAAATTCAAACAGGAACACCCGGAGGTTGCCCGGTATGAGAAAGCCGCCGCCTACCTTGCCAAGCACCCGGACGATAAGGACAGTACCCAAAATGAGCTGCAAGAGGAGCAGGAAAAACTTCTCAGCGAAATCGCAGAGCTGAAAGAACCTTTGACCGAGGTACAGGCTGATTTGAAGAAGTTGCGGGACATCCGCTACTGGGTACGGAAAGCTACACCCGGCACAGAAGAAAGCAAAGAGCCGCCCAAGAAGCAGCCTATCAAGGAAGTCTTGCAGGATAAGGCAGACGAGAAAAAAGCACAAAGAACTGCCCAGGAACAGACGAAACACAAACAACAGGATATGGAACTTTAACAGGCACTTGCCATTTTCAATCAGAGAATGTCAGGTGCTTTTCTTTTTTCAAGGAGGGATAGATTTGAATGTATTTGAAGCTGTGAAGCAGTCCGTCACAACAAGACAGGCTGCGGAGCATTATGGAATCCATGTAGGTCGGAACGGGATGGCTTGCTGCCCGTTCCATAACGATAAAACCCCAAGCATGAAGCTGGATCGGCGTTACCACTGCTTCGGCTGCGGTGCGGATGGGGATGTGATTGATTTTGCCGCCGCCCTGTATGGGCTGAGAAAGAAAGAAGCCGCCGTACAGCTGGCACAGGACTTCGGGCTTTCCTATGAGGACTGGAAACCGCCGGGAAAGGAAAAAAAGCCAAAGCCCCGGCAGAAATCCCCGGAGGAACAGTTTCAGGAAGCAAAGAACCGCTGCTTCCGTATTCTTGCCGATTATCTCCACTTGCTTATGGCATGGAGAAAGGACTACGCCCCGCACTCCCCGGAGGAAGCCTTTCATCCCCGGTTCGTGGAAGCCTTACAGAAGCAAGCCCAAGCGGAATATCTGCTGGATATATTGCTGTTCGGGGAGACAGAGGAAAAAGCGGCTTTGATTGCGGACTACGGAAAGGATGTGATACAGCTTGAACAGCGAATGGCAGAGCTTGCAGCCGCAGACGCAGCAAGAATTAAAAAACACCATGAACGCCATGCAGCCACCCCAGAGCATTGAGGAAATCAAAGCGGGACTGGAAACTACCGAGAAAGGCGGTGTCCGTCAGAGCATACGGAACTGCCTGACCGTATTCCAGCGTGACCCGCTGCTTTCCGGGGCTATCGCATACAACATCCTGACCGACCGCAAGGACATCATAAAGCCCATCGGCTTCCACAGAGAAAGCACAGCCCTGAACGATACGGATATGAAGTATCTGCTTCTCTATCTGGAAGAAACCTACGGGCTTACCAATGAGAAAAAGATTGATAATGCCATCGGGATTGTGGCGAATGAAAACAAGTACCATCCCATCCGGGACTACCTAAGTGCCCTTGTGTGGGACGGGACAGAACGAATCCGTTTCTGTCTGCGGCACTTTCTGGGGGCTGACGCAGACGATTACACCTATGAAGCGTTGAAGCTGTTCCTGCTGGGTGCAATCTCACGAGCCTTTCAGCCGGGGTGCAAGTTTGAAATCATGCTCTGTCTGGTAGGCGGTCAGGGGGCTGGCAAGTCCACTTTCTTCCGTCTGCTGGCAGTCCGGGACGAGTGGTTCTCCGATGATTTGCGGAAGCTGGACGATGACAATGTGTACCGCAAGCTGCAAGGTCACTGGATTATCGAAATGTCGGAAATGATGGCAACTGCCAACGCCAAGAGCATTGAGGAAATCAAGTCGTTTTTAAGCCGGCAGAAAGAGGTCTACAAGATACCCTATGAAACCCACCCGGCAGACCGCCCCCGTCAGTGCGTGTTTGGCGGCACTTCCAATGCCCTTGACTTCCTGCCCCTTGACCGTTCCGGCAACCGCCGCTTTATCCCGGTCATGGTGTACCCGGAGCAAGCTGAGGTTCACATTTTGGAGGACGAAGCTGCTTCCAGAGCCTATATCGAGCAGATGTGGGCAGAAGCGATGGAGATTTACCGAAGCGGCAGGTTCAAGCTGGCTTTCAGCCCCGCCATGCAGCGGTATCTCAAAGAACACCAGCGGGATTTTATGCCGGAGGACACCAAAGCCGGGATGATACAGGCGTATCTTGATAAGTACACCGGGAGCATGGTCTGCTCCAAGCAGCTCTACAAGGAAGCCTTAAACCATGCCTTTGACGAGCCGAAGCAATGGGAAATCCGGGAAATCAACGAGATTATGAACCAGTGCATTGACCGCTGGCGGTACTTCCCGAACCCAAGAATGTTTTCCGAATATGGCAGACAAAAGGGCTGGGAGCGAGAAAACCCGGCAACGGACTCCGGCAACCCGTCTGAAAAAACGATGGACGGTTTTGTGGAGGTCACAGAACAGATGGAGCTTCCATTCTGAAAATGACCACCCGTTGCACCCCCTGTTGCTATCCCGTTGCCGAGCCGGTTGCCGGGGAAAACCCCTTATTTCCGGGCTTTTCTCCCTTATAACAACCAAAACAACAGAAAAATAAAAGAAAAGTATAAATAGTAACCACCGCCAGATTGAGATTGTTTGCAAGGTCTTTTGAAGCCCGTTGCCGGACTTCGTTGCCGACACCCTCTGTCTGGCTATTTTCATGTATGGAGGATAACTGCCTATGGCAAAAAACAAAACAGAGATTCATGTGACCACTGTATTTGACGGGGAGCTGGATGCAACCGATGTGTTCGTCAGCCTGATTTCCCAGAAATACGGAAAGACAAATACGAAAGAATATCTTGCTAAAAAGAAAGATATGAGCTATAATGAAGATGAGGTTCAAAAGAGCCAGATACCGTCTGGATTGTGTGGGTAAATGGCTATGATGAACGAAATGGAATACAGAACAATCGGTTCGGCACTTGCCGGGGGCTATCGTGCGGCGGTCTATTGCAGGCTGTCAAAGGACGATGACCTGCAAGGCGAAAGTGCCAGTATCGCAAACCAGCGTGATATGCTGGAAAAATACTGCGAAAAGCAGGGATGGGAGGTTGTGGCAGTCTATCAGGACGATGGTTTCACAGGTCTTAATATGGAGCGTCCTGATTTACAGAGAATGTTGAGAGCCATTGAGCGCAGGCAAATCAACCTTGTCATCACGAAAGACCTCAGCCGACTGGGGCGGAACTATCTGCAAACCGGGCATTTGATTGAGGACTTTTTCCCAAGAAACGGTGTCCGCTATATCGCCATGAATGACGGTATCGACACCCTGCGGGATAACAACGATATTGCCCCGTTCAAGAATATCCTGAACGAGATGTACAGCAAGGATATTTCCAAGAAAGTCCATTCCTCTTATCTTCTGAAAGCGCAGAAAGGACAGTTTACCGGGTGTCTTGCCCCGTTTGGGTATCGGAAAGACCCAGAGGACAAAAACCATCTGCTCATTGACGAGGAAACCGCCCCGATTGTGCGGCTGATTTTCGGGTATGCCCTAAACGGTCATGGTCCGAACTATATCCGCAGACGGCTGGAGGAAGAAAAAATCCCCTGCCCCACATGGTGGAACCGGGAACGGGGGCTTCGCAATACCCGCACCAAATGGGAAAAGAAAGACCCAGAAAAAGGACGGTATATGTGGGACTTCTCCGTTATCAAAGACCTTTTGATGAATCCCGTCTACACCGGGGCGATTGCTTCCCAGAAAAAGGACTACCGTTTCAAAATCGGCACGATTGGGGAAAAGAAGCCGGAGGACTGGATTGTGGTGGAGGGGCAGCATGAACCGCTGATTGACCGCATGAGCTTTGACATTGTGCAGAATAAGCTGAAATCCCGCCAGCGTCCGGGGCAGACCAATGAAATCAGCCTGTTTGCCGGACTGATAAAATGCGGCGAGTGTGGGAAGTCGCTGACGGTACGCTACACAAACGCAAAACATCCTCAGCAGATTTATTCCTGCAAGACCTACAATGCCTTTGGAAAGAACCACTGCACCCAGCATCGGATTGACTATGACACCCTTTACAGCCATGTGCTGCGGAAAATCCGGGAATGTGCCAGAGCTGCCCTGATGGACGGGGAAGCGGTTGCCGACCGCCTGACCAATACCTGTGAAGCCGAGCAGCGGGAACAGCGGGAAGCAATGGAACGCTCCCTTACAAGGGACGAGGAACGGATTGAGGTTCTGGACAAAATGGTCATGCGGCTTTATGAGGATATGATTGCAGGGCGTATCAGTGAGCAGAATTTCAACACCATGCTGGAAAAGACACAGACCGAGCAGACGGAGCTTAAAGCAAAGGTGTCCGAGGGCAGAAAGCGGCTGTCTGATGAAGTCCAGCTTGCCAATGACGCAAAACAATGGGTGGAAGCCATTCAGGAATATGCCAACATCACAGAGCTGGACGCAGCCACCCTTAACCGCTTAATCAAAGAAATCGTCGTGCATGAGCGCATTGACGAAGATAAAACAAGACACATTTCTATCGAAATTCATTTTAATCTCAAACCCATCCCGGAGGTGGAACAGGTCACTGCCTGACCTGTCCCGCCGGGACGGTTCTCTTAAAAACACCATATAGATTTTTTGTACGCCGCCGCCCGCCATCGAGCAGAGTTTTACACCTAATTGGGGATAAAACAGCTCATGGCTGGCGGCGGTGTCGTTCTGATCGGCCTTCAGCTTATCCCTCTGCTGTCCGGCCTGTTCAGCTAAGTGTCACCCGTTGTCCCTTTTCCAGAAAAGGAGCTGATGTATGGACTTTATCATCGACGCAATCGTTGAATGGCTGAAAGGTCTGCTCGTCGATGGT
>NZ_WQPQ01000032.1:0-10032 GCF_018785365.1 Clostridium sp. MCC344 | reverse complement strand
GAAGAAGAACGCAACATGAATACGCTGGTGGAAATGATAAACAGCATGGAAGTCCGGGAGGATGACGAAACCTTCAAAAACGCGGTGGACTATATGTTTGACGGGCTGGAACGCCGCAGCCCCCAGCACTTCGCCGTGAGGCAGTATAAGAAATACAAGCTCGCCAGCGGTGTTGTATGCTCTAAAAGACTTCTTAATCAAGCGGTTGGGAAGTCTCTTAGAACACACAACCTAAAACCGAAGAAAGGAGCGCAAGTTATGAGAAAAAACGAGAAAATCACAGCTCTGTACGAACGACTGAGCCGTGATGACTTTGGCAAAGATGATGACCAACAGCGTGAGAGCAATTCCATTTCCAATCAAAAGGCTATGTTGGAGGAGTTCGCCGCACGGCAGGGCTTTACGAACATTGTCCATTTCACGGACGATGGCATTAGTGGTACTTGCTTTGACCGTCCCGGATTTTTGGCAATGATGAAAGAGGTTGAAGCCGGGAATGTGGAGTATCTGTGCATCAAGGACATGAGTCGCATGGGTCGTGACTATCTGAAAGTCGGTCAGATTATGGAAATCCTGCGTCAGCGTGGCGTTCGCCTTATCGCCATCAATGACGGCGTGGACAGTGCCAGAGGGGACGATGATTTTACCCCTTTCCGCAACATTATGAACGAGTATTACGCCAGAGACACCAGCCGTAAAATCCGTTCCACTTTCCAGTCCAAAGGCAAGTCCGGCAAGCACCTCACAGGCACAGTCATTTACGGCTATCTCTGGAACG
The DNA here is from genome assembly GCF_018785365.1 of Clostridium sp. MCC344. NCBI lineage: Bacteria > Bacillati > Bacillota > Clostridia > Eubacteriales > Clostridiaceae > Clostridium > Clostridium sp. MCC344. The sequence goes on along the minus strand of NZ_WQPQ01000032.1, from coordinate 9,254 downwards.
AAGCCAGAGACCAATGGTTGGTTGACCCCGAAGCCGCAGAGGTGGTCAAGCGTATCTTTGCCATGACGATTGAGGGCTACGGTCCGTATCAGATCGCCAGCAAGCTGAAAGAAGAAAAAATTCTCATTCCGTCCGCTTACCTTGCCCAGCACGGCGAGGGCGTGAACAAGAATAAGACTTTCAAAGATGTGTACGGCTGGGGTTCTTCCACCATCTGCAACCTTCTTGAAAAGCGTGAATATCTGGGACACACCATCAATTTCAAGACCCGAAAGCACTTCAAGGACAAGAAAAGCCATTATGTCCCGGAGGACGAATGGACGATTTTTGAGAATACGCACGAAGCCATTATTGACCAGCAGACCTTTGACCTTGTGCAGAAAATCCGTGGGAATGTCAGACGCTACCCGGACGGCTGGGGCGAAGCAGCTCCCCTCACAGGCTTGCTTTATTGTGCCGATTGCGGCGGCAAGATGTATGTCCACCGTACCAACAACGGCAAGCGTATTTCTCAATATACCTGTTCCCAATACAGCAAAGTCCCAGTTGGAAAGCTCTGCACGACACAGCACCGTATCAATGAAGATGTGGTACTGTCCCTTGTTTCCGAAATGCTCAAAGCTATTGCCGAATATGCCAAGCATGACAGAGCCGAGTTTGTCCGTGTGGTGCAGGAAGCACAGTCCAGCCAGCAGACGGCAGAGGTCAGGAAACAGCGGACACGCCTTGCCACAGCAAAGCAGAGAGTTTCCGAGCTGGAAGTCCTGCTCTGCAAAATCTATGAGGACAACATTTTAGGCAAGCTGTCTGACAGCAGATACGCCACTCTGGACGCTCAATACGAAAAGGAACAGTCCGAGCTTACCGCTGAAATCTCTGTTCTGGAAAAGGCTGTCAAGAGCTATGAGAAGCACGAAAAGGACGCTGACCGTTTTATCGATCTGATTGACAAATACGAGAACTTCGACAAGCTGACCATTGCCATGCTCAACGAGTTTATCGAGAAAATTCTTGTGCATGAGCGTGACCGCAAAGGAAGTATACAGACCACACAGGAGGTTGAGATTTACTTCAATTTTGTTGGGCGTTTCGTTCCCCCGGCGTTTGGAGAAGTGGAGCTGACCCCGGAGGAATTAGAAGAAATCCGCAAGCGAGAGGAACGCAAGGACAGACTTCATCAGAACTACTTGAAGCGTAAAGCCAGCGGAGCGCAGAAGCGATACGAGGATAAAATCAAGGAGCGGAAAAAGGCAGAAATCGAAGCCAAGAAAGCCGCCATTCGTGCAGAGGACATTGCAAAGGGCGTGTTCGTCCCTGTCAGCAGCTTACCGCAGAGAGAGCCAATGAAAGGAGTACAATCAGCATGAATATCACTTACACACAGAACGGCGATTATCTTATCCCGAACATCGTTATCCGCAAGACCAAGCCCATCGGACACTACGGCAGACTTCGCAAGGCGTATCTGGAAATGCACCGCCCGATACTGTTCAATGAACTGGTGCTATCCGACAAGCTCTTTGAACATTGTGCCGAGATTGACGAAGCGGCACGAAACCGCATGGAGCTGATCGTGCGGTCACTGGCAGAGCAAAACGGTGTGACTGAGCAACTGAAAGCCGATAATCAAATGGAATGGGTGCGGCAGATGAACGCTTGCAAGGCACAGGCAGAGGAGATTGTGAAAGCAGAATTGATTTATGATTGAGTGAGGAAGTCCGGGCAGAAAACTGTTCGGACTTTTCTCATATATTCCAAAGTTGCGATAGAATTGTTCACGAGTTTTATGGTATAATTTGAATGCGAAAAATCGTAGAATTGGAAGTTGGTAGGAGGTTGCTTTATGAGCCTTGATAGGAAAATAAATCGCATTCAATTTCTCTCAGGAAATTCGCTAAAGGTTATTGCTGTACTGACAATGCTTATTGACCATCTATGTAAAATTGTGCTGCAATGGCTGCTATCAAACTACTGGGGGGCTATGGCAGATAACGGGCAAATGTCGTGGGAGAGATTCCGAGAGATAGATTATTTCATACGGTTTGATTTGCAAAGCATTGGGACGATTGCTTTTCCGCTATTCTGTTTTTTGCTGGCAGAAGGATTCCAACACACAAGAAGTAAAAAACGCTATATTGGGTTGATGCTTGCATTTGCCCTTATTTCGGAAGTTCCATTTGACATAGGTTTCTTTAGTGCGTATTCACGAATGGAAGATACATTTCCGTTTTACTTGAAGTATCAAAATGTATTTTTCACCTTGTTTTTAGGCTTATTGACATTGGTATGCCTTGAAAGATTTTCGTGTAAATCAGACCTACCGGTGGATAGAATAAAATCAGCAGTCCTGCAAGTTCTCAGTGTAGTGCTTTTTTCCGGCATTGCGGAAGGAATCCATTGTGACTACGGTATGCAGGGGATCTTATTCATATCAGCATTTTATATTTGCCGTAATCACCGAATCTATCAAGTGTTGCTGTTCCTTTTGGCTTACATGGGGACAACGGGGAATCAACCGCCTTTATGTACGCTTCTTGCCTGCTTGCTTATTCTGCTATACAACGGAAAGCGTGGTAAACTGAAGCTAAAATACTTCTTCTATGTTTTTTATCCAGCACATATCCTTGTCCTATATTTGATTCAGATAGGACTCGGAAAATACTTACTGAAATGACTAATTGCAGTTTGTCGAGAAATTAAGCCGGAGCAAACCCCTTTAGGAACTAAAGGGCGCACTTCTATACTCTCTGTCGAGAGTAGTGCGCCCTGCGGAGCTTCATTCTCCGTCAGCAGAAGAAAACTGCATGACCGAGAATGTTGCGTCACTTCGTTCCGTCAAGGTGGCTACACCCCCTTGCGCCGCTAAAGCGGCTATCCCCTGTGGACTTGCCGTCCGCAAACGGTTTTGACAAACCGTTCGCCGCCAGCAAGTTTGAAAATCAAGAATCTTAATTTGATAAAGGAGTGTGATTCTATGAAAAAGAAATTACCCATAATCCTCTTGGGTGTTATTTTGGCTTGTGTGTTGGTTTTCGGTTTCCTTTATGCAAACAATGACATTGGTAAAACCGCAAACAGTTTAGAAGCAGACATTCGCCAATCTCAAAAAATTTTGGATGATTGGATTGTTGATGGAAGCATTTCCGACACAATGGCTGCATTTATTTCTTACCCACAGGACAAGACAGACCACACTTTTTCTGTCTATGTAAATCGCCCTGGCTTGTCTTTTGGATATTTCTTCCGTGGTGGTGGAGATATAGTTGAGGTTGATGATTACATTGCAGAGTTTGTTGTTGAGGGAAATAACGAAAGGGCATTTATCTCAATGAATACCCAAAATATTGTTCGACTTGAAGTAGATGATGGCAACGGCATTCAGGTGATTGATATTGATAGTGGCAAGCCTTTCGCCATTGTCCTGCCCCTCAATGTAGGAAACATCTGTTTCTATGATACGAATGGAAATGTTGTGGAATATCTTCGCCAACAACTTTGACCAACTTCAATTTACCGAACTGAACACAACAACTGAATACCGAAAAACTGACCGTTGACTGGTCGCAATCTGCGAAAAGTTGACGGTCTTTTTTTATCCCCATTTTCAAAAAAGGAGGTCACGAAAAATGGCAAAACCGAAAAACCTTGAACAGCTCCGAGCCGAAAAGGAACAGGTCGAGACACAGCTTGCACAGGAACAGCACAAGCTGGAGCGTCTGGAGAACAGAAAGAAGTATCTGGAGAAAGGCGAGAGACAAAAGCGCACCCACCGTCTTTGCAATCTGGGCGGCACGATTGAGAGCCTTGCCCCGGAGTTCAAAGATCTCACACGCACCGAAATGACGGAGCTGATGGAGTACATCTTTTCTCTGCCCGAAGTCCAGCGAGCCGTCCGTCACATGGCGATTACCCACATCAACCAAGCGAGCAGAGGAAAGGAGCAGAAAGCCGATGGCACTATTTCATCTGAGCGTCACGCAGACTAAGCGAAGCGCAGGACAGTCCGCTATTGCTTCTGCCGCCTACCGTGCCGGGGAGCGATTGTATAGCGAGTATTATGGCGAATACAGCGACTACACCCGCAAGGGCGGCGTGATATGCTCCGACATTCTCCTGCCGTCCCATGCACCGAAAGAATACGCAGACCGTCAGACCCTATGGAACGCCGTGGAAAAAGCCGAGCGTGGAAAGACGGCACAGCTTGCATACAGCTTTGACATTGCTTTGCAGAATGAATTTTCCCTTGAGGAAAACATCGCTCTTGCAAGGCAATTTTTATTGGAGCAGTTTGTGAGCCGTGGCATGGTGGTTGACTTCGCTGTACACCAGCCAGACAGAGAGGACGGCGGCATACCCAATCCCCATTTTCATGTGCTTTGCCCCATCCGTCCCATCGAGCAGAACGGCAAATGGGGCTGTAAGCAGCACCGAGTTTACGAGCTGGACGAGGACGGCAACCGTATCCGGGACGCAGATGGAAACTTTGTGTTTAACGCCGTTCCCACTACCGACTGGGGCAGTCCCGAAACGCTGGAATACTGGCGGCAGACATGGGCGGAGCTATGCAACGCCAAGTTTGCTGAAAAGGGGCTTGACGTTAGTATCGACCACCGAAGCTATGAGCGTCAGGGCGTGGAGCTTCTTCCCACCGTCCATGAGGGCGCAACCGTCCGGGCAATGGAGAAGAAGGGCATACGCACCGAGAAAGGCGAGTTCAACCGCTGGATCAAAGCCACCAATGCCGTTATCCGGGACATTAAGAAGAAAATCGCTCTCCTGTTTGATTGGATTGCCGAAGCAAAGGTGGAGCTTGCCAAGCCGCAGGCACCCGACCTTGTTTCTCTGCTGAACGCCTATTACACCCAGCGCAGAGCCGGGGCGTATTCCCAGAAAGGTAAAATCAGCAATCTAAAGGAGATGAACGAGACTTTCAATTATCTTCGGAGGAATGGCATTTACTCCCTTGAAGATTTGGAAAGCCGTGTCAGCGAACACAGTGCTGCCACAGAGAGCTTGAAGAAAACGCTGGATGAGCAGACGGCACGAATGAAAGCGATTAAGCGGCTCTATGACAGCTCCGCCGCTTTCCAGAACTTGAAGCCTGTCTATGACGGCTTGCAGAAAATCAAGCTTGAGAAGCCCAGAGCCAAGTACAAGGCAGAGCATGAAGCGGAACTGATACAGTTCTACGCCGCCAGACGAAAGCTGACCGGGGAGTTCCCAGACGGCAAGGTGGATATGAAAAAGCTGTCCGACGAGTATGACGAGCTGGAACAGGCGCACAACACCACCTATGGCGAGTTTAAGACCGTCAGAGACGATTTACACCGCCTTTGGAAGGTCAAGTCATGTGTAGATACTGCCGCCCGATTTAACGAGCGTACAGAGGAACAAAAGCTCCAAAATCGACCCCAAACACGACAGAAAAAGGAGGATATGACACGATGAAAAAATACGACTGGAAGAACGAGTACAACCCCATCCGCAGAACGGCAAAACGCCTTTTGAGCGGAGAAGCTTTGACCGATGGCAGACCGCTTTCCGACCTGATCGAGCTGGACGAACACACCCGGAAATGCCTTGCCTTTGAAGCCACCCTCACCGACCGCCAGATTGATATGTTGCAGGAGCTGGGCTATCTGCCTGTTATCATGAGACAGTACGGCGAGGAATGTGCGAACTGCCCCTACACGCTGGACGAGCGTGAGCATGGCATTTGCAGACGATGCGCTGTTTTCAAGAAGTAAGGAGGACGCCCATGCAGTACACCCAAGCACAGATCGACCGGGCAAACGCCGTCAGTCTGGAAGATTTTCTCCGCACACAGGGAGAGACACTTATCAAAAGCGGACGGGAATACCGCTGGAAAGAACATGACAGCCTGACCGTCCGGGGAAACAAATGGTTTCGCCACAGCCAGAGCAAGGGCGGCTATCCTATTGATTTTGTCATGGAGTTTTACGGCAAGTCCTTTCCCGAAGCTGTCCAGCTCTTAACCGGCGAAAGCGGTGAGGGACAGAGCGAAGCCAGCACAGCACCGCACACAGCGTTTCACTTGCCCTTGCACAACAGGACAGCCGACAGAGCAATCCAATATCTCACAGAAAGCCGAGGTCTCAACAAAACGCTTGTTGAGGCTTTTCTTCTTTCCGGGGATATTTACGAGGACGCAAAGCGGCACAATGTTGTGTTTGTCGGCAGAGACCGAAGCGGTACGCCGAGATACGCCCATGTGCGAGGAACGGCAGACCCATTCAGACAGGACATTGCCGGGTCTGACAAATCCTATCCGTTCCACTATGAGGGAAACGGCAACCAGCTCTTTGTCTTTGAAGCACCGATTGACCTTTTGTCCTTTATCTGCCTTTATCCGCAGGACTGGCAGACAAGGAGCTACCTTGCCCTGGGTGGCGTTTCGGGCAAAGCCCTTGACCGTTTCCTTTCTGAACGCAAGGACACCCGAAAAGTGTTCCTCTGCCTTGACAGCGACACCGCAGGAAGTGAAGCCTGCACCCGGCTGGCACAGGACATTCCCGGCGAGATCGCCGTCATTCGCCTTGTCCCGGCAAGGAAAGACTGGAACGATGTTCTCCGTCAGCAAGGGGACATTCCGAGCCGCAAATTCATAGCCGAGACAATCACGCTGCGAGAGCTGCCCACCGCCCAGCCTGTTCCCATGCTCCGCATGGCAGATGTGGAGCTGACGAGCGTGGATTGGCTATGGTTTCCGTATATCCCATTTGGAAAGCTGACGATCATACAGGGCAACCCCGGCGAGGGCAAGACCTACTTTGCTATGCGCCTTGCGGCGGCTTGCACCAATCGAAAGCCTTTACCCGGTATGGAGACCCTTGAGCCTTTCAACATCATCTACCAGACCGCAGAGGACGGTCTGGGCGATACCGTCAAGCCCCGGCTGATGGAAGCGGAAGCAGACCTTGAAAGAGTGCTTGTCATTGACGATAGGGACACACCGCTGACCCTTGCCGATGAGCGCATAGCAAGGGCAATCCGGGAAAACAACGCAAGGCTGGTTATCATTGATCCGGTGCAGGCGTTTCTGGGCGCAGATGTGGACATGAACCGGGCAAATGAAGTCCGTCCCATTTTCCGCAGTCTGGGAGATATTGCACAGGCTACTGGGTGCGCTATCGTGCTGATAGGACACCTGAACAAAGCCGCAGGAACACAAAGCACTTACAGGGGCTTAGGGTCTATCGACATTACGGCGGCAGTCCGCAGTCTGCTCTTTATCGGCAAGCTGAAGGACAGCCCCACAACGAGGGTGCTTATCCATGAGAAAAGCTCCCTTGCGCCGCCCGGACAGTCCCTTGCCTTTTCTCTGGGAGACGAGAAAGGCTTTGAATGGATAGGAGCTTATGACATTACCGCTGACGAGCTTCTTGCCGGGACGGACACCGCCAAGACCGAAAGCAAGACCGCACAGGCGCAAATGCTCATTCTGGAACTGCTTGCAGATGGAAAGCGTATGCCGAGCGCAGAGCTGGAAAAGGCAGTCAATGAGCGTGGGATTTCCTCACGCACCATGAGAACGGCAAAGAGCCGTATCGGGGACAGACTTGTGACCGAGAAAGACGGCACCGCATGGGTCTGCTATCTCCGAAACTGACAACAGGAACACGGCAAGCGTGGCAAAGACGGCAAGGGTTTTATAGATACCTTAATGTTGCCGCCTTGCCTTGTTCCCTCATACTGACACCGCCCGATGATGAACAGTCACCGGGCATTTTTCATTTACAGGAGGATTTTGAATGAACAATACCGCAACCAACACCGCCCCTTGCCCGACTGTCAGAAAGCAGATCGGAAAGACAACCTATATCGTCCGTGTGCATTTCAGCGAGACCGCCAAGGAGACAATGGAGGACAAAATCAAGCGTCTGCTCCGTGAGGAAGTCCGCAAAATGTGACTTCTTTTTGAATTTGATGAAAAAGTCCTTGACTTTTCGTCTCTGGCAAGACAGCCAAAAGCATTTTGATTTCCTGCGGTGCAAGACTGGCTCCCTTTGATATTCCCCAACTTCGGGAGATCATGTCTTATGACGAACTGGAGCTGGATAAGCTGGGGGATGAAAAATCAGCGCTGTTCTTTCTTATCAGCGACACGGACACCACCTACAACTTTTTGGTTGCCCTCGCTTTTTCGCAGATGTTCAACCTTCTGTGTGAACGGGCTGATAACACCTATGGCGGGCGTCTGCCCTACCATGTGCGGGTGCTGTGGGACGAGGCAGCCAACACCGGACAGGTGCCGGGGCTGGAAAAGATCGTGGCCGTCATCCGCTCCCGTGAGATCAGCCTGACGCTTTTTTATCAGGCAATGAGCCAGTGCAAGGCATTGTACAAAGACCATTCCGAAACCATCATGGGCAACATGGACAGTATCGTATTCCTCGGAGGCCGGGAGGCTTCCACCCTAAAGGATATTTCGGAAAACTGGCTGGGCAAGGCCACCATCTCTATGCAGACCGAGGGCCGAAGCCGTGGACAGTCTGAAAGTTACAGCCAGAATATGCAGCGACTTGGCCGGGAGCTGATGACCACCAGCGAGATCACCACCATGCCCGGGGATAAATGTATCTTGCAGCTTCGGGGGCTCCCGCCCTTCCTGTCCCCGAAGTATGACTTGAAAAAGCACCCGAATTACAAGTACACAGCCGAATTTGATAAAAAGAAAAACGCCTTCCGCTTGGAAAGCCTGTTCCGCCACCGGCCATTGAGACTAAAGCCGGAGGACGAATACACGGTGTACGAAGTGGACGGCTCCGACACGGACGAAGAAGCTGACCTGTTGAATTTCGATGATCTGGACAGCGACGAGTTTGTGTAACTTCGGGCCATGTTGACCCGAAGCGCCGCCGATGTGGGCGGCTTTTTTTGTACCCAAAATCATCAAACAAACAAAATGGAGGAACGTATATGGAATTTTTCAATCAGGCAATCGACATTCTCAAAATTCTGGTCATGGCTCTTGGCGCCGGTCTGGCGGTATGGGGCGTCATCAACCTTCTGGAAGGTTACGGGTCGGACAACCCTGCGGCAAAAAGCCAGGGCATTAAGCAGCTGATGGCGGGCGGCGGTGTCGTTCTGATCGGTCTTCAGCTTATCCCTCTGCTGTCCGGGCTGTTCAGCTAAATGTCACCCGTTGTCCCTTTTTCCAGAAAAGGAGCTGATGTATGGACTTTATCATCGACGCAATCGTTGAATGGCTGAAAGGTCTGCTCGTCGATGGT
>NZ_WQPQ01000031.1:0-510 GCF_018785365.1 Clostridium sp. MCC344 | reverse complement strand
ACCTTAACGCTCCTTTTCCTGCTTTCTTCCCGGTTCGGTGTAGCCCATCAGAGTGTCAATGTTCGCTTTGATCGTGACGATCTCCTGCATATCCCGTCGTGCCTTTTGATATTCTCCATAGAGCTGTTTTTTCTTTGCTGTGAGCTTACAGCCTTCTTCCTTCAGCACATCCATTTTGGGGAGCTTCGCCCCGCCCAGCAGAGAGCGCATTTCCGCTTGTGCAGCCCGGTACAGTTCAAGGTCGGCCTCATGCTCCGCAAGGAATTTCCGGCTGTACTTCGTCGCCTTATACTGCTCAAAGACTGGGCGGGTTTTGGCATACTGAACCGTTGCGGCCTTTAGCCCGGCATTGGTTTTCATGGCCTGTTCCGTCTGCTTGACCTGTTCGGAAATAACATGGAAACGGTCTGCCGCCTCGGTGGCTTTCTTCGCCAACTGCTCATAATCGGTCAGGTTATTGTCCTGTATATAGGCAAGAGCGGCGGCCATCTGCTTAATGTTAAATACCTT
>NZ_WQPQ01000030.1:0-285 GCF_018785365.1 Clostridium sp. MCC344 | reverse complement strand
GGCATTAAGAAAGCCAGAGAAACGGAGGTTCCAGAATAAGGGCCTCTGTTTTTTTGCGCCATTTTAGGGGCTGCCGCTAAGTGGCAAGCAATGCCTCTGTGGCCACAAGTGGCACAAAGGCGGCTTGTTGGGGCTCGCCCCAAACCCGTATCTTCGGGCCAACATGGCCCGAAGTGTCAGCGTCGCTTTGCTCCTTGTTTTCATAACCTTAACGCTCCTTTTCCTGCTTTCTTCCCGGTTCGGTGTAGCCCATCAGAGTGTCAATGTTCGCTTTGATCGTGACGA
>NZ_WQPQ01000002.1:0-1872 GCF_018785365.1 Clostridium sp. MCC344 | reverse complement strand
GGGGCTGTTGCAAAATAGATGAGTAATCATTTATGGAGCAGCAGCTCCTTTTTGTGCCAAAAAGTTTGTGCCAAAAATGAAAAAGCAGGCTCCGAAGAACCTGCCATTCATGGTATAATAAATTATGACTAGTAAAATAAAATACCAAAAAAATTATACCGAATTCAACGAAACTTATCAACTGGTTTTGCCATTAAGTTTAGAAGGTTTTGTCCCAGATGACGATTCTGTCCGGCTGCTGAGCCATGAGCTTGAGGAACTCGATTATACTTTATTGTATAAGGCTTACTCTTCCAAAGGAAGAAATCCTGCAGTGGATCCGAAGACCATGTTCAAAATCCTGACCTATGCTTATTCCCAAAACATCTATTCTTCCCGGAAAATTGAACAGGCCTGCCGCAGGGATATCAACTTTATGTGGCTGCTTGCCGGACAAAAAGCACCAGATCACAGTACGATTGCCCGTTTCCGAACCGGATTTCTCGCGGAGGCCTGCGAAGACCTGTTTTATCAGATGGTGCGCCGTCTGAAAGATGCGGAAGAATTATCTATGGAAACCGTTTTCATTGATGGAACCAAGCTGGAAGCCTGTGCCAATAAATATACTTTCGTCTGGAAAAAGTCCGTAGGGAAATGGGAAGAAAAAATGTTTCATAAGATTCAGGAAGCTGTAAGGCTTTTGAATCATGATTATATGCAGTCGTTTACTGTAAATGCGGAATCCAGAGCACAGGATCTGCAAAAAATCTCTGACTATCTGGAAGAAAAATGCCAGCAGGATGGAACAGAGTTCGTCTATGGACGTGGCAGACGAAAAAGCAAAAATCAGAAATATCTGGAGCTTTTCCAAAGGTTCCGGGAACGGCAGGTAACCTACGACTGGCATACGGCCAGCTTCCAGGGAAGGAACAATTATTGTAAGACCGATCCGGATGCAACATTTATGCACATGAAGGATGACCATATGCGGAATGCCCAGTTGAAACCGGGATATAACATACAAATTGGGGTAGACAGCGAATACATTGTATCGGCAGATGTATTTCAGGACAGAAATGATGTCTGGACACTGGTTCCATTTTTAAAGATGATGGATAAAAAGCTGGGGTTTCGTTATCCAAGCGTCACGGCTGATTCCGGGTATGAAAGTGAAGAAGGATATACTTATCTGCGTAGTTCAGGTCAGAAGCCGTATATCAAGCCCCAGACCTATGAAAAATGGAAGAAACGTAGTTTTAAACAGGACATCAGTAAACGTGAAAATATGGGGTATGATAAGGAAACGGACACATATACCTGCCATGCCGGTAAAAAGTTGAAAGCTCTTTTCGTAAAGAAGCAAAAAAGCAAAAGTGGCTATGAATCGGAAGTAACCGTGTATGAATGCGAGGATTGCGCCAATTGTCCCCATAAGGAAAAATGTACCCGTGCGAAAGGGAATAAACGGCTGTATATTTCAAAAAGCTTTCTGGAGAAGCGTCAGGAATCATACGAAAATATCCTGAGCGAAACCGGGATCCAGTACCGGATGAACCGTTCCATACAGGTGGAAGGGGCATTCGGAGTTTTGAAAAATGATTACGAATTCCAGAGATTTCTGCTCCGGGGAAAAACCAAAGTAAAACTTGAGATTCTTTTGCTTTGCATGGGGTATAACCTGAATAAACTGCATGCAAAAATCCAGAAGGAGCGAACCAGAACGTATTTATTTGAAGTACAGTCAGCCTAAAATATGTAAAAAACCAAAGGCTTATTAAAGTACGGCAAAAAATCGGGATGAAATCCAGAAAAATAGATTTCATCCCGGTTTATGTCTATAACGGCAGAGGCTGCCGCTCAATCATCTGTTTTTAATGATTTTGCGACAGCCCC
>NZ_WQPQ01000029.1:0-2120 GCF_018785365.1 Clostridium sp. MCC344 | reverse complement strand
CCGCAGACATACTATTTAAGCCCCGTCCAATGCTCCCACTTCCTCCGCCTTGCGGAGAGGGCGGGCGGGCCGCCGCCGAAAGAGATCGAACAGCTTCTTTTAAAACAGGGCGGCAGATACCAGTCATCCACCCCTTTCAGTGCTTCCGTATGCGGGGAGCGGCAAAAAGGCAGGAAGAAACGGCCTTCCGAAACAGCTTCGGATTACCAACTGACCCTTTTCCCACTCTTTTAGCCAGTGATGTAACGCCCTTTGCCTTCTGGTATGAGGGCGACCCGGAGGGCGGCTGTATCCGTTTTCTGACGGAAACAGAAAGTGAACGGCTGATGGGGCTGCCAGAGGGCTGGACAAAGTACGGGGCGGACGACATGGAGATCCGGCCTCTGCAACGCTACAAGGCGCTGGGAAATGCGATTGCCCTCCCTTGTGCCGATTACATTATGGCCGGGATCTATGAGGTGCTGGCTGACCGGGCCGGAAAGGAGGAATAAGCCTATGTTTGAAGCCTATATAACCAATACAGCCCTGTACCCCTTAATGGGGATCGAGGTAGGGACAACGGTACATTTCCCCATGACGACACAGGAGTTGCAGGCCGCCCTTGCCAAAATCGGGATAGACGGGAAACGGTACAGCGAAGTGTTCTTTACCAGCTTTGACAGTGATGTGCTGGGGCTCTACGATCATCTCTACGAATGTGAGAACATCGACGAGCTGAACGAGCTGGGCCACGCCCTGCTGGAAGTACGGGATAAGGGCGGACTGGAAACCTTTGAAGCCGCTCTTGTCTTAGGAAACCACACAAGGAGCGTGAAGGATTTGATAAACCTGACGCAGAACCTTGACCTTTACCGCTTTTACCCGGATATTTCCGATGATGAAGGGCTGGGCCGTCTTTACGCCGACGAGCTTGGGACTATCGACATACCGGAGCACATTCAGAACTACTTCGATTATGAAGCATACGGACGGGATGTGCGTATCAACGAGGGCGGCGTATTCGCTCCCGGTGGGTATGTGTCGGCAGTCCCGGAGGGCTTCAAGGAGTATTACCACGGGCCGCAGGACATTCCGCCGGAACACCGGATATTTGCCTATCCTGAAAAGGCCGAACCTGTCCACTCCATTCTCGCTGCACTCAAACGGTTTCAAGAAGCCCCGCCCACTCCGAAGAAGGACAAGGCGGGGCCTTCCCATGAAGAACGGTAAGACTTCGGGCCAGCATGGCCCGAAGCATGAAGGAGGTGCATACCATCAACTATTACCCTATCAATGAAGGAGCCGCCCGCCGGGCAAAGGAAATGAACAGCTTTTCCGACTACAATGAAGGGAGCGCAACGGCGGAATACCGGGCAATGGTGGACAAGGCCGCCGCCATAGCGGAAAAGCAGAAATCCCGGGTGGACCCCATGTACCATGAGAAGATTGACCATCTGTTAGACACCTACGCCCGCAAGCTGGCCGAAAACATGAACCAGGGCTTTGCCATTGACGCGAGGGTTCCCTCTGTGATGATCGCCGGACCTGCCAATTTCCCGGTGGGAAAGAAGGAAAAACAGAACCGGGCCCGGGACAGCAACATGGAGGAATGGCGGTATATTCAAGGGCTGCTGGATAAGATACGCAGTACCGGCATGGGCGGGATCAGCGCCGATGACCCGGCAGCGATTGAAAAGCTCCAGAAGAAGCTGGACGGGCTGGAACGCTCCCAGCTCATTATGAAGGAGGTCAACGCCTATTACCGCAAGCATGGCAAGCTGGACGGCTGTGCGCTGCTGTCGCCGGATCAGATCGAAAAGCTGAAAGCAAGCATGGCGTCAAGCTGGCGGAGCGATCCGAGGCCCTTTGAAAGCTACCAGCTTACCAACAACAATGCGGAAATCCGCCGGGTAAAGGCCCGTATCGAACAGCTTTCCAAACAGGCACAGCAGGAATTTTCCGGCTGGGAGTTCGATGGGGGCCGTGTGGAAATGAACCGGGAGGACAACCGCTTGCAGGTGTTCTTTGACGGAAAGCCTGACGCGGACACCCGGGCCGAGCTGAAAAGCAACGGTTTCCGCTGGGCTCCCAGCGTGGGCGCATGGCAGAGGCAGCTCACGGACAACGCCATCCGGGCGGCT
>NZ_WQPQ01000028.1:0-5921 GCF_018785365.1 Clostridium sp. MCC344 | reverse complement strand
TATAGAATGGGTAATAGTCCCGCAAATTGATAATAGCCATATTGACCTCCGTTTCGGTTGTTGGTTGACGAGTGACCGAAGCGAAGGCGGCGGGGAGCGGCACCGGGGAATGGCTTCGGGCCAACATGACCCGAAGCAGCCCCATAAGAACGCAAAAGCGCCCGGGCGGCATGAAGCCACACGGACGCATGAAATTACATATTCATTTATATGTTGTCTAATTTCACATTCATAACCAGACTGTCCCGGAGGGGGAGCTACGCTTTTTTTAACTGGTGCAGATCATGGATACTGCGAAATAAAAAGAAGGACACGGTAAATCAACCTCCAATCGGCTACCGTGTCCCTGCAAGTCGTCATAGGTTTGTGTAAACGCAAAGAAACGGCGGCTCTGAAAATCAAAGCCGCCGTTTCAAATGGGCGTGTCAAATTGTCTGCTCTACGACGGCTTTTTTTCTTTTGCCGTCGTCCGGCAGAGTATTATTCAATATTTAATTCAATGTTTCCAGTGAAATTCTCACATTCAATGCCAATATAATTTCCACCATCAGGAAGTGTAATTGTGTCACTATAAGTTCCGGTTGCTTCAATCAATGTGACTGCTTCATCAGATCCAGAAATCCAAAATACTTTTGCAGTACCTTCCGTAATCTCCAAGGTGCAATCAATGGACAGCTCCTTACCGGCTTCTCTCTTTATGGAAGTTCCTCCGAACAAATACTCTGTACCTGAAAAGTTCGCATAATCAGCCGTATAAGTCCCTGTATAATCATCAATTCCTTTTTCTTTTTCCCCTTGCAGTGACGATTTCCCTGTCAGTTCTATGGAGCCCGCAGATTGAACCATGTTATTGTAATGATTGAGAATTTCATCTTTTGAACAGCCAGCAAGCATAAAACTTCCCACAAGGACGAATGTTAATGCTAAAACTATTTTCTTCATAAAATCATCACCAGCCTTTCTTTGGAGCTACCTTTTTGGCCTTTTTCTTTGTTTGGGTTGCTTCTCGTTCTTTCATGCACAAAATCAAGATGGCAGAAATAACGACAGCAAGCGCAAGACTGCAAGAACAGGTTCCGATATTCCAGTTGACTGCGGTATCATAGCTACGGTAGCCTACCATTCCAAGACTTGCGGTAATCGGATAAAGGTTTGCTAATGTCATATTTCCTGCGGCAAACATCCCTCCATATCCATAGACAAAAGCAATGATTACACCGACTAAAAAGCTACCTGCCCTCCGACAAGTAAGAGCGATAATCGGCAGAACCGCAAGATATAAAAAGAAATTAACCGCAGTAATCTGCAAGGCTGCTTTTAGAGCTAAGGAAATCTCAAAGCCGGGAAATCCCACAATCATTTCTGCTATGATTGTAAACAGACTGCATATCAGCCCGAAAATAATAGACAATACGCCGCACACAATCAATTTTCCGGTCAACAGTTTCTTAAAAGAGATCGGCACAGTCAGAATATTTTTCAATGTGTCATCCGTCTGCTCACGAGAAATCATATATCCAGCAATTAGGCTGATACACATCGGAAAAATCATGGACATATTGTTTTTGATGACCTGTTCTGTAAGATAGGCAAAATCCCAAACGGAACCATCATTCGCCATAGAGGTAAACAAGGTCAGCAGGACGGATAGGAGCATGAGTGCAACGCCCGCCCAAAGGATATGATACCTTTTCAATTTATAAAATTCTGTTTTTACAATGCGAACCATGTTTATTCCCCCCTCTGCTTATATAATCTGTCAATCAGTAAGAACGAAACCAATGCCATGATCCCAAGAATGAATACAACTTGAAATATTGAGGGAATTAGCCCTGTCATTTGCTCCAAGTCCATTTTTATTCCATGAGCCGCCATATCTCCCGCACTCCAAAATGTAGTCAGTGGCGTGGGCAGAAGCCATAACATAGTTTTAGGCAGTGTGTCAAACAATGCCGTAGCACTCATGTTCAGAACGCTGTAAAAGACACACAACAAAATGGAAAAAACATAGGTCTTACTGAAAAAGACAACAAGGACAATCAACGGGAGTGTTCCTGCCGTAATGAAGATCCCCGTTTCAACCGCCAAAAACAGCTTATAACCAATTCCATAAACTTCTAATGTTCCAATTCCGCAAAGAATTGTTGCAATGGTAGAAGCCACGCAAAAAACAATTCCAAAGATAAAAAGGACAATAATCTTTGCAAGTACCATTTGCGTGCTGGTTACGGGAATTGTACGCAGATTTTTGAATGTATCGTTGTCGCGTTCCATAAAAAACAGAATAGCGGCAATCACTCCGATAATGCAGGGCAGTAAAAACTGGATACCATATCCCAACACCATGTTAAATAGTCCATCGAAAGCATCTGCCCGATCCGTATATCGCTCCATCATAGAGGGCGTTGTCATCAGATAAGTCAGCGGGATTGGAAACAGGAACGCAGCCAAAATAATCAGCGGAATAAATTTCTTCCGTTTCAATTTCAAAAATTCGCATTTGATTAGTTTAAGCAATTCCTTCGCCCCCTGTCACACGCTTGAAGTAATCTTCAAGACTTTCTTCACAGGTATGTGCTTCTGATACCTCCAATCCGTTTTCTACAAAAGCAGTTACAATTTTCCCCACAGACAGATCAAGGTTGTGCAGGCGCAGATTGTGGTCGTCTTGTATGGAAAAATGGGTTTCATGGAAATTGCGTTCCAAAATTCTTGCCGCCTGTGCAGTATCAGAGAGCGTAAACCGGATATGTTTACTGCTTTTTTGCTCCAACTCAGCAAGGCTTTCTTCTTCCAGCAATGCACCGTGGTCAATAATTCCAATATCGTCAGCCAGCAAGGAAATCTCCGAAAGAATGTGACTGGAAATCAAAATAGTTTTTCCTCTTGCGTCGCAAAGCTCCCGAATAAAGGAGCGTACTTCTGCAATACCGATGGGATCGAGGCCGTTGATCGGCTCATCCAAAATCAAAAGCTCCGGATCGTGCATAACGGCAAGGGCGATGGCAAGCCGCTGCTTCATACCAAGAGAATACTGTGAAAAGAGCTTTTTATCTTTGTAGGGCAGTCCTACCAGATCCAGAGCATCTTTGATAGCATGATTGTTTGGTACGCCCCGCAGAGTAGCAAAGATACGCAGGTTCTCTGTGCCGGTCAGATTGGGATAAAAACCGGGGGACTCAATCAGGCTTCCGATACGGGGCAGCAACTTCTTTTCATTCCCTTGCAAAGACTTTCCCCAGATTTTGACCTCCCCGGAAGTCGGCTTCGTTAAGCCCAACAGCATTTTCATGGTAGTGGTTTTTCCGGCTCCGTTTCTGCCCAGCAGACCGTAAATTCTCCCACGCTTCACATGGATATTTAAGTCAGCCACACTCTTTTGTGAGCCGTATTGCTTCGTCAGATTTTTTGTTTCAATGATATAATTTGTATCCATATTCAAAACCTCCTGTTCTGTAAGGTATTCTATCATGCCAACCTTGCATTAACCTTGCCGCAACCTTGCATTAACCTTGCAATTTGAAATCCAGTAAAATGACAAAGGCTCCCGCCATAAAGACGGGAGCCCGCTTAACTCTCCAAAGGAAAAAGCAACATAAATTCAGTTCCTTTTCCCGGCAAACTTTCAACTGTTATATTCCCATCCATCTTTTCTACAAGCTGATGGACAATAGAAAGACCAAGACCGCTTCCTTTTTCAGACCGTCCTTTGTCACACTTATAGAGCCGTTCAAAAATGTGTTTCAAATCTTCCTTCTCAATTCCCACTCCATTATCCGCCAGCAGCAGCTCCATGTTATTTTCCTTCTTTGACAGGGCAATTTTGATTTTGTCTGCATGGCTGTGAGCGATTACATTTTGAATGAGATTATTGACAATCCTCATATAGCTGTCCATATCCAATCTTACCCGGACAGGCTGTTCGGGAATATCAATGTCATACTCAACCTGTTTATCCTCAAAAATCGGTATCCAGTCAATGAGGATATTTCTTGTCAGCTCTGCGGCCTCAACACTCTGGATCTCCAAAGCAAACTCGTTAGAATTTAACTTGAACCAGTCAAAGAGTACATCAATATATTCTTTCAGATCATGGGCTTTCCGGCGGGCGGTTTCAATATAATCATCCCGGTCTTTTCCTGTGACCAGCCCTTTGTGTGCAGCGTCAAGATACCCAATCAGAGTAGTAAGGGGCGTTCGCACATCATGGGAAAGGCTCGTCATAAGCTGGCGGTTGGTTTCTTCTGTCTGCCGTACAGTTGAAAGTCTGCTTTCATAGGCCACAACGATCTCATTGATTTCATAGGCAAGAGGTGCTGTCAGTTCATTTGTTGCAGATAGAATACGCCGGTTGCCATTTCCGTTTTTCACATCAACCAGCACATCGGTCATTTCTGCTATTTGTTTTTTTACACGCCGAACGAGAACGATGGAAGTCAATACAGCCACAACAGCAATCACAATGGACAAGAATACGATAATTTCCATGCCGACTACACCTCCTTATTAAACCGGTAGCCAATCCCTTTGACCGTTTGTATATACTTTGGGCTTGAAGGATTGACTTCTAATTTTTTACGAAGTCGGCTGATAATCGCCATAATGTTACTATCATCATAGAAATATTCTTCGCCCCATACTTCCTCATAAATCTGCTGTTTGGTCAAAATTTTCCCTTGATGTTTTGCACAGTACAGGAGCAAATCAAATTCCTTTGGGGGCAGTTCAAAAGTGCCGTTTGGTGTAGTAGCAGAACGATTTTCAAGGTCAATCTGCAATCCGTCAAAATTTAGCTTTTGTATGGCTCCAGCTTGCTGATTAAAGCGAGTGTAGCGGCGAATAAGAGACGCAATACGGGCAATCAGTTCATCCATATCAAACGGTTTTGTAAGATAATCGTCCGCTCCGGCCCGTAAGCCCCGTACTTTAGAAATGCTGTCATTTTTAGATGTGAACATCAAAATCGGTAAGCTGTACTCCTTGCGAATTTCTTCCAGCGTTTCAAACCCGTCCATGCCGGGCATCATCACATCCAGCACCACAAGCTGGTATTCCTGCTCTCTTAATTTTTGTAAGCCCTCTTTTCCGGTATTACAAAAATCAGCTTCTATGTTTTCTGCTTGTACGCTACGTTTAATCAAAGCGCACAGTTCTCTGTCATCATCTATAATCAGGATTTTATTCATGGTGCAACCCCTTCCCTTGTTTTGTCCGGCCATCAATCGGCTTCTCCGCAGTTTTAGGGATCAGCCAAACACCGGCCATTTTCACAGCGCCGGGGATACGCCCACCAGCACAATAATAATTTACCCTACGAGGTGTCACGCCCCACTTTTCGGCGGCCTCTTTCAATGTCATATAGTCCATTTCGCACCTCCACAGGATATATTATAGTTCTCTACCTCGAATAATACAAGTTAGAGCCTACATGGATGCGAAACAAAATACTACTTGATGTAAAATCTCATTACATTCTCATAATTCAACCAGAAATGTAGAATGATATAGGGTGATATGAGAATGAACCAAGATGAAAGAAGGTTTGACTTTCACGGCCTCGGGGCAGCTCTCAAACGAGCCAGAGAAGAAAAGGGCTGGACACAAGCCTATGTTGCGGAATTAGTAGACCGTGACTCCCGTACCATTATGAATATTGAGAACAAAGGTCAGTATCCCAGCTTCGACCTTTTTGTTAAACTCATTACTATGTTTGACGTTTCAGTTGACCAGTTTATTCATGCGGACGGAGGGGCAAGGTCAAGCTCTTGCAGAAAGCACATTGATGTTCTTCTAAACTCCATGAACGAAAAAGAGCTTGTCGTGATAGAAGCCACAGCCGAGGGCATTAAGAAAGCCAGAGAAACGGAGGTTCCAGAATAAGGGCCTCTGTTTTTTTGCGCCATTTTAGGGGCTGCCGCTAA
>NZ_WQPQ01000027.1:0-11020 GCF_018785365.1 Clostridium sp. MCC344 | reverse complement strand
GACATATCCTTGACGATAACTGTCCCGACTTTCCCTGCTTCAATGTCTGCAAGCATGGCTTGAAATCCGGGTCTTTGAAAAGCTGACGTTAGATAACGATACTTTTGAAAACACTGGAAAATCAAGGTTTTTCGAGCGACGGACAAGCAGGGTATTGTACTAAAAACTGAATACGACGCAGAAGCGGCGTTTCTTACTCTCTACATGGGAGAACAGGAACGCCGCTTTTTTCATGCCCTTTGTTACGCAGTAGGGGCAGAAAAAGCCTTGCTACAAGCGGTTTTGCGGGTGTGTATCTGGCGCGGCAAGGGATTTATACCTTATTCCCCGAAACCGCGCTTCTACTGCGTAACAAATCCAAAGCAAAGGAGCTATGAACTATGGCAGTTTTCAGAGTGGAACGGAACAAGGGCTACACCGTAATGAGCAACCACCACCTACGCAACAAGGAGCTTTCCCTAAAGGCAAAGGGGCTGTTGTCGCAAATGCTGTCACTCCCCGAAGATTGGGACTACACCTTGAAAGGCTTATCCCTTATCAACCGGGAGAAGATAGACGCTATCCGCGAAGCCATTAAGGAGCTTGAACGCGCCGGGTATATCGTCCGTTCAAGGGAGCGCGACGAGAAAGGACGCTTGCGGGGCGCGGACTATGTGATATTCGAGCAGCCGCAGCCGCCTACGCCGGATTTACCAACATTGGAAAATCCAACATTGGATAATCCAACACAGGAAAAACCAACATTGGAAAAACCTACGTTGGAAAATCCAACGCAATTAAATAAAGATATACAAAGAACTGACTTACCAAAAAAAGAAAAAATAATTACTGATGAACAAAGTACCCATTCCATTCCTATCCTTTCCCCTAACCCCTCTCCTTGCAGAGAAGCGGCTACGCCGCCGGAACGGAAAGGAACGGAAGCGACAGCACAGAGCGCAGTTGATATATACCGGGAAATCATCAAGGACAATATCGACTACGACATTCTCAAACAGGACATGAAGTTTGACAGTGACAGGCTTGACGAGATTGTAGACCTCATGCTTGAAACCGTATGCACCGCCAGAAAGCGGGTACGGATTGCGGGGGACGACTACCCGGCAGAGCTTGTGAAATCTAAGTTTATGAAACTGGACGGCGAGCATATCCGCTTTGTGCTTGACTGTATGCGGGAGAACACAACGAAAATCCGCAACATCAAGCAATATCTGAAAGCAGCCCTTTTCAACGCCCCGTCCACTATCGGCAATTATTACACTTCCCTTGTCGCCCATGACATGGCAAGCGGCGCACTGTCACCGAAAAAGCCGCAGTACGGCGACCCGGACTATTATTCATGCAACGAGGGCGAAAGCCTGTAACCACCCACAACCACAAAAGGAGGATTTTATTATGGCACAGAAAATGACAGGAGCATTGGTATTTGACGAGCGCACCGACCGTTACGACATCCGCTTTGACTTAAACAGCTACTACGGGGGCTTGCATTGCGGCGAGTGCTTTGACGTATTCGTGCGGGGCAAGTGGAAGCCGACCCGGATTGAGTACGGCGACAACTGGTATCTTGTGGGTATCAGAGCCGAGGACTTGAACGGGCTGCGGGTGCGTATCTGACCGCCGCCCCATAAAGAAACGCGAAAGGAGGACGCGACAAATTGCAGGACGAAGTAAACGAAAAGACCATAGCCCTTTACATCAAGACCGGGAAGCTGACCGCGCAGACGCTCCAAAAGGCAATGAAAGCCATACTGTCAAAGGGCAAAAAGCAGCTTGCAAAACCGCCACAGGGCAAGCAGAGCTTAAAGCAGCTTATGAAGCAGAACGCGGGCGTTTCCAACATTGAGATTACCGAGGGCAATATCAAAGCCTTTGAGAGTACGGCGAAAAAGTACGGTATCGACTTTGCGCTGAAAAAGGACGCGACGGAAAGCCCGCCCCGCTATCTGGTTTTCTTCAAGGGGCGGGACGCGGACGTGCTGACCGCCGCCTTTAAGGAATTTTCCGCAAAAAAGCTGACACAGGAGAAAAAGCCCTCAATCCGAAAGCTGCTCTCTACCCTCAAAGAAGCTGCACAGGGCAAGAACGCGGAACGGGCAAAGGTCAAGAACAAAGACAGGGAGGTATCGCTATGAAGCCGGAAATCAAGAAGCTGCTTATCTTAAATCTCCCGTATCTGCTCTTTGTCTGGCTCTTTGATAAAGTGGGCGCGGCTGTCCGGCTCTCCCCCGGCGCGGACGCGAGCGCAAAGCTGCTACATCTTGGGGACGGTTTTACCGCCGCCTTTTCCAGTATCGCGCCGAGCTTCCACCCGGCAGACTTAGCTTTAGGCATTGCGGGGGCGGTCATTGTCCGGCTGATTATCTACACCAAAGGCAAGAACGCGAAGAAATACCGCCGCGGGACAGAATACGGTTCGGCGCGTTGGGGCGGGGCTGACGACATAAAGCCGTACACCGACCCGGTATTTGAGAACAATATCCCCCTAACGCAGACGGAACGGCTTACCATGAACAGCCGCCCGAAGCAGCCGAAATACGCAAGAAACAAAAATATCCTTGTAATCGGCGGTTCCGGCAGCGGCAAGACCCGGTTCTTTGTGAAACCGTCGCTCATGCAATGTACGTCAAAGGATTTTCCAACGTCGTATATCGTCACTGACCCGAAAGGAACACTGATTTTGGAAACCGGGAAAATGTTACAGCGGTACAAATACCGTATCAAAGTGCTAAATACGATTAACTTCAAAAAATCCATGAAATACAATCCCTTTGCCTATCTGCGGAGCGAAAAGGACATTTTGAAGTTAGTCAATACCATTATCGCCAACACCAAAGGCGACGGGGAAAAATCCGGCGAGGATTTCTGGGTGAAAGCGGAAAAGCTCTACTACACCGCGCTAATCGGCTATATCTGGTATGAAGCCCCGGAGGACGAGAAGAACTTCACGACGCTGCTTGAAATGATAAATGCGTCGGAAGCCCGCGAGGACGACGAGGACTTCCAGAACCCGGTTGACCTCATGTTTGAACGTCTGGAAGAAAAAGACCCGGAGCATTTTGCAGTCAAGCAGTACAAAAAATACAAACTTGCGGCGGGCAAGACCGCAAAAAGCATACTTATCTCATGCGGCGCGAGGTTAGCCCCATTCGACATTAAGGAGCTGCGGGAGCTTATGGAAACCGACGAAATGGAGCTTGACACCATAGGCGACAGAAAGACAGCCCTTTTCGTGATTATCAGCGACACCGACGACACCTTTAACTTTGTCGTGAGTATTCTCTACACACAGTTATTCAACCTTTTATGCGACAAAGCAGATGATGAATATGGCGGGCGGCTTCCCGTCCATGTTAGGTGCTTACTTGATGAATTTGCGAATATCGGGCAGATACCAAAGTTTGAAAAGCTCATTGCAACGATACGGAGCCGGGAAATCTCCGCGTCAATCATCTTGCAGAGCCAGTCACAGCTAAAGGCAATCTACAAGGACAACGCCGATACCATAGTCGGCAACTGCGACACCACGCTTTTCTTGGGCGGCAAGGAGAAAACCACCCTCAAAGAAATATCGGAGATTTTAGGCAAGGAAACGATAGACAGCTTCAACACTTCCGAAACCAGAGGGCGGGAGCTTTCGCATGGGCTGAACTATCAGAAATTGGGAAAGCAGCTTATGACGGAAGATGAAATCGCAGTCATGGACGGAGGGAAATGTATCTTGCAGCTACGCGGGGTGCGCCCGTTCTTTTCGGACAAATTCGACATAACGAAACACCCGAAATACAAGTACCTATCCGACGCAGACCCGAAGAACGCCTTTGACATGGAAAAGCACCTTAAACGCCGCCCCGCCATTGTCAAGCCCGACGAGGTTTTTGACTATTACGAGATTGACGCAGCAGACTTACAGGAGGACGCAGACCATGAGGAAACGTAGCGCAGAGGAAAAACAAAAGCAGCTTGAACGGTTTTTAATGAATGTTGCGGAAGCCGCCGACGCTGCATTATGGGAGTATTGGCGGGAAAAGGAAGCGGAACACCGCCGTTTTGCAACGGAGTATGTCACGCGCCGGGGGCTTATCCCGCAACAGTGACAGCATGGCAGACCGCCGGGGGACAGGGGAAGCTACACTTCCCCTACGCTGCCTTGCGGCAGCTACCCCTTTGTGAACTTGCGGGAAGCGAACACCTTGCTACGCAAGCTATTCACTTCCCGCAAGTCTGAAAAAAACGTCCGGCAGCACAGCGGGACACAGAAAGGAGCGATTGAAGCAATCACATCTATCCATACCGGCTACATGATACGCGCCCCCACTTTCCGGCGCAGTACACAGCGGCAGGAGCCGCACCCCTTACAACTGAATACCGCCGCGCCGCAGGACTTACGCAGCGCGGGGACAGCCGCCTTTACCAGAGGGCGGTTTTTTTATGCGGCGGCGACCATACGCTGACCGCCTTTTGTCCGCTTGCCGGACAGCCGCAGACGCGGCAGAAAGGATATATTTATGGCATTTTTCAATAGCGCAGTAGACGTTTTGCAGACCCTTGTTGTAGCACTTGGAGCCGGGCTTGGTATCTGGGGCGTGATTAACCTCATGGAAGGCTACGGCAACGACAATCCGGGCGCGAATGCTCATGTGCGGTAAAGTAATAAAAAGATTTAGGTAGCCGCCTTAACTATTCCTAAATAAGATAATATGCACAGTATTTTCTCGTAAATAGAAAATAAATTATTGCATTTTACCAATTATTATGTTAAAATGACAATGTAACAAAGAGCTATGTATTTTTAAGGAAAGGGAGGAACTTATGAATTAAAGAAAATCTATTTTAGCACTTTCAGTAGTAGCTGGAATTGTAGCTGCTCCAATGACTGTATTTGCCGCTCATACTCATAGTTGGGGTTCTCCCCAGTACTATGGATATGAAGATGAAATGCCTGGTATATATGATGACTGGGATAAATGTGCGACACGTCATGTATATAATTACAAACAATGTTTAATTTGTGGAGAAGTAAGCATTTATGAAGTTGAGACGATTGAAATGTCTCACAAATGGGTGAATGGTGCATGTGTATATTGCAACAAAGGTTACGCGAAAGAGATAAATTAACATAGTATCATTACCGGCAAGTTTATAATCAAAAAATAGAAAGCATTGAGAATATTTCAAAATTTCTTGAAAGTACTCTCAGTGCTTTCTTTGATAATATGAAAGGAGAAATAAATGCAAAAAAAACAACTTTCTGTATTAGTACTAATTATTTTATGCTTTTTATTAGGATGTAACAGAGAAACACCAAAAGATGAATCTCAACAAAATTATGAAGATGAATCTAATATTTCTAAAACAAATGGAGAAGAACTTGTAAATATAAACAGTGAATTGTTAGGTTCGACTCCTTTTGATATCCAAATCGATAAAACAGCATTGCAGACTAGAAAAGAAACAGAAACAGAAGTTACAATAAAGACAAATTTAACAGACTGGGGTTATACTGTTTCTTCTGAAAAAGGGAAAATATCTGATATAAATAAAAATTCATTCATATATATAGCACCTAAAGATGAGAGGGATGATACTATAAAAATACAATTATCGGACTATGAAAATGGCATATCATATGAATATACAATTCCACTTATTTTTGCGGGAAACAATGAACATTCTTTAGATAAATTCAAGGAAAATCTTTCAAGATTACCTAATAGTTAGTAAAGAGTCGATAGACTAAAGTACCACCATCCTCTTTTATTTCAACTGAATATCCATCCCGCCGCACCGCAGCGGCACATGAAGCAGTAAATCCGAAAAAGATTTGCTGCTTTTTTTGCGTCCATTTTTGGCAAATTTCCAAAAGTTCCGTATTAGACAGTGAAACCAAAAAAGGCTGCCATTTTTTTCAGACAGCGGGCAAAACGCAGCTTCCGAAACGCCTTATTGTCGGGAAAGACCGAGCCGCCGGAAAAGTTCTTGCCGGAAAGTCCGTCCATTCTGCTCTTTTGTGGTTTGTAGGGAGTAAGGGAAAAACGCCAGCCCGCAGCCTTTTATAAAAAAAGCTGGTTATAGATTTTCTGAAAAAGTGGCAGTAGCAAGTGAACGGCAGGCCGGCAGTTTCTTAGAGCAAGATTCTACCGAGGTGCCAAAATTCGCTTATCGCTCATTTTGCCCCTGCGGGAATCTTGTTGGGGAGTGCCTTCCCCAAACCCTGCTTATGCGGCTTGCGCCGCTGAAAAACCCCTCAAAATATTTTTCGGATTTTTCAAAAACAGTTCCGCTTCACACCCTGTTTTTCTCCTATTAGTGAGAGGACACCACGCACAGAAAGGAGGTCAACCACCTATGAAACGATACAACACGCCGCACCGCAGCCGGGTAGTCAAAACACGCATGACCGAGGAAGAATACGCCGAGTTTGCCCAGCGGCTTTCTGCTTACCACATGAGCCAAGCCGAGTTTATCCGGCAAGCCATAACCGGGGCAGCCATACGCCCCATCATAACCGTTTCCCCCATCAATGACGAGCTGCTTGCCGCTGTCGGGAAGCTGACCGCCGAATACGGGAGGATCGGCGGCAACTTAAACCAGATAGCCCGGACGCTGAACGAGTGGCACAGTCCCTATCCGCAGCTTGCCGGGGAGGTACGGGCGGCGGTTTCCGACCTTGCTGCCCTAAAGTTTGAAGTCTTGCAGAAAGTGGGTGACGCTGTTGGCAACATTCAAACATATCAGCTCTAAAAACGCCGACTATGGCGCAGCGGAAGCCTATCTCACATTTGAGCATGACGAGTTTACCATGAAAGCCACCCTTGATGAAAACGGGCGGCTGATACCGAGGGAGGATTACCGCATTTCTTCCCTCAACTGCGGGGGCGAGGATTTCGCTGTTGCCTGTATGCGAGCCAATCTCCGCTATGAGAAAAACCAAAAACGGGAAGATGTGAAAAGCCACCACTATATCATCAGCTTTGACCCACGGGACGGGACAGACAACGGCTTGACCGTAGACCGGGCGCAGGAGCTGGGCGAGCAGTTCTGCAAGGAGCATTTCCCCGGACACCAAGCCCTAATCTGCACCCACCCGGACGGGCATAACCACAGCGGGAATATCCATGTGCATATCGTCATCAACTCCCTGCGGATTTACGAAGTCCCGCTTCTGCCCTACATGGACAGACCAGCCGACACGCTGGAGGGCTGCAAGCACCGCTGCACCAACGCCGCTATGGAATATTTCAAGAGCGAAGTCATGGAAATGTGCCACCGGGAGGGGCTTTACCAAATCGACCTCTTGAACGGCAGCAAGGAACGGATAACCGAACGGGAATACTGGGCGGCAAAGAAAGGGCAGCTTGCCCTTGACAAAGAGAACGCCGCCAGAGAAGCCGCCGGACAGCCGACCAAGCCCACCAAGTTTGAAACGGACAAGGCGAAGCTGCGCCGGACGATACGGCAGGCACTTTCCCAAGCTGGCAGCTTTGACGAGTTTTCTTCCCTTTTGCTGCGGGAGGGTGTGACCGTCAAGGAGAGCCGGGGGCGGCTTTCCTACCTCACGCCGGACAGGACAAAGCCTATCACAGCCCGAAAGCTGGGGGACGATTTTGACAAGGCTGCTGTCCTTGCCCTGCTCACGCAGAACGCCCACAGAGCTGCCGAACAGACCAAAGCCATACCCGAATACCCTGCCGCAGTTAAAAAGCCGTTACAAGGGGAAAAAGCTGCAAAAACCACCCCGGCAGACAACACCTTGCAGCGCATGGTTGACCGGGAAGCCAAGCGAGCCGAGGGCAAGGGCGTGGGCTATGACCGCTGGGCGGCAAAGCACAACCTAAAGCAAATGGCAGCTACCGTTACCGCCTATCAGCAGTACGGCTTTTCCTCCCCGGAGGAACTGGACGAAGCCTGTTCTGCCGCCTATGCCGCCATGCAGGAAAGCCTTGCGTGGTTGAAGCAGGTGGAAAAGACGCTGAACGGGAAAAAGGAGCTGCAACGGCAGGTGCTTGCCTATTCCAAGACCCGCCCTGTCCGGGACGGGCTGAAACAGCAGAAAAACGCCAAAGCAAAAGCAGCCTACCGTCAGAAGCATGAAAGTGACTTTATCATAGCAGACGCAGCCGCCCGCTATTTCAGGGAGAACGGCATTTCCAAGCTGCCGAGCTATAAATCCCTGCAAGCAGAGATTGAAAGCCTTATCAAAGAGAAAAACAGCGGCTACAACGATTACCGGGCAAAACGGGAGGAGTACCGCCGCTTGCAGACTGTCAAGGGCAATATCGACCAGATTTTACGCCGGAGCGAGCCGCAGCGCAGAAAGGAGCAGAGCCATGAACGGTAATATCCCCCGCATGGACTACCGCCAGTACCGGGCAGCCCGCCGCCTTGTGCATGAGTGCTGCAACTATGACAGCGGGAACTGCCTGCTGTTGGAGGACGGCGAGCCTTGCGTGTGTGTACAGAGTATCAGCTATTCGCTGCTCTGCCGCTGGTTTACCGCCGCTGTCCTGCCCCTTGATGAAGCACTGGAAGCCGCCCTCTTGCGCCGGGGAAGCCGGAAACGCTGCGCTGTCTGCGGGGCGTTCTTCTTCCCAAAATCCAACCGGGGGAAATACTGCCCGGACTGCGCCGGACGCATGAAGCGGATAAACGCCGCCAAACGGAAGCGGAAACAAAGGGAGAAATGTCACGCTTTAGGGCATTTCAAACCCGCATAAATCAAGGCTTTTTTGGAGGGTGTCAAAGGGTGCGTGATACATTTATCCTTTTCCCTTAAAAACGCCCCCTAAAAGCGTAACAGAACCCACAGACAGACACCACAAGGAGGTGAACCCTATCGCTGATTATATGACCGCAGGAACGGAGCTGCCCGCTTACCTGCCTTACCCCCGTTTCCTGCTGGAAACAGACCTATCCCACACCGCAAGAGAGTTATATGCGCTGCTGTTAGACCGTTCCACCCTTTCGCAGAAGAACGGCTGGCAGGACAGCGAGGGACGGACATACATTGTCTACCCCATAGCAGAGATAGCGGAAATGCTGGATAAAGGCTGCACCACCATAAAGGGCGCACTGAACGAACTGGACGCTGCCGGGCTGCTGGAACGCAGACGGACGGGCTTTTCTGCCGCCAACCGTCTGTATGTGAAAGTGCCGCCTATCCCAGTGGTACAGTTTTCCGACCAACTGACGGACGGAAAACCGCCCCTCATAAGGGCGGGAAACCGACCAACTGACAGCCGGAAAACTGACCTTATGACGGTCGGAAAACCGTCCCCTAACCAAACTAATATAAACAACCTAATAGAGAGCCAAACAAAAGGAGCGAGTGAGGGGCAGCCCCCCGCCGCTTATGGCAGATATAAAAATGTATTTCTTTCTGACACAGAACTTTTGGAGCTGGAACAGGACTTCCCCGGCAAGTGGGAGTATTACCTTGACCGCCTTTCCTGCCACATCGCTTCCACCGGGAAGCAGTACCAGAGCCATGCAGCCACCATTTACAAGTGGGCGCAGGAGGACGCTGCCAAAGAGAAGCCAAAGAAAGGCATACCGGACTATTCATTCAAGGAGGGAGAAAGCCTATGACCGATACAATCCACAACACCATACTGCCTATGACCGACACCACAGCCGAGCCGGAGGATTACACCGGGGAGGACGGGCTTTTATACTGCGGCAAATGC
Source organism: Clostridium sp. MCC344 (assembly GCF_018785365.1). Lineage (NCBI taxonomy): Bacteria > Bacillati > Bacillota > Clostridia > Eubacteriales > Clostridiaceae > Clostridium > Clostridium sp. MCC344. The sequence goes on along the minus strand of NZ_WQPQ01000027.1, from coordinate 1,334 downwards.
CGGAAACCCAAAGAAGCCTATTTCCCGGAGGGCAAGACCTTTTTCGGGCGTGACCGCCACCCGTCAGAGTGCGACTGCCAGCGGGCAGCCCGTAAGGAACGGGAAGCCGCCGAGAAGCGGCGCAGCCACCTTGAAACGGTGGAACGGCTGAAACGGCAGGGCTTTACAGACAAGACCATGCAGGACTGGACATTTGCCAACGATAACGGCAGCTGCCCGCAGATGAAGAACGCCGCCGGATATGTGGCACGCTGGGAACAGATAAAGGACGGGAACTACGGGCTGCTCTTGTGGGGCAGGGTAGGCACTGGGAAAAGCTATTTTGCCGGGTGTATTGCAAACGCCCTCATGGAGCAGGAAGTCCCGGTGTGCATGACAAACTTTGCAGCAATATTAAACGACCTTGCCGCCAGCTTTGCGGGCAGGAACGAATATATTTCCCGCCTTTGCAGCTTCCCCCTGCTCATCATTGACGATTTTGGAATGGAGCGTGGCACAGAATACGGTCTGGAACAGGTCTACAATGTGATTGACAGCCGCTACCGGAGCAGGAAGCCGCTGATTGTGACGACCAACCTCACGCTGGAGGAATTGCAGCACCCGGAGGACACCGCCCACGCCCGGATTTATGACCGCCTGCTTGAAATGTGTTCCCCTCTCTGCTTTACCGGGGAGAATTTGAGGAAAGCCGCCGCACAGGGAAAAATGGAACAGCTGAAACGGCTGCTTGCCGGAAAGGAGATTTGCCTATGACCGACACCCAGAGAAACAAACGCCCTGCCCGCCGCCCGGACTGCGTGACCGAAACGAGGATAGGCAACACAATCCTTGTGGTGTCTGGCTTTTTCAAGGAGGGGGCGACCGACACCGCCGCTGACAAGATGATGAAAGTGCTGGAAGCAGAAGCCGCCGCCGGATATTTGACCTGTGATAAGCCTGATTGAAAAACCGTCATTTTTACCGACCGTAAAGAAGCAGATTTGACGCTTTTGCCGCTATACAGACAGCCGCCCCATGTGGTACAATCAAGGTACGGAATAGTGGGGCTGGCTGTCGGAAACGGAGGAATTTATGTTAAGACAGACCACCCAGCAACTCATTACCGCCCTTTACCCAAGACTGTCCCATGAGGACGAGCTGCAAGGCGAGAGCAATTCCATTTCCAACCAAAAGAGGATTTTGGAAACCTATGCCAAACAGAATGGATTTTCTAATCTGCGCTGGTACACCGACGACGGTTATTCCGGTGCGAACTTTCAAAGACCCGGATTTCAAGCCATGCTTGCAGACATTGAAGCAGGGAAAGTCGGGACAGTTATCGTCAAGGATATGTC
>NZ_WQPQ01000026.1:0-228371 GCF_018785365.1 Clostridium sp. MCC344 | reverse complement strand
ACGAACGCCGGGCTTTTCGAAGCTCGGCGTTTTGTGTTGGGAATATGAAATGAGCTGCCGCACGTTAGTGCGACAGCCCCCTCTTTTTTATAACAAATGCCGGAGCATGTCATGATCCAAACAGATAAGACTTTTGATCTTTAACTGAGTCAGGGACATCCTTTGCTTCTGCTGCGTAAAGGAATAAGCAAATACTGAAGGCTGACTGCGAATATTCTTTGACAACAGTGACACAGATTTTCGCTTTACCAGAACAGGAGTGCAAATTTACTTCGCCTGATAATGCTTCCGTCTCCGCGCCTTCGTATACTCCTTCAGTACATGAAAACATGTCTCGATCTCCTCATCGGAACAGGTTTCGCGGAGATAGGCGAGCGTCTGTCCAAAGACGTTCATATCGTATTCGGTGTGGGCGCTGTGAAGCTGGATCCCCTGTTCGGTGGCATGGTAGAGCTGCTTTTTGTTATTACCGGGTTCGGTCGTCCAGGAGATCAGACCTTTCTGTTCCATGCGTTTTAACATCTGGGAGATCGCCGGCTTGGTGCGGTCCCATTCGCGGGAGAGCTCGGTGACTGTTTTTCCCGGATGATCGATGATATATTTTAACATATGGACTTCCACGGAGGTGTATTTTGTCCCGGTCCCATAGTCGATCGGGAGATTGGAGGCCATGTAGAGCATGGAGGCCTGGTGGAGGATATCTGCCATCTCGGCAGTCCGGTTCGGTTTTTCGGTCATATTGTGTGTCCGTCCTTCATCTCAATTTGCGCATTACATCAATCTATGCTATCATTACTATATCAAAAAAGAATGCAAAATTCTATATGAAGTTTTACGACAGCTGTTGCTTTCGTTATTTTTCGCGGATAGGAATTTTCAGAACTGAAAATTCCGTACGATACCGTTGTGGTCGCGGATTTTGCCGATTCGGAATGCGAAGCATTGGCAAAATCCCGTTAAAACATATGGACAGCCAGAAGAACGTGGCTTCATTGGGATTGACAAATCATGCCATATGGATTAAGATACAAAAAGAAGTTAATAAGCTTAACAAAAATAGCAAACATATAAATTCCGGTCAGAGATACATTTGACCATACAACTTATGGATTGGAGGAACAGGGAATATGAAGATCACAAAAGTATGGGCGGTTTATTTCAGCCCGACAGGAAACGCGAAAAAGGTCGTCACAACGATGGCGAAGCGGGCGGCAGAGTGCCTGGGTGTGCCGATGGGAACGGTTGACTTTACACTTCCGGAAAACAGGGAAGGTGTTGTAAGTTTTGATAAGGAAGACCTTGCATTCTTCAGCACTCCGGTCTATGCGGGCCGTATCCCGAACAAGATGCTCCCGTATGTGCAGACTGCGTTTGAGGGAAACGGGGCGCTTGCGGTAGCGGTTTCTGTGTTCGGAAACAGAAATTTTGACAATGGTCTGATCGAGCTCCGGAATGAGCTTGAGGCACACGGCTTCCATACAGTTGCGGGAGCAGGAATTCCGACGGAACATGTTTTCAGCAGCAAGCTTGCAACGGGACGTCCGGATGCGGATGATCTTGTGAAGATCGCAGAGTTTGGTGAGAAGGTGGCAGAAAAGGTTTCTGGATTGACTGAGATCCCGGAAAAGATCGCGGTCCGCGGAGATGATCCGGTCGGGGCATATTATACACCGCTTGGAACTGATGGAAAACCGGCGGTATTCTTAAAGGCAAAACCGAAGACGGACCCGGAGAAGTGCACGAAATGCGGAATCTGCGCGACTGTCTGTCCGATGGGATCGATCCCGAAGGACGCGCCGGATACCTGTACCGGAATCTGCATCAAGTGCCAGGCTTGCATCAAGGCATGTCCGACCGGAGCAAAATATTTTGATGATGCAGCATTCTTATCCCATGTGGAGATGTTGAAACAGAATTATACGAGACGCGCGGAGGCGGAGTGGTTTATCTGAGAAAAAAGGTGAAAATACATTCAAATTTTTATGAAGAGTATTTGCACTGCATATCAATATCGGATATACTATAAAAAAGGAGATGATTCGATGTTGACGGATAGGATGAAAGATGAACTGATTCAGGGATTACGTGATATTTTTGCGAATAACATTGAAGCAATTATCCTATATGGATCTGTTGCAAGGAATGAAAGCACGCCGGAAAGTGATATTGATATAGCGGTTATCGTGAAAAAAGGTATGGATATTGAAACGAAAGATCGGTTTATTTGCTGGGCTGCAGATATGGATCTGCGTTATGACCGCGTTTTTTCTATTGTTGATATTGAAAAAGAAAATCTGCAAAAATGGGGGAAAATCCTTCCGTTCTATCAAAATGTCCAGAAGGAGGGAATTGTTCTTTGGAAGGCAGCCTGAAGGAATTAGCCGGATACCGGATGGATCGTGCAAAGGAAATGCTGGTTGCAGCAAGAGAAAATCTTGAGATTGGACAGTACAAAACATCGTTGAACCGATCCTATTATGCGATTTTCCATGCGATGCGTGCGATGAATATTTTAAAAGGTTTTGATTCATCAAAGCATTCGGGAGTTATTGCTTTTTTTAATAAGGAGTATCTCAAAGAAAATATTCTCGATAGGAATTTATCTATCGTAATAAAGAACAGTGCATTTTTAAGAGAAAAATCGGACTATGATGACTTTTATATTGCAAGTAAACAAGAAGCGGAGAAGCAATTGGAAGAAGCAGAACGATTTCTTGATGCAGTGGAAATAGCAATAAATAAAATGAAATAATTTCTGTATCATCTGCAGGGAGTGGACAAGTCACTCCCTGCTTTTTTCGTTTAACAGGAAATTTCGATGGAACTTCCTGTTAAACAAAAAGAAAACCTCTGCATATGAGAATGTTTCCCATCTATGCGGAATGATTGACAGAAAAACTGGAACTCGCGAAGCGTGTTTTCACTTGTTGAGAGCGTGTCGAAAATCAAGATGAAGTCCGCCAGCCGGAGCGTGTTCCCGGGATTATCAGTGTGAGACCGGACACCTCCGATACAGCTGTTATGCCGCACTCCTTCCCGGAACTGGCAGCTTCATAAAAAGATTATAGGACGCATAGAGCAAAAATGCAAGATTATCGATGCATTGGACAGGAAATACTAAAAAATAAGATTCTCCAGCGTTACTGCGGCAAAATCCCGCTACAGTGCGCGGGAATGGAGTGACCGTGTACTGTAACTTTCCAGTTTTTCAAAGTACGGCGCAAACAGTTCCTTTTCGTACGCGTATCCTGCCATGAACACGCAGTCCATAAAGAGTCTTGTAATTTCCGGATCTTCCTGATCGGCAAGGATCCGTGTCCATTCCGTCCTGGCCTGTTCGCTGAGCTTTTTGAGGAGCCTGTTCCGCTCCTCAAAGAGACCGTCGTCGGTCCTGTTTAAGTCCTCCGGCAGGAAGTCCGCAGTCCGTCCGCAGGGAGACGGGCAGGCGGCACAGTCGGGGGCGATGATGGCTTTCTGCTCGTGTATCTGCGAGATGAGATCGTTCGCAGCGGAAGCGGAGAGTGTGTTTCCTGGCATTGCAGCGGCCAGGGAGGCGAAGAGGACCGGGGCAGTTCCTGCCGGGATCTCCTTTGCTTCTGTGGCGCGGGCAAGACCGATGAGGGCGCAGATGACTGCATCCTGTTCCGGGGTACGGCCGGACGGAGTCTGTGAAGTTGATATTGACATAAGATGTTTCCTTTATAATGATTGTAATGTTACTGTACACGAGTAGGAATTTTCTGGACTGAAAATTCTGTACGCTACAGTTGCGGCAGCCGATTTTGCTGATTCAGGATGTGAAACATCGGCAAAATCCAGTTACTTCAGGATCCGTCCATCCGTCCCGATCGTGTAGACCTGCCACGGAATGAACTTTCCGCTCGCCATCAGGGCATTCTTTACAGCAGCTTCGATCCCGCCGCAGCACGGAACTTCCATGCGGACAACGGTCACACTCTGGATCTCGTTGTTTTTGATGATCTCGGTGAGCTTTTCTGAGTAGTCTACGGAATCAAGTTTCGGACATCCGATGAGTGTTACATGACCGTCGATGAAATCGTTGTGGAAATTTCCGTATGCGTAGGCAGTGCAGTCTGCGGCAACGAGGAGCTTCGCACCGTCAAAATACGGGGCGCGGACCGGGGCAAGCTTAATCTGGACCGGCCACTGGGAGAGTCTACTCTCCATGGAGACCGGTGTGGAGTGCCCCGGGATCGCTGCACTGTGGGATGCCGCAGCGTGGGAGATCGTGCGGCTCATGGAACCCGGACATCCGGTAAATTCCGGCTTTGGGGCCGGGGCATCAGAAGGCGCCAGGGAAGCAGCCTTTCTCGCGGCCATATGTGCTAAGACAGCCTCATGGTCGTAAGCGGCAGCCTCACGTTCCTCAAAGCTGATCGCATCCGTCGGACAGGCCGGAAGACAGTTTCCAAGTCCATCGCAGTAATCGTCGCGGATCAGCTTTGCTTTTCCGTCGATCATTGCGATCGCACCTTCCTGACAGGCAGCCGCACATGCGCCGCAGCCGTTGCATTTCTTTTCATCAATTTTTACGATGGTTCTTTTCATAATGGTTTCCCCTTTCAGATTTTCGTATCATGCCGGAATGCGGATGAACATTCAGCCGCATTTCCGGTTATTATTCGTGGTATCGATTTGTGGTAACTTTGTGTCATGGATTGACTTTCGTGGGGTAAGTATACTACAATAACATAAAAATGTATGTTGTATTTCCAACGAAAACGTTTGAAGTGCGGAGATTTATGACGGAAAAATTTTGTTGCAAGTTCACTTGCATAAGAAATTTTTCCGCCATAAATCTCCATAGGGCGGACGCCCGAAGCTTCTTGTTTTCATGAAATGAAAACAAGAAGACCGCACCTGGCAAGAGAACCACACCTGGCCAAAAGCTTGCCTCCACAAAAAAGGAGCTTCCCATGTTCACAAACGAAACAATCCCGGATTCCCCGCTCTTTGCAGGAATCCAGCCCGAAGAAAAGGAGAGCATCTTAAAGTGTCTCTCCGCAGTAGAAAAAAAATATGAAAAAGGCGACGCTGTCTTTCTCGCAGGGACCGAGATCCATTCGATGGGTTTTGTACTCTCGGGCAGTGTCGAGATCTCCAGAGATGATTTCTGGGGAAACCGTCAGGTCCTTGGACATGCGGGGAGCGGGGAACTCTTCGGTGAGGCCTATGCCTGCATGCCGGGGGAAGCTCTGATGGTGAACGTGGAGGCGGCGGAGAAAAGCCGGATCCTGTTCCTGAATGTCAGGAAGATCTTGAATGTCTGCACACCGGCCTGTTCCCACCACAATCGCCTGATCCACAATCTTTTATATATTATGGCGAAGAAAAATCTCATGCTGACGAGAAAGATCGATCACATGGGACAGCGGTCCATCCGGGAAAAGGTGATGGCGTATCTCTCCTTCGAATCGGAGAGACAGAAAAAGCAGACGTTTACGATCCCCTACAACCGTCAGCAGCTCGCCGATTACCTTGCGGTGGACCGAAGTGCCTTGTCTGCGGAACTTTCCAGGATGAAAAAGGACGGGCTGATCCGGTTTGAGAAGAACTGTTTTCAGTTATAGTATGATATCAGGGTCAAAAGGTCAGAAATCCGATGCAGACCGATCGGCAGGAGAAAAAGTCTGCCCGGCATTAGAAGAATAGACGAAAGGAAAAACTGTCCGGCCGGACAATGCCAGATCATGCGGGCATGAGAGTACCGACCGGTGACAGCCGCAAAAAACATGATGACAAACAGAGATGAGATCGAGGAGCGCAGACTCCGGCGGGAACAGAACCGGAGAAGACGAAGAAAACAGGAGCGGATCCGCCGTATGATCTTAGGGGGTCTGGCGGCCGTGGTCGTGATCGCCGTGATCACGACAGCGGTGCTCGTGACGAAGAAACTTACCGGGAGAAAACAGGTGAACCCGGCAGATGTAAAGGTGCCGGAGTATGTAAAAGTGGATCTTCTGACTCCGAATAAGTATTCCAGACCGCAGACTCCTCTGGAGAAAGTAAACGGGATCGTGGTCCATTACGTTGCGAATCCCTGCAGCACCGCGCTGGAGAACCGGAACTATTTTGAAGGTCTGAAAGATCAGACGGGTTCGAAGACGACATCAGCCAGCAGCCATTTTGTGATCGGACTTGAGGGAGAAGTGGTACAGTGTATTCCGCTCGATGAGGTCGCCTACGCCTCCAACAACAGGAACAGCGACACAATCTCCATCGAGTGCTGTCATCCGGACGAGACCGGAAAATTTTATGACAGTACATATCAGACGCTGGTGAATCTGTGCGCGTACCTCTGTGTTGAGTTTGATCTGAAGCCGGACGATATCATCCGTCATTATGATGTGACGGGCAAGATCTGTCCGAAGTATTTTGTGGACCATCCGGAAGAATGGGAAACATTTCACAAAGATGTAAAAAATGCGATCAGAATCCTGAAAAAATAATGGGACAATCACTAAAAATCCGAAATTCATTTTGAATTCTTTACCTAAAATTTACAAATATTATATTTAGAATTGAAAAAATACTGTGCTCTATGATATGATGGAGCACAGGGAGAAAATCCGTCGGAAGAAGTCGAAAACGGCGGCATTTTGCCCGCTGCTCGCGAAACTCCGGGCGGCGACAAAAGAGAATGGAGAAGACATTATGAATATCGGATATCTGGAAAGTATCTTCAGTTTCCTGGGCGGTCTCGGTATGTTCCTGTACGGCATGAGCATTATGGGCGACGGCATGCAGAAATCGGCCGGAAGTAAGCTGAACAAGTTCCTGAGAATGGTGACGGACAACCGGCTCCTTGCGGTCGGACTTGGCGCCCTGATCACCGCGATCCTGCACAGCAGCGGAGCGACAACTGTCATGGTCGTCGGCTTTGTAAACGCCGGGATCCTGAATCTGACCCAGGCGGTCGGCGTCATCATGGGCGCGAACATCGGTACGACGATCACCGCATGGATGGTTTCCTTAAACTCTCTCGGTGATGCGATGAAAGTGCTGCAGCCGTCCTTCTTTGCACCGCTTGTTGTTGCAATCGGTTCTTTCTGTCTGATGTTTTCAAAGAAGAAGAAAGAAAGTCTGGTCGGTGAGGTCTGTATCGGTGTCGGACTCCTGTTTGTGGGACTGACGTTTATGTCAAGTTCCGTTGCTCCGTACACGGATGCTCCGATCTTTGCGAAGGCATTTGCGGTTCTCGGAAGAAATCCGATCCTGGGAATCATGGTCGGAGCGCTTGTAACTGCGATCATCCAGAGCTCCACCGCCTCTGTCGGAATTCTTCAGACGCTGGCGGCAAGCGGAGTCGTGACAACGAACGCTGCGATCTATATCACACTCGGACAGAATATCGGTTCCTGTCTGACTGCGATCTTATCGAGTGCAGGCGCAAGCCGGAATGCGAAGCGCGCTTCGGTGATCCACCTGACGTTCAACAGTTTCGGTGCGATCGTCTTCGGGATCGGAATGTATGTGATCTCCATGATGCGCCCGGATATTGCTCAGGGAAGTATCAATGCGTTGCAGATCTCGATCTTCCACACGTTTTTCAACCTGACGAACACCCTGCTGCTATTCCCGTTTGCAAAACAGCTCGTTGCGTTCTCCGGTCTGATCGTGCGTGAGACAGAGGAGGACGAGAAGAAAGAGGAGAAAAAGGAAGACGAGCTTCCGGTTCTCGACGAACGTATCTTCAAGTCTCCGACATTTGCACTGGAAGTCGGCGTGATGGAAGTTGTTCATATGGGTAAGATGGCGCTTGCAAATTTAAAACTTGCAACGAGTGTTCTTGTCGAGGGAAAGTATGAACATCTGGATGAGGTCTTTAAGAATGAGACAGAGATCGATATTTTAAATAAGAAGCTGACCGAATATCTCATCAAGGTCAACAATCTCTCTTTAAACGAGAAGCAGAAGGTGCAGGTCAGCAATCTGTTTTACAGCATCAGCGACTTAGAGCGCGTTGGCGACCATGCGGAAAACCTCGCAGAGGCAGCTCAGTATCTGAAGGAACATCAGCTTGCTTTTTCTGAGACGGGTATCGAGGACCTTAAAGAAATCTCCGTAGCGGCCATCGGTGCGGTGGATCATGCAGTCGCAGCCAGAAATGATGGCAATATGGAAGATATCCGACAGGTCAGCAAGCTCGAGGACCGCGTGGATACTCTGGAAGAAGAGATGCGCGACAAGCATATCGAACGTCTCTCCAAGAACGAGTGCAACCCGTCCGCAGGCGTTGTATTCCTGGATATCTTAAGCAACCTGGAACGTATCTCTGACCATGCTTACAATGTGGCCGGATATGTGAAAGATGAGCTGTAAGAGTGGAATAACTTTGATAAGATCAGGATCCTGTATACAGATCCCGGTGAACGTACCGGTTGTATACGGGATCTTTTTTATTTAACAGAACTTCCTGTTAAATAAAAAGGCACTGCGTGCCTAAGATGCGCACTCGCGCGAAGATGAAGATTGTCGCAAGCGACCGCGCGAGACGCCGAATGTGCCGAAGCACATTCTTTTTATGATTTTTACCTTGCCAGTTTTTCTTAACTCCCGTATAATAAAGACATCAGACAACTTGAAATAAATGTGGGGAAAATATATGGAAACAAAGAAAAAAGAAGACCGGAAACTCCTGGGAAGCCAGATCGAAGACCGGATCCTGGAGTATATAGAAAAGAAACCGCTGGCGGTGGGGGACCGTCTGCCAAACGAGTTTGAACTTGCGGAAATGTTCGAGGTGGGGCGAAGTACGATCCGTGAGGCGGTGAAGGGCCTGGTGACAAAAGGGGTCCTTCAGGTGAGAAGAGGCGCCGGAACTTATGTGCAAAGCCTGACACCGGTTGAGGATGATCCGCTGGGACTTACCGCAAAACTTCACGATAAATTTAAGCTGGCGCTTGATCTCTTCGATGTCCGCCTGATCCTGGAGCCGGAGATTGCGGCGAAGGCGGCTGTCTATGCGACGGATGAGGATATCGAGACTCTAAAAAGGCTGTGTAAGGAGACGGAGGAACTCTATCTCGCGGACAAGGACCATATGCCGAAGGACATCGAGTTCCATACCTGGATCGCCCGCTGCAGCAAAAACCAGGTCATGGAATCCCTGATCCCGATCATCAATTCGGGGATCAATACGTTCGTGAACCTGACAAGACGTGCGCTGCGGACGGAGACGATCGTGACTCACCGCGCGATCACGGAGGCGATCGCTTCCCACGATTCCACGGGGGCGCGATGCGCGATGGTGATGCACCTGACGTATAACCGGCAGGAGCTTTTAAGACGGCGGACGGCCTACGAGCAGATGGGAGACGAGGCGTGACTTTTCACGGGTAGGAATTTTCAGAACTGAAAATTCCGTATGATACCGTTGTGGTCGCAGATTTTGCCGATTCGGAATGCGAAGCATCGGCAAAATCCCGTTACAGTGCGCGGGCATGGAGTGCCCGTGTACTGTAACGATGAGGCGGCAAAATCGGGACAGAATGCAGCAGATTGTTTAGGAAAATAAAAAATTAGGGAAATGACCGGATCATGGCGATAATGGAATAAACAGCAGGATTGCAGGGGAAAATAATGCACAATTTTCCCCTGCTTTTTTTGTGCGAAAAAGAGAAAAACCAAAATACATCAGACATGTATTGCAAAAAGTACAGAAAAATGTTAGATTATGCACATAGACATAAGACATCAGACGAATACAAAAAATAAGCGCCGGAATCCCCGGAGATGTCTGATGAAAATGCCGGAAAGCTTCAGTACTCATCTGGTTTTCACGGTATGCATCACAAGCGCGGTCCCGTCCTGGGGTATCATGCGGATGCCGCGCGTCAAAAAACACAAATATATTGGGAGGTAAATCCACTATGTCTGAAGGAGTTGTACTCAACCCGACCCGCCTTGTCCTGGCAGCCCTGATCGGTCTGGTGATCCTGCTTGTCCTGATCATCAAGTTTAATGTTCAGGCGATGATCGCGATCCTGATCGGTGCGATCTGTATCGGACTTCTCGCGGGAATGCCGACACAGGACATTATTTCGGCAGTAAATGATGGAATTGGAAACACGTTAAAAGGAATTGCCCTGCTTGTAGGTCTGGGATCCATGTTCGGTGCGATCTTAGAGGTATCGGGCGGCGCGCAGACCATCGCTGTCACGATGGTAAAGAAGTTCGGTGATGAGAAGGCCGCCTGGGCGCTCGGTATCACAGGTCTCGTGATCGCGATGCCGGTATTCTTCGATGCAGGACTGATCATTCTGATCCCGCTTGCGTTCTCACTCGCGAAGAAGACAAAGCGTTCCTCCCTTCATTATGTTATTCCGCTTCTCGCAGGACTTGCGGTCGGACATGCGTTCATTCCGCCGACACCGGGTCCGGTCCTTGTAGCGACAATGCTGAATGTAGACCTCGGCTGGGTCATCTTAGTCGGAATCTTCTGCGGAATCTTCGCGATGATCGTTGCCGGTCCGGTATGGGGATCCATGTGCGGAAAGAAGTTTTATGTTCCGGTACCGGAGAGTGTGGCAAATCAGGAAGAGATCGATGAGTCCAAGCTTCCGAGCTTCTGGCTGATCGTTGGGATCATCCTGATCCCGTTAGTGCTCATCATTCTGGATTCCATCTGCGGTGTTGTCCCGGCATTAGCCGGTGTTGCTCCGGTCTTTGAGTTCTTAGGTGAGCCGTTCGTAGCACTGTTACTCGCGACTCTGGCTGCTATGTTTGGTCTTGGCTTAAAGCATGGCTACACGATGAAAGAGCTTGAGAAGGTTATGACAAAGTCCTTAGAGCCGACCGGTCTCATCCTTCTCGTTACCGCCTGCGGCGGCGTGCTCCGCTATGTGCTTCAATACTCCGGTCTCGGAAATGTGATCGGAAACGCGGTTGCATCCATGAATCTTCCGATCGTTGTCCTTGCATTTATCATCGCAGTCCTTGTCCGTATCAGTGTCGGTTCCGCGACGGTTGCCATGACCATGGCGGCAGGTATTGTTGCGGCGCTTCCGGGAATCAGCGAGCTGTCCCCGTTATATCTGGCATGTACCGTAGCGGCAGTAGCGGGCGGCTCCACCGTATGCTCCCACTTCAATGATTCCGGTTTCTGGCTGGTAAGATCCCTCGTGGGAATCGACGAGAAGACGACTCTGAAAACCTGGACCATCATGGAGACATTAGTCGGCGGAACAGGATTTATCGTAGCGCTGATCATCTCATTTTTCGCGTAAGATTTTACGTTGACAGCCCGGATGAGATACACAATAATACCCACCACACAAAGAAAGAAGGAAATATCATGAAATGTCTGAAGAGTCAGGAAATGAGAAAACTTGCGCCGGAGCTTGATCCGTTAAGGATCGGAACGGGCTGGAAGCCGGAAGAGCTTGCGATGCCGCAGGTCATCATCGAAAGCACGGCAGGTGACAGCCATCCGGGAAGCGGACATCTCCATATCCTTGTAGATGAAGTAAAAAAAGGAATCGCTGAGGCAGGCGGCCATGGCGCGAAATATTTCTGCACCGATATCTGTGACGGCGAGAGCCAGGGAACTGATGGAATCAATTACAGCCTTGCAAGCCGTGAGATGATCGCGAACATGATCGAGATCCACGCGAACGCGACTCCCTTCGATGCAGGCGTATATCTCGCAAGCTGTGATAAGGGAATGCCGGCAAACCTCATGGGCTTATTCCGCGTGAATATTCCGGCGGTTGTTGTTCCGGGTGGAACCATGAATGCAGGTCCGGAGATGTTAACTCTGGAACAGCTTGGCATGTACAGCGCCCAGTATGAGCGCGGTGAGATCGATGAGAAACGCTTAAACTGGGCAAAACACAACGCATGTCCGAGCTGCGGCGCTTGTTCCTTTATCGGAACTGCATCCACCATGCAGATCATGGCTGAGGCTCTTGGCCTTGCCCTTCCGGGAAGTGCGTTGATGCCTGCGACAAGCCCGGATCTCTTAAACTACGCGAGAGAGGCCGGAAAACAGGCAGTTAAGCTTGCAAAGATGGACAACATGCGTCCGAGCGATATCGTGACGATGGACAGCTTTGAAAACGCGATCCTTGTACATGCGGCCATCTCCGGAAGTACAAACTGCTTACTTCACCTTCCGGCGATCGCTCATGAGCTTGGAATCGAGATCACAGGTGACACCTTCGACAGACTCCACCGCGGCGCGAAGTATCTTCTTGATATCCGCCCGGCAGGAAAGTGGCCAGCAGAGTGCTTCTACTATGCAGGCGGCGTTCCGGCGATCATGGAGGAGATCAAAGACCACCTTCACCTTGATGTCATGACCGTGACCGGAAAGACTCTCGGTGAGAACTTAAAGGAATTAAAAGAGAACGGATTCTATGAGCGCTGCGAGAAATGGCTCCGGAAGTTCAACGAGCGCTACGGAATCTCCATCACAAGACAGGATATCATCCGTCCGGCTGACAAGGCCATCGGAACCGACGGCAGCATCGCAGTTCTGCGCGGAAACCTTGCTCCGGAAGGTGCGGTTATCAAGCACACCGCATGCCCAAAGGAGATGTTCAAGGCAGTTCTCAAGGCGAGACCGTTTGATAGCGAGGAAGAGTGTCTGGATGCTGTCCTGAAACATAAAGTTCAGAAAGGTGACGCAGTCTTCATCCGTTACGAGGGACCGAAGGGAAGCGGTATGCCGGAGATGTTCTACACCTCCGAGGCCATCAGCAGCGACAAGGAGCTTGGCCGTTCCATCGCCCTGATCACAGACGGAAGATTCTCCGGTGCATCCACAGGTCCGGTTATCGGACACTGCAGCCCGGAGGCGGCAGACGGCGGCCCGATCGCTCTCGTTGAGGAAGGCGATCTCATCGAGATCGATGTGATGGAGAGAAAGTTAAACATCATCGGTATCAAGGGCGAGAGAAAGACTCCGGAGGAGATCGACGCGGTCCTTGCTGAGAGAAAGAAAAACTGGAAGCCGAGAGAGCTCCGCTACAAGAGCGGTGTGCTCCGTATGTTCAGTGAGCATGCGGCAAGCCCGATGAAAGGTGCTTATCTGGAATTCTAAAAAATATAAAATAAGGCTGGTGGCAAATGCTGGCTGCCGGCCTGCAAAAGAAACGTCCCGGATCCTGAGATGACAGTTCTCTCTGATCCGGGGCGTTTTTATATCATTACCATTTCGCATTCCAAATCGGCAAAATCTACTGCTGCCACTGTACTATTACGGAATTATCAGTTCAGAAAATTCCTATCCGCATACAGTAACAGCCACATACTTTTCATATAATAAAGATTGCACGAACGAGTGTTCCTGTGGTAGAATGGTAGTATCTGTTGCCGGAATACCGGTGGTTTCAGTATGTGGGAGATACGAGCAGAACTGTCGGTATCCGGAAACGTGAAAGGGGAACAGAATGAACAATTACGATACATTAAATCCGATGCAGCGGGAAGCTGTCTTCACTACGGAAGGTCCGCTCTTAGTGCTGGCGGGTGCAGGATCCGGAAAGACACGAGCGCTGACACACCGGGTTGCTTATTTAATAGAGGAAAAGGGTGTGAAGCCCTGGAATATTCTGGCGATCACCTTTACAAACAAGGCGGCGGGAGAGATGCGGGATCGCGTCAACAGCCTTGTGGAATACGGCGCAGATAGTGTCTGGGTCAGCACCTTCCACTCCCTCTGTGTGCGGATCTTAAGGAGATTTATTGAGAATATCGGCTACACGACGGATTTTTCCATCTATGATTCCGATGATACAAAAACCCTGATGAAACAGATCTTCAAGGATCTTGAGGTGAATACGAAGGTATTAAAAGAACGGGGCGTCCTCGGCGTGATCTCCTCCGCAAAGAACGAGATGATCAGTCCGGAAGAATTTATGCTCAGCGCGAAGGCTGAGGGTGATTCGAGACTGAAACGGATCGCGGAGCTCTATATGGAGTACCAGAAACGTTTAAAAAAGAACAATGCCCTGGATTTCGATGACCTTCTTGTAAAGACCGTGGAGTTGTTCCAGTCAAAGCAGGAAGTTTTGGAGTATTATCAGGATCGTTTCCGCTATATTATGGTGGATGAGTATCAGGATACGAATACGGTGCAGTTTAAGCTTGTGAGTCTCTTGGCCGCGAAGTACCGGAATATCTGCGTGGTGGGCGATGATGACCAGTCGATCTACAGGTTCCGCGGTGCAAATATCAGAAATATTTTAAGCTTCGAGGAGACGTTCCCGGGGGCGAAGGTGATCAAACTGGAGCAGAACTACCGTTCTACGAAGATGATCCTGGATTCGGCGAATGAAGTGATCAGGAACAATACCGGAAGAAAAGATAAGACGCTCTGGACAGAGAACGAGGTCGGAGAGCGGCCGGTATTCCGGGAGTTTCCTTCCTCCTTTGAGGAAGCGGAATGGATCGTGCGGGATATCGTAAAAAAGGGCGGTCCATGGAAGGATTACGCGATCCTTTACCGGACGAATGCCCAGTCCCGTATATTCGAGGAAAAATGTGTTGCGTACAATCTCCCGTATCGTCTCGTGGGCGGCGTAAACTTCTACCAGAGAAAAGAGATCAAGGATGTTCTCTGTTATTTAAAGACGATCGCCAATGGGCGGGATGATCTGGCTGTGCAGAGGATCATCAATGTTCCGAAGCGTGGAATCGGAGCTATGAGTGTCGCCCGGGTGAACATGTTCGCGATGGAAAACGATATGAGTTTCTATGAGGCGCTGGAGAGGGTGCAGGCGGTTCCGGGAATCGGAAAAGCGGCGTTAAAGATCGGAGTATTTACAGACCAGATCAGCGAGTTCCGGAAGATGTTAAAGGAAGAGACTCCGATCAAGGATGTGATCGAGGCGATCCTTGATAAGACAGGATATCGTGACGAGCTGAAGGAAGAGGGCGAGGTGGAAGCCGAGTCCAGAATGGAAAATATTGAGGAATTGATCAACAAGGCAGTCACCTACTGGGAGAGCGCCGAAGAACCGAGTCTGTCTGCATTTTTAGAGGAGGTTGCTCTGGTTGCGGACATTGACAGTATGGACGAATCCGAGGACCGGATCATCCTCATGACGCTTCATTCCGCAAAGGGTCTGGAGTTCCCGTATGTGTATCTTGCAGGAATGGAAGATGGTCTTTTCCCGAGTATGATGTCTCTGATGGAAGGACCGGAGGCATTGGAGGAGGAGCGCCGTCTCTGCTATGTGGGGATCACGAGGGCGGAGAAGCGCCTGACTCTGACTGCGGCGAAGAGCCGTATGATAAAAGGGCAGGTACAGCCTGAAAGAACGAGCCGCTTTATTGATGAGATCCCGGATGTGTGTCTGGAACGTCCGGACCAGGATGACTCAAAGACCGGATGGAAGAAAATGGCAGACGCGTACAGGAACCTTCCGGAGGAAGCAGGACTTCCGTGGGCGAAGGCTTCCGGCGCGGATGGAAAAGCGGCAGACGGTCACACCGGAAGATTCCAGAACCGTCCGGCGGGTGTGAGTCTTTTTGGACAGAAATCCGATGCCTATAAGAATCCATATGCCTCCGGGACTTCTGCGGCGCCGAAGAACACGCCGACCTTCGGAAAGGCGTTCACCGTAGAAAAACCGAAGTCTTTGGATTACTCCGAAGGTGACCGCGTCCATCACATGCGTTTTGGTGACGGAACCGTGAAATCCATCGCGGACGGCGGAAAAGATTTTGAGGTCACAGTCGATTTTGATAATGCGGCGATCGGGACAAGGAAGATGTTTGCTTCCTTTGCGAAGCTGAAGAAGCTGTAAATAAATTAGCCGAAAGAAATTTAGTATTGATTTTTTTCAGGCAATCGCATATAATTAAAAACAGCTAAGGAAAGTGCTTATATGTCTATGAGTACGCGAAAACCCCCGGAGTGGCACCTCCGGGGGTTTTCTTGCTCTTTGCGGTGAGCCGAACCGTTTAGGCTGTTACTGTCGGTTGTCCCTATCCAGCCATTTGCAAACATAGTAGCCAACTATGCTTGCCGCGACAGAGACAAGGAAAGTGTTTATGTAATCTATAAATACCGCCTCCTTTCTGCTGGAGGTGCGACAGCAGTTTTATTTTATCATGTTTATTTGTAGAACTCCATATACTGCGGTATAAAAAAATGGTGTCTAAAACTATGAAAATTTAGGGATAGTAAAAATCATAAAATCATGATATACTATTACAAAGTATCTGTCCGTGCGGATCATTCTTGTCCGGGGCGGCTGTGAAACAGAAAGGATGTGTGAGGATGAACAAATTCGATACGATGAGTAAAGACGCACTCAGCAAAATGGAAGAACTTATAAACGCGTCCAAGCTGAATGAACTGCTTCATAAAAAAGAAGAAGAGGATAAGAAAAAGAATTGTATCCTCTGGGTGCTTGCTATCATCGGCGCTGTTGCTGCTGTAGCCGGAATCGCATACGCAGTATATCGCTTCTTTACACCGGATTATCTGGAAGATTTTGAAGACGATTTCGACGATGATTTCGACGATGACTTTTTCGAGGAAGAGGAAGAAGCTCCGAAAAAAACGGAAAAAGCTGTCGAGAAGGATGACGAGAAAGAAGCTTAAGCCGAAATGCTTACAAACACAATGAGAACGAGGCTGTGGCAGGGATCGCTTGCACAGCCTTTTTCTGTGCATAAAAACATATCAGGGAACGAGGCATCGTTTGTGCGCTGTGCGATCAGAAACGGAAAAATCCGATTCCCGGCAGAAAAAAGGAGTACAAAAATTATATGAAAAAAGGTGAGATCTACACCGGTACAGTGGAAAAGATGGATTTTCCAAATAAAGGAATCCTCCATATCGGAGAGGAAAAGGTAGTTGTAAAGAATGCGCTCCCGGGGCAGACCGTCGAGATCGCGATCTCCAAGCAGCGCAAAGGAAGATGCGAGGGAAGACTCCTTAAGGTCGTGACTCCTGCAGCATACGAAAACACAGAGGGCGCATGTCCTCATCGTGCGGACTGCGGCGGATGTACGTACCAGACGGTTCCTTATGAGGAACAGTTAAAGATCAAGGAGCAGCAGGTCCGGGCTCTTTTAGATCCGGTTCTTCCGGCCGGCTACAATTTTGAGGGGATCAAAGGTAGTCCGTTGACAAAGGCATACCGCAACAAAATGGAATTTTCCTTCGGAGATGAGTTTAAGGACGGTCCCATGACTCTGGGAATGCATAAACGCGGCAGCTTTTATGATATCGTGACCGTGGACCGGTGTGTGCTGGTGCATCCGGACTGCTGTAAGATCTTAAGAGCGACGTTGGATTATTTTACGGAGCACGGAGCAGTCTTCTATAAAAAAATGGCGCATGTCGGTTATCTGAGACATCTTCTTGTCCGCCGCGGTGTGAAGACCGGGGAGATCCTTGTAGATCTTGTGACCTCCACCCAGACGGAGGGAACCTGGAAGAGTGAACAGAATGAGGAAGCGCTGCTTGAGGGCTGGAAAGAAAAACTTCTGGGACTGGATCTGGAAGGCTCTTTTGCCGGAATCCTCCACACAGAAAACGACAGCCTTGCGGATGTGGTACAGAATGACCGCACGGTGATCCTTTATGGACAGGACTTCTTTATGGAAGAGCTTCTCGGATTAAAATTTAAGATCACTCCATTCTCCTTTTTCCAGACCAACTCTCTCGGTGCGGAGGTGCTCTATGAGACGGCCCGCGAATACATCGGTGAGACAGACGGAAGAAAGGTATTCGATCTCTACAGCGGAACCGGTACCATTGCCCAGATCCTGGCTCCGGCGGCAGAACATGTGACCGGCGTGGAGATCATTGAGGAAGCTGTTGAGGCGGCGAAGGTGAACGCGGCGCAGAATGGACTGACAAACTGCGACTTCATCGCGGGAGATGTCTTAAAAGTATTGGATACCTTAGAGGAACGCCCGGACCTCATCGTTTTGGACCCGCCGAGAGACGGAATCCATCCGAAGGCGCTTCCAAAGATCATCGACCATTATGGATGCGAAAAAATGATCTATATTTCCTGCAAACCAACGAGCCTTGCGAGAGATCTCGTCGTGCTGCAGGCGAAAGGTTATGAGGTCACAAGAGTATGCTGCGTCGACATGTTCCCGGGGACGACGCAGGTAGAGACGGTAGCTCTTTTAACTAA
Organism: Clostridium sp. MCC344; assembly: GCF_018785365.1. Classification (NCBI taxonomy): domain Bacteria; kingdom Bacillati; phylum Bacillota; class Clostridia; order Eubacteriales; family Clostridiaceae; genus Clostridium; species Clostridium sp. MCC344. The sequence continues at coordinate 210,240 of NZ_WQPQ01000026.1, read as the reverse complement.
AAAAAGTGACTTAGGAAAGTGAGAATATCAAGAAATATATCCTGGAGAAGCATGGGGTGAAGGTGCATACTGCTTATATAGCAGAAGTAAAACGGGATTGTGAATTGGATATGCGTCCTAATTATAATGTTTCAAAGAAAGAGGCTCCTGAGATAAAATCCTGTACTCCAGAGAAAAGGGAATATATCATGGAGGCACTGAGGTATTATAAGCTGGTAGTGTAGTTTACAGGGTAGAGAAAAAACAGCATAAGATTCAAGAAAGCAGAAGCAGTAGGATTTTTCCTATGATAGCTTCCGCTTTTTCTTTTTGCCGGTATCCTTGTCTTTTGCCTGTCCGTACCGGATAATATGAGTAGAATAAAAAGTGAAGCTGACCAGGATTTTCACTATTGCTCTGGCGAGGTGTGCCATACTCCCAAGGAATTGTTCGACCTCTTAGCTGATGATTACCGGACTTATGTGGAGATTGAACTGACCAAAGGCAGACGGGAGTTGACGGAAGATGATGAGAGAGAAGCGGATGCCTTGCATTTCTTCGGATATTCGTATACAATGTATCGTGTTGAGTATTATCCATGCGGAGGTGCGGTATGAACGGAATTAAGGGCTATATCTCCATAAGGGAGGCCTCCTATCACTGGGGCGTGTCAGAGCGGCGGGTCAACCAATATTGCGCCGAGGGGCGGATCCCCGGCGCGTCCCGGTTCGGGCGCTCATGGGCAATCCCGGAAAATGCAGAGAAACCGTCCGACCCTCGCAGGAAGGCCACGGAAGGAGGCGGTGGATATGATCTCCGATGAAACCGCATACCGACGGTATCTTGACGGAGAGCAAAAAGCTGCCGACCTGCTGGTGGAACGCTACGGCGATGCGCTGACACTTTACATCAACGGATACATCAAGGATATTCATGAGGCGGAGGATCTGATGATCGAGGCCTTTTCACAGCTTTTCGCAAAGGAGCGGCCGATTGAGGGTGTGGGCAGTTTTAAGGCATATCTTTACAAAACCGCTCGTCACCTTGTGATTCGACATAAGCAGAAAAACCGTCTTGCGTTTCTGCGCCTGGATGAGTTGGACTTTGAGCCGCAAAGCAACACCCTGATCGATACCGATCTACTTCGCAGCGAACGGGATCGCCAGTTGTATGATGCGCTTGAAAAGCTGAAAGCAGAATACCGGGAAGCACTCTATCTTGTCTATTTTGAAGATATGAGCTACCGCGATGCGGCAACGGTCATGAACAAAAGTGAGAGCCAGATCACAAAACTGGTTTACCGTGGAAAACAAAGCCTGAAAGTAATTTTGGAGCAGGAGGGATTTACTTATGCGGACAAGTGAGGAGCGTGCCCGCCTGATCCACAGGCGGACAGCGGAAATTAAACAAGAGCATCGAAAAAAGAAACAACAAGGGCTATATGCAGTCTGCATGGCGGCCTGCCTGTTTTTGGTGATCGGCATCGGTGCAATGATGCCGGGATTGATGAGGAACGCAGCGGACGGAAGCATCGTCCATTCTTCAGGAACGGCAAGCCTGATAGGAAGCCATGCCGCACTTGGCTATATCATGATGGGGCTGTTGGCATTTTTCCTTGGAGTTTGCGTGACAGTTCTTTTATACCGTCTGCATCGGAGATGTGAACGACAGAAGCAGGAGGATGCCGGAGATGGAGAACTTTGAACTCATTGATAACCTTTTTCAGATCACGGTGTTGCTCTGCGCCTGTGTCGCTGCCGGTATTCTTGCCATTCGGCACAGGAACCGTAGCCTCCTGATTTTATCTCTCGCCTATGCCTGCTTTGCCATGGGGACGATATACTATGTGCTGTATCTGGTCATCATTGGTATCTGGCCGCAGGTATTTTATGTGGCGGAGATTTCGTGGCTGGCCGCGTGGCTTTTTTACCTGTCTGTGCAGATATTGCCAGCGGAGGGGAAGAAATATCGATTTTCTCTTCCTGCCGGAGCCACAGCAGCAGTCATTACGGCAATCGCCTTTCTCGACCACGATTTCGGCCCGTCTTATCTTATTTCCGCACTGTTTTCGCTCACGGCGGGCGCGACTGTGTATCTCTCGGTGTCCCACATGCGGCACGGCGGCTTGTATCGAAAGAGGGATGTTCAGATGATCATCTGTGTTGTGCTGCAAGTACTGCTGTATCTGGTTTCGAATTACACGCATGACTATACGCGCTTTCAGCTCTACTACGCTGTAGACCTTGCGCTGACGTTATCCATGGCGGCGCTTCTGCCCCTGACACTGCGGGAGGTGAAGCAGGCTTGACCTATATTGAAAACATTTTCCTCTGCCTTGCGCTCCCGCTGATCTTATCCCTGTTTTTCATGAAGGGGCGCGTTCGGCGCTATGCGCTGTTTTTGACCGTCGGTATGGCCTGTTGCCTGCTCAGCGCCTATGTCAGCAGCTTCTTCATGGGGCAATACGGCGTGGACGGCACCGTTGCCGCTATCGAGATCACGCCCGTATGTGAAGAAGTCATGAAACTGCTGCCACTGCTGTTTTTCTATCTGATTTTTGAGCCGGAGCCGAAAGAGATGCCGGCGGCAGCCATCGCCATCGCCGTTGGTTTTGCTACCTTTGAAAACGTCTGCTATCTGACGGAAAACGGCGCGGCCAATTTCAATTTTCTGCTGATTCGCGGGATCTCTGCCGGAGCACTGCATATTCTCTGTGGCGTTTTTTCCGGCTTCGGTGTTTCCTATGTGTTTCGCCGTCACTGGCTGGCAGCAACCGGCACCGTGGGCATTCTTGGAGCCTGCATCGGTTTCCATGCCATCTATAATCTGCTCATCACGGCGGACGGTGTATGGAAAACGGCAGGATATCTCTTTCCGTCGCTGCTCCTCCTCTGCCTATACGCAGCAAAGCAGCTGCTGCCAAGGCAGAACATTTCCTTTGAATAAGTACAGATTTCGCGCGCAGAGCCGTCCCAAATTCGGGGCGGCTCAATTTTTTTGAATTTTTTTCGATTTTGGGTGGAAGGATTTTGGATTTCATGTCTTTTAGGAAGTAGAAGGTCGTTGATTGACCTTGGGAACAAAAAGCGAAAGGAGACATTGACAATGACCAGCAGAACGGAGCGCCGGGTTCGGGAGATCCGGCGACGGGCGAGGCAATACAGGAAGCGGCACGAAAGGCGCGTGCTTTCCACCTTAAGCGTGTGCAGTCTGCTTCTCTTTGCCGGTATCGGTATTCTTTTGCGGAAGGTACAGTCAGGTGGCGTCCCCACCGTGGCGGACAGCTATGGCTCTGTGCTGCTGCGAGGAGGCGCAAGCGCGTACATTGTTGTCGGCATCGCCGCCTTTGTGGTGGGGGTGACAGTGACCATGATCTGCATCCGGCTGAAAAACAAATCAAAAGACCGTACAGTCAGTACGGAAGAAAGGGAGGACTAAATGAAATTGAAAAAACGGATATTGAGCCTGCTGCTCTGCGGCGCAATGCTCTTTTCCCTCTGCTCTCAATCCGTGTTGGCCGAGGAGAATGGGCAGGCGGGCGGCGTTACAGCAGGCACAAGCGGCCTGTGCGAACACCACCCGGAGCATAACGCGGACTGCGGCTATACCGAGGGCATCGAGGGGACACCCTGCAATCACGAACACACCGAGGACTGCTATACCCTTGTGACCGAGTGCGTTCATGAACATGACGAGGACTGTTACTCGGAGGAAAGTGTTTCCGGCAATGAGGCGACCCCGTCCGGCGCACAGAAGCGGGAGCCGACCGAATGTACCCATGCGTGCAGCGAGGAAAGCGGGTGTATCACAAAGGAACTGAACTGCCAGCATGAGCATGACGATGAGTGCGGCTACTCCCCCGCAGCCGAGGGGACGCCCTGCGGATATGTCTGCGAGCTATGCGGCGCGGGAGATAATACCCCGTCCAATGCGGAGGCTGTCACGGTGGCAAGCGTACAGGCCATGATCGACGGTTTACCGAACGCAGAAGAAATCACTGAAGAGAACGCCGAGGAAGTCAAGGCGCAGCTTGAGGCCATCGACGAGGCGAAGGAGAAGCTCTCCGACGAGGAAATCGATGAGCTGGATATGACCCGGTATGCAGAAGCTGCCGCTGCATTGGGGGCGCTGGCTGCGCCAATGCTATTGGCCAATGATTCGCCTGACGAGCAGTTTTCCCTCACCCCCGGCATCACCTACTGGTTCGACCTGTCTGGGACGGAGATTCCGGGCGAGAAAAACGACAATCTGCCGGACAAGTCCCTCCACTGGGTTCCCTTTACCTATGTGGGGACGATTAACGCCTATTCCCGCTCCTCAGAAGGTATAAGCACTGAAGATGCGGTAACGCCTTACAACCACAGCCTGTTTATTGCGGACTACAATGTAACGCATACGGTAAGCTGGGATGACTTAAATACTGCGAGTCTGATTTTCGGTAAAAATTATGCCAGCTACGGCGTGGACTATACCCTGCGCGCACCGTCTGTGGGAAGTGGTTATACAGGTTCGGGCGATTCCGAACGCGGCACGCCGTCAAATAATGAATGGGACACGATGCTGAACAAGAACAGCGGATATGTCAAAAACTGGAATACAAAGTATTCGTGGGGGCAGGATACTTCTTCTGACAGCGCGTCGCGCCGGGCGTACCGTGGGTGCTATTCGGCCCGCCTCTGGAGTTGGGACGACTCGTCCGGTCGGCGCGAGTTCCTCGGTTTCCGCCCCGTCCTTGAAGTCCTGAACCCTGACACACTGGGCTCTGACGGACTGAAGGTCGTTACCCTTGACCTTGGCGGCGGCAAGCTGGGTAATAGCTCCGATGCTATTCAAATCATCGTGAAAAACTGCAGCGAGTTTGCCGCACCTGCGTCCGATGGTCTGACCCGCCCTGACGGAAATAAAGGCGATTATTTTATGTGGAGCGGAAACAACAATAAACGCTACGCTCCCGGTGAGAGTGTTCCTGCTGATGTGACGGAACTGACGGTGCAGTGGACAGCCCCGACCTATACAGTGACGCTACACACGAACGGCGGCACGATCAACAACGGTAATGTCACCGGATACACCTACGGCGTGGGCGCAACGCTTCCGACAGCCAACGATATGACCTATACGGGATATACGTTCAAGGGATGGTATGACAACGAAGGCTTGACCGGCGTTCCTGTTACGGCAATCAGCGACACCGAAACGGGCAATAAGGAGTATTGGGCGAAGTGGGAAGCAAATACCTACACCGTCACGCTGAACACAAACGGCGGCACGATCAACAGCGGCAATGTCACCGGATACACCTACGGCGTGGGTGCAACGCTTCCGACAGCGGACGATATGACCTATACAGGCCACATGTTCAAGGGCTGGTATGACAACGAGAGTCTGACCGGCTCTCCTGTTACGGCAATTGGCAGCACCGAAATGGGCAATAAGGAATACTGGGCGAAGTGGGAAGCAAATACCTATACCGTGACATTTTACCCTAATGGTGGCAGTGTCAATCCGGTTGCTGCTACCACAGATAGTTCCGGCAAGCTGTCCTCTTTACCTACACCAACCCGTGGTGGCAACTATCGTTTTGATGGATGGTACACCGAACAGACCGGCGGCATAAAAGTTACCTTAAATCAGGTTTATACGGCAGATACCACCCTATATGCCTACTGGATCTATACTAGCGGCAGTTCATCTTCCGAAGACAGGGACGATCCCTCTGGCAACGCCTTTATCACTGATCGTCCGAACAAGGATAACCCGACCACACCAACTACAGCAAAATCAAATTCTGTAAAAGTGGATAGTAAGGGAAATGCAGTGATTACAAGAAGCATAGTTGCTGATGTTATCTCCGTTGCCCAGTCTGACTCAATAAAGCATGGGAATACGAAAAACGGTATCGCGGTGGTTGTTCCTGTGGAAATCAGCAAAGCGTTAGCTGGTGTGCAGATTACGCTGAAAGCAGATGCACTGGATAAACTAGTGTCCTCTGGTGTCAAACGGTTCACCATCGATACCGACAGTATGGCTGACTTTGGATTTATGCTGGATACCCTAAAGGAACTGAACCGTCAGACTACCGGAGATCTTATTCTAAAAATGAAGAAGACCGCAGTTACCTCTCAGGAAGTAGAAACAGCCATTGGAAATCGCCCGGTCTATGATATTACCTTATGGGAAGTAAAGAACGGCAAGGAAACTGCTGTCAACTTGAGCGGGAAGACCGTCAGCATTGCAATTCCGTATACTCCGGCGAAAAACGAGCAGCCTGGCAACCTGTATGCGGTTTATGTGGACGAAAACGGTAATGTACAGTGGATCAGCAAATCCAGCTATAATATGGATCAGAAAGCAGTGATTTTTGTAGCAGAGCATTTCAGCATCTACGGCATAGGCTACAAGAATCAGATTCCTGCCTTTACCGACGTGAACAACCACTGGGCAAAGGACAATATGCTCTTTGTTGTTAGCCGTGGGCTGCTGAGTGGTACCAGTGCCACCACCTTCAGTCCCAATACCGGCATGACCAGAGGAATGTTTGTCACCGCACTGGGGCGATTAGCAGGTGTTGACCCGGCTGATTACCAGACCAGCATGTTTACCGATGTGAAAGAAGATGCTTACTACGCCCCCTATGTCAACTGGGCGGCAAAGACTGGCGTTGTCAGTGGAACGACAGATACTACTTTCGCCCCGGATACCAACATCAACCGCGAGCAGATGGCGGTCATTATGAAGAACTACGCTACCAAACTGGGCTACACCATCCCGAAAACGCTGGAGGCTGTGACCTTTGCCGATAACGCGCAGATTTCTTCCTGGGCAAAGGATGCGGTCAAGTCCATGCAGCAGGCGGGCATCCTTGCGGGCAAGACAAACAACTGTTTCGACCCTGCTGGAACCGCAACCAGAGCCGAAGTCGCTACCGTCCTGCGGCGGTTCGTGGAGATCGTCATCGATCCGCAGACTGCCAACGGCTGGGTGCAGAATGACAGCGGTGAATGGAGTTACTACAAAAACGGGGATTTGGTCAAAGGTTGGCTCTCTAATGATCAGAAGTGGTACTGGTTGGACAAAAATACCGGCAAAATGTTCTCTGGTGGTTGGAAGCAGATTGACGGTAAGCAGTATTACTTCTACGCAGATGGCTCTATGGCGGTGAATACCACCGTAGACGGCAAGACCATCGGTGCGGATGGAGCCAGAAAGTAAGTTTTTACCAGCAAATTAAGAATTAAAACAGGGGCATTCCAAACGACATGTGTACTGGAATGCCCCTTCTACAATAAAAGACTGTTTGCCCGTAATAGCAGCGGACAAAGAATAAACGCGGTCGGGTAAGCAGATACCCAGCCGCGTTTATTCTTTCTCTGGGTTTCCCCTTGTGTCGAGCATTTTGTCAATCAGGGCAAGTAAAAGCTCCTGTTCCCGATGACTGCATTGTAGGACTAAACGCTGTATGCGCTCTACGATTTCGCTCTCCTGTTCTATCTGCGGTGCGAGAACTTCATCAAATGAAGCACCAATAGCATTAACGAGACGGATCAGGACGTCCAAGCTCGGCTTTCGTTTGTCATTCTCGATAGCTGCTAGAAAACGAGAACTGATTTCGGCACGATCCGCAATTTGCTCACGGGTATAATCCCGTTTTTCTCTAGCGCAGCGAAGGGAACAACCAAATGAGAACATAATTTGTTGCTTTAGAAAGAAAGTGTATTAGTTCTGTTTCTGGTGAGAAAGAGTCCACATGGTGGTAGATATGAAATCATAGCCAGACACAGACGAAAAGAAGCAGCACTATGGGCAGGGCTTACAGGATTCGATTTTGACAGGCGTGAACGTGAGACGGTAGGCAGAAGAAACGTTGTCACTGATAAGGATTTGACCAGAGACGGTAAATGGAAGTATAATTGGACTGAGAGAAAATAACAGGAGTGACAATATGATAAAAAATCAAGTACATTCATCTCAGTCAGGAATCTTTGACATCAGTGCGGCAATGCTTCATATCATTGCTATGACATTTATGCTGATGGATCATCTCTGGGCTACGCTTCTTCCGGCGCAGGACTGGCTGACCTGCGTAGGAAGGCTCGCGTTTCCCATCTTTGCATTTATGGCAGTGGAAGGATATTTTCACACGCACAGCTTTAAAAAGTATATTCTCCGGCTGCTGCTGTTTGCGGTGCTGTCGGAGATCCCCTTTGATCTGATGTATGGCGGAACCTGGTTTTATCCGTTTCATCAGAATGTGATCTGGACATTGTTAATAGGACTTTCTGGAATCCATTTGATGGAAAAAGTTCGAAAAAAACGGAAGCTGTGGATCTTTCTGCCGACGGCGGTACTGGTCGTGCTGGTTGGAAGTGCGCTTGGGACGGTAGGGATGGCAGATTACTACGGTGCAGGTGTATTGACGCTGTTTATTTTTTACTTTTTCCGGGGAAGAAAATGGTGGTGTTTTTCCGGACAGCTTCTGGCGCTTTATTGGGTCAACGTAGAGCTTCTGGGAGGTCTGATGTACCCCATCCGTTTTTTGGGGATGGACTTTGAACTCTGCCAGCAGGGACTTGCATTGCTTTCATTGCTTCCGATCTGGCTGTATCGTGGACGGCAGGGCTGCCATACGAAAGTCTTCCAGTATAGCTGTTATGCGTTTTATCCGGTCCATATGCTGCTTCTTGCATTGGTGTTGAATTATGTGAATCGATAATGATAAGATCTGTGGCTGCAGGGGATACGACCCTGCAGCCATTTTTTATGTAACAGGAAATTCCGAGGAATTCCCAGTTACATAAAAAGGCACTGACGTGCCAAAGAGCGCACTCGCGCGAAGATGTAAATTGTCGCAAGCGACCGCGCGAGGCGCGAGAATGTGCCAAGGCACATTCTTTTTCATTAACAGGAAATCTTATGGCATGTATAAAAAGAGCGGTAGGATTGTTTCCTTTATTTTAAATATTCATCCATCCAGTCAATGATCTCCGTCATCCGGTCGATCCTGTTCTCCGGCTTTCCGCCTCTGGACAGCTCATGATTTTCTCCATGGAACAGGCAAAGCTTCGACGGGCAGCCGTTCCGCTTGATGGCGCTGAACATGGCGAGTCCTTCCGCCATATAGCATCGGTAGTCCTCATCGGAGTGGATAAATAGTGTCGGTGTCTTGCAGTTCGGCGCAAACTGGAGCGGGGACTGCTTCCAGAGAAGCTCCACATCGGTCCTCGTGTTGGCTCCCTGGTTGTTTAAGATGAAGGTATGTCCGATATCGGAGTTGTGCTCAAAGGATACCCAGTTAGAGATGGAACGCTGGGAAGCCGCCGCGTGGAACCGGTCTGTATGTCCGATGATCCAGTTTGTCATGAAGCCGCCGTAGGAGCCGCCTGCGACACCGAGATGTTCCGGATCGATCATCGGGTACCGTTTCAGGACTTCATCCGTGAAATCCATCAGGTTCTGATAGTCCACAGTTCCGTAGATTCCGTTGATATTTCCAAAGTCCGTGCCCCGTCCGTCAGATCCTCTCGGGTTGCAGAAGAACACAAAATATCCGCGGTTTGCCCACATCTGCATCTCATGATAGTAGACATCTGAATAAACGGTTCTAGGACCGCCGTGGATATTTAAGATACCGGGATAGGACTTTCCTTTCTCGAAACCTGCCGGTTTTAATACCCATCCGTGGATCTCGTACCCATCGCTGGCAGTAAATGTGAAGGCTTCCGGAGTCTGGACATCGTACTCGTCGGTGAGCCAGTCATTCATGTGGGTCACCTGCTTGCCGTCTACAAAAAGTTCCGCAATGTGGAGGCCGTGGAATTCCATGGAGGCGATGTGTCCGCCCGCAAGATCGAAGCTGTCGCAGGAGCTTCCTGCCGTCAGCGGCCCGGAGACAGTGCCGCCCCGGGAGATCTTATAGAGATGGGAAAAATCTTCCACGGTGGAAATATAGTAAAATTCCCCGTCCACAGCCTTAAATGTCTGTCCTGCGCCGAATCTGGAATCGGAGCCCACGGAGGAGCCGCCGATGGAAGATTCATAAGGATGGATCAGCTTCATGGATCCGTCAGCGAGATCCATATGGTAGAAGTCACAGTATTTCGTCGTATCCTTATAGGAGTCATCCGTTGCCGCAATGAGTGCAGTCTTTTCGTCTAAGAGGGAGACAACTCCGGTGCGCATGGAATCCGGCGCGATCAAGGTTTTTGTCTCTCTGGTGGAGAGGTTATAAAGATAAACGCCCGGACGGATTCCCATGACACTCTGTTTCCACGGATATGCCTTGTAGAGCAGGAGGTTTCCAAGGACAGAATACTGGGAGCAGTCAGTCCATTCGTCCGCCACGTAAGTGAGCTTATCGGATCCCATATCATAGACAGCGTAACGGTTTCTCTTCGCGTTCGTGTATCCCTGGCCATTGCCCCAGAACGGAAGCTCGTCGAAGACCTCGTAAGATTTCTTCCTTGTATCCTTGTAATTATCATGGCGGATCGTCAGGAGGTAACGCCCGTCCGGGAGAAGACGGATCCCTGTGACGGAAGCCGGAACCGATGCGCGGCATGAGGCTTCGCCGCCGGACGGGGAGATTTCATAAAAGAAAGAAGTGCCGTTTTCTTTTTCCTTTTTAAGGGCCGCAGTCCGGGCCGCAGTAAAGATCAGCGTATTTTCTGCTGTCCAGGACCAGATCTTCGCGTCACCGGCGCAGGTGACACGGGAGACAGTCTTCTTCCCGAGATCATACAAGTACAGGTCAGACAGATAGCCATTGGTCTCCCGGTCCGGTACGGATACCGTGAAGGCGATCTTCGTTCCATCGGGTGAGAAATGTGGGTTGCTCAAAAAACGGAACTTCAGGAATGTGTCGATCTCAATCTTCTTCATCGTCATGTCCTCCATAATTAATATTTTGTAATAGGAAATCCGAAGAATTCCCTATTATACAAACAGGCACTAATGCGCCAATGATGCGCACTTGCGCAAAAATGCAGGTCAGATGCATCCATCCACAGAATCTGCCGGGCTGACCCCGGAAGATCATAGACCGGAAGGCACTGGATCGCTATGAAATGAGTATAAATACTCAGAGTGGAATGTGTCAAGGAAAAGTGGAGCAGGGGTATCCGGAAAAAGCGCTTGCCATATCAGAAAAATGATGTTAAAATATTTTAGACTATGTATAATGCGCACGAAAAGATCCCTGGGACTGGTGCACGAGAGATAAAAAAGAGCGAGATGCGAAGAGAAAGGAAGCTAAAACGATGTCAGGACATAATAAATTTTCCAACATCAAACATAAGAAAGAGAAGAACGACGCAGCAAAGGGTAAGATCTTTACCGTAATCGGAAGAGAGATCGCTGTCGCAGTTAAAGAGGGCGGCGCTGATCCGGCTAACAACAGCAAACTGCGTGATGTAATTGCAAAAGCGAAAGCAAACAACATGCCGAACGATACCATCGACCGCGGTATCAAAAAAGCTGCCGGTGACTTAAACTCTGTAAACTACGAGAACTTAACATACGAAGGATACGGCCCGAGCGGTGTAGCGATTATCGTTGACACACTGACTGACAACAAGAACCGTACTGCAGCTAATGTTAGAAGCGCCTTCACAAAGGGCGGCGGAAACGTAGGTGCTCAGGGAAGCGTTTCCTTCATGTTCGACCGCAAGGGCCAGATCGTGATCGACAAAGAAGAGTGTGATATGGATGCCGACGAGCTCATGATGGCTGCACTTGATGCAGGCGCTGAGGATTTCTCCGAGGAAGAGGACAGCTACGAGGTTATCACAGATCCGGACAACTTCAGTGCGGTCCGCGAGGCTCTCGAGAAAGCCGGAATCCCGATGGTAGAGGCTGATATTACTATGATCCCGCAGAACTGGGTAGAACTTACTGACGAGGAAGCGATCAAGAAGATGCAGAGAATCCTTGATCTCCTTGACGAGGATGATGACGTACAGGCTGTATACCACAACTGGGATGAATAAAGAATCGTAATTGTGTATGTTGTGATCCCCTTTCACCAGAATTGTACTGATGAGAGGGGATTTCTTCATAGTAACAGGAAATTCCGGGGAATTCCCTGTTACATAAAAATAAGCCGGCAGCCGGAAGGCACCGGGCAGTCACATAAAACATAGAACTGCAGGAAAAGTGGAGAGCGTGGAGCTTTCCGGAGGCAGGAGGGAGGAGTCCGTTATGACGGATATGAAGAAAAATATTAAAAGGACAGCAGTGCTTTCCGTGGTGCTGATCCTGATGTTCGCGACAACCGTATTTGGCGCAGAGCAGACGGAAGAGTATGTGCCGGCGGTCTACGCGACGTTCTGGGCGCTCGTTCCGCCGGTCGTGGCGATCGGGCTGGCACTTATCACAAAAGAGGTGTACAGTTCCTTGTTCGTCGGTGTTCTCATGGGTGGAATCCTGTATTCCGGTTTCAGCTTTGAGGGAACGATCACCCATATCTTTGAGGATGGAATGATCAGTGTTCTCTCTGACAGCTACAATGTGGGAATCCTGATCTTCCTTGTGATCCTTGGAACGATGGTGTGCCTGATGAACCGGGCCGGCGGGTCGGCAGCATTCGGCCAGTTTGCGGCGGATCATATTAAGGGACGCGTGGGCGCGGAGCTTGCGACGATCCTGTTGGGCTGTCTGATCTTTATCGATGATTATTTTAACTGCCTGACTGTGGGAAGCGTGATGCGCCCTGTGACAGACAAATTTAAAGTCTCAAGAGCAAAACTCGCGTACCTGATCGATGCGACGGCAGCTCCGATCTGCATTATCGCGCCGATCTCTTCCTGGGCGGCCGCGGTTACCGGATTTGTTGAGGGCGAGGACGGATTTTCTATCTTCGTGCGGGCGATCCCATACAACTTTTACGCGATCCTGACGATCGTGATGATGATCGGAATGGTACTCTTACGGACAGAATTCGGCTCTATGAAATTTCATGAGAAGAATGCGCTCAAGGGGGACCTTTATACCACGCCGGGACGTCCGTATGACACGGAGAAACAGCCGGAGGTCTCTGTCAGGGGAACTGTTCTGGATCTTCTGATCCCGATCATATCCCTGATCATCTGCTGCATGATCGGCATGCTCTATACGGGTGGATTTTTCTCAGGAGAGGATTTTGTGACAGCCTTCTCCCAGAGTGACGCGTCCCTGGGACTTACGATGGGAAGCTTTTTTGGACTTTTGATCACCATCGGTCTCTATCAGGTGCGCCGGGTCCTGAAATTCTCCGAGTGCATGGCATGTATCCCGGAAGGCTTTAAGTCCATGGTCCCGGCGATCATGATCCTGTCCTTCGCATGGACACTGAAGGCGATGACGGACAGCCTCGGCGCAGATGTCTATGTGGCGACTGTGGTTGCGTCCAGCGCCCGTTCCTTCTTAAATTTCCTTCCGGCGATCATCTTCGTTGTGGGCTGTTTCCTGGCATTTGCGACGGGAACATCCTGGGGAACTTTCGGAATCCTGATACCGATCGTTGTTGCGGTATTTGAGAACAGCAATCCGGATCTCATGATCATCTCCATCTCCGCCTGCATGGCAGGAGCTGTCTGCGGGGATCACTGTTCCCCGATCTCTGACACGACGATCATGGCGTCTGCCGGTGCCCAGTGTGAGCATGTAAACCATGTGACGACCCAGCTTCCGTATGCGATCGTGGCTGCGGTGGTATCCTTTATCTCCTACATCATCGCAGGCTTCGTCCAGTCCGCCTGGATCGCACTTCCGATCGCGATCGTGCTGATGGTGATCACGATGCTTGTGATCCGCGGGATAAACGGGGTGCTGAAAGAAGAATAGAGAAGAAAAACAAAAAGAGCAGAGGCTTTTTCAGCCTCTGCTCTTATAAAAATCGGGGCAACAGGATTTGAACCTGCGACCTCTCGGCCCCCAGCCGAGCGCGCTACCAAGCTACGCCATACCCCGGAAGTAAATTCATTATATCAGAATCCAGGGAAAAATCAACAAAAAAATCATGGATCTTTCTGTGCCGTTGCAAAGCTGCACGGGAATTGATATAATGAAATACATGAAAACAGGAAGGAATCAGAAAAATATATGAAACCTACGATCCTTTTATACCATCTGCCGGAGGGCGAGAGACTGTTAAAGATCAAAAAAGCGCTGTTTCCACTTGGAATGAAGCTTCGCGCAGTGAAGAAGGAAGAGTATCTGGAACCGGTGGGATATCTCGCAGGAGTGAAGGAGATCACTTCCTGCGGCGAGATCTACGACGGAGAGGACTTTGAAAAAGAGATGATGGTGATGGCAGGTCTTACGTCCGGACAGGTGGACCGGGTGATCCTGGCGCTCAGAAAGGCAGGAGCCGGACGGATCGACTACAAGGCAGTGCTCACACCGACGAACCAGAACTGGAATGCGCTGAAATTGTATGAAGAGCTTGCGGGAGAGCACGCGCGGATGAATCAGTAAAAAGCATACCCGGACGGGAATTGGAAGAAACTGATGACAGATCGTGCCAGGGCGGAAAAACTGCAAATAGGCATGGGAAACAAAAATGGTTAAGAATGTCTGATCGGACCATAGAGTGGAGGAATCAGCCGATGAAAGATGAAAAAAAGCAGAAAAAAGAAGTCCTGAAAAAAGAGATGGAAAGACTTGGAAGCCTGCAGCGGGAATGTAAGGAGGAAAAGATCCCGGTCTATCTCCTGTTTGACGGGTATGATGGCGCCGGAAAGGGCGTTCAGATCGGGCGTCTCATGCAGGCGCTTGATCCGAGAGGATTTGACGTTTACACCGGAGACAAGGATACCGAGGAGGAGGCACTCCGCCCGTTCCTCTGGAGGTTTGCGGTCCATGCCCCGGCAGCGGGGCGGATCGCGATCTATGACACGAGCTGGTACCGGGGAGTCCAGGCGGACCGCTTTGAGGGGATCCTGAAGGAGAAACAGGTGGATGCAGCGTTTGAGGATATTCTTGCATTTGAACGCTGTCTCGTGGACGGCGGAACAGTCATCGTGAAGCTGTTCCTCGAAATATCGGAAAAAGAACAGGCAAAACGGTTTGAAAAACTCCTGGGATCAAAGGATACCGCATGGCGCGTGACAGAAAAAGAGCGTGAGAGGAACGCCCACTACGGAAAATACAAAAAGATCAGCGACGAGATGATCCGCCGGACCGATATGCCTTACGCACCCTGGTATGTGATCGATGCGAAGGATAAGACGGAAACGGCCCTTACAGTGATAAAGACGGTGGCGGATGTTCTGGAAAAGGCGCTTGAGAAAAAACGGGCAGGAAAAGAGCCGGAATTTTTTGAAGCTCCGCTCCCGCCGGACCGGTATGAAAAAGGGATTCTTGCGAAAGCGGATCTTACGAAGAGCCTCAAGGAGGCAGAGTACCGGAAAAAACTGGCAAAGCTCCAGAAACGCCTGGAGACGCTCCACGGGGAACTCTATCGTCTGCGGATCCCGGTGATACTGGGATTCGAGGGATGGGATGCGGCTGGAAAAGGCGGCGCGATCAAGCGTCTGACAAGCCACCTCGACCCGAGAGGTTACAAGGTCTGCCCGACGGCATCCCCGAATGACCTGGAAAAATCCCACCACTATCTCTGGAGATTCTGGAACAATGTGCCGAAGGCCGGACATATCGCGATCTTCGACCGGACCTGGTACGGAAGAGTCATGGTGGAGAGGATCGAGGGATTCTGCTCCGAGGCAGACTGGCATCATGCCTACCGGGAGATCAACGAGATGGAAACGCATTTCGTCAATTCCGGAGCACTTGTCCTGAAATTCTGGATCCAGATCGACAAAGATGAGCAGGAACGGCGCTTCAATGACAGGATGAAAAATCCGGAGAAACAGTGGAAGATCACGGACGAGGACTGGAGAAACCGGGAGAAGTGGGATTCCTATGTCCTTGCAGTGAATGAAATGTTGGAAAAGACTTCCACGAAGGACGCACCCTGGATTGTCGTGGAAGGAAATTCCAAATGGTATGCGAGGATCAAGGTCCTCGAGACTGTGGCGGACGCCATGGAGAAAAAGATAAAAGAAGTGGAAAAAGATAAGAAGAAATGAGTAAAGTTGTGATTATCGGCGGCGGGGCAGCGGGAATGGCTGCTGCCATCGGCGCCGCGGAGTGCGGACATGACGTCTCCGTCTATGAAAAAAATGAAAAGCTTGGAAAAAAGATCTATATTACAGGAAAAGGAAGATGCAACCTGACAAACGGCTGCGATACGGAGGACCTGTTCAGACACATGGTCTCCAATGGAAAATTCCTCTACAGTGCGATCTACGGGTTCACGAATTTCGATATCGTGGATCTCGTGGAGGCAAATGGCTGTCCGGTAAAGGAAGAGCGCGGCGCAAGGATGTTCCCGGTATCGGATCATGCATCCGATGTGACAGGGGCTCTGGAGCGGAAGATGAGATCCCTCGGCGTAAAGATCTTTCTGAATGAGCCGGTAAAGGATATCGTGATCCGCGAGGAAAAGGCAGCCGGGATCATCTTGGAAAAATCAGGAAAGACCGTAGAGGCCGACGCGGTGGTGATCGCCACAGGCGGACTTTCCTACCCGTCTACAGGGTCTACCGGGGACGGATACCGGTTTGCAAAGGAGGCAGGCCATACGGTGACACCGCTGTCACCGGCGCTTGTCCCGTTCGTGTGTGCGGAGGACGATGTGAAAGAGCTTCAGGGACTTTCCCTGAGAAATATAGAGGTGACGGTCTGGAACGGAAAGAAGGTTCTCTGGAAAGAATTCGGGGAAATGCTGTTTACCCATTTTGGCGTCAGCGGACCGGTCGTTTTAAGCGCCAGCAGCTATGCTGCGAAGATCATCAGAAAAACGCCTCTTAAGATGGATATCGACCTGAAACCGGCGCTCTCGAAAGAGCAGCTGGACGCCAGGATCCTGCGGGATTTCGACGAGGCGAAGAATAAGCAGTTCAAGAACGCGCTGAACCATCTCTTCCCGGCAAAACTGATCCCTGTGATGATCAAAAGAAGCGGGATCGATCCGGAAAAACAGGTCAATGAGGTGACGGCTGAGGAGCGGAAGCGCCTGGTTGACCTCACGAAGGCATTCACGGTAACGCTCACAGGACTTCGCGGATATAATGAGGCGATCGTGACCCAGGGCGGCGTGAATGTGAAGGAAGTAAATCCGTCCACGATGGAGTCGAAGAAGTTAAAAGGTCTCTACTTCGCCGGAGAGGTCCTTGACCTGGACGGCGTCACCGGCGGATTCAACCTGCAGATCGCCTGGTCGACGGGAATGCTGGCCGGAAGAAGTGCGGAATAAATGAACAGTCACGAATAAATAAAAAAACTTGAAATAAACTAAGGGGAGAATGACATGTCTTTTAATGTAGCGATCGACGGCCCGGCAGGGGCCGGAAAGAGTACCGTGGCAAAATCTGTCGCGGCACTGAAAAACTTTATCTATGTGGACACCGGAGCGATGTACCGGGCCATGGCACTCTATTTTCTTCGAAAAGGCATCGACAAAACGGACGAGAGTGCGATCAACGCCGCGTTGGGTCAGGTGGAGATCACGATCCGCTATGAGAACGGTGCGCAGCAGGTGATCTTAAACGGTGAGAATGTGTCCGGTCTGATCCGCACCGAGGAGGTCGGAAATATGGCATCTGCGACTTCTGTCTATAAAAAGGTCCGGGAGAAGCTTGTAGAACTCCAGAAGGAGCTGGCGAGACAGGCGGACGTCATCATGGACGGCCGCGATATCGGAACCTGCGTCCTTCCGGATGCCGACGTGAAGGTGTATCTGACTGCAAGCTCCGCAGTCCGTGCAAAACGCCGCTACAATGAGCTCAAAGAGAAAGGCACTGACTGTGATCTCGACGAGATCGAGAAGGACATCATCGACCGGGACTACCGGGATATGCACCGGGAGAATTCTCCGTTAAAGCAGGCGGAGGATGCGGTGCTTCTTGACAGCTCCGACATGACTCTGAAGGAAGTTGTGGACGCGATCGTTGCGATGATCGAGAAAAAGCAGGGTGCGTGACATGGAAGTAACAGTGGCAAAGACAGCGGGCTTCTGCTTTGGCGTGAAGCGTGCTGTGGAAAAAGTATATGAGCAGATCGGAAAGACGGAAAAACCGATCTACACCTACGGTCCGATCATCCACAATGAACAGGTCGTGGGGGATCTTCAGGAAAAAGGAGTGGAGGTCATCGACACTCTGGAAGAGCTGAAGACGATCCGCGATGCCGTTGTTGTGATCCGTTCCCACGGCGTCGGAAAAGATGTCTATGACATTTTGAAAGAAAACGGAGTGGAGATCGTCGATGCCACATGTCCGTATGTAAAAAAGATCCACCGGATCGTGGAAAAACAGACTGCAGAGGGAAGAAGAGTCCTGATCGTCGGCAGTGAGGACCATCCGGAAGTGCAGGGCATCAAGGGCTGGGGTGATGAGAGGACAAAAGTCATCGAAAACATGGATGATTTCCGCAGACTGGAATTACCGGAGGACGAAAAGCTTTGTATCGTATCCCAGACGACATTTAATTACAAGAAATTTCAAGATCTAGTTGAAAAAATTTCTAAAACGCGGTATGATATAACTGTTTTAAATACGATTTGCAATGCAACACAGGAAAGACAAGTGGAAGCGATGAGGATAGCCTCGCAGGTGGACGTGATGCTGGTTATCGGCGGGAAACACAGCTCGAATACCCAGAAGCTATACGATATCTGCCGGAAGGAATGTAAAAACACCTATTACATCCAGACTCTGGGCGACTTTAATCCTGAATGTATTAGTTCTGTGCGCAGTGTAGGTATTACGGCCGGGGCGTCAACCCCAAACAATATTATCGAGGAGGTTCATACTAAATGTCAGAATTAAGTTTTGAACAAATGTTAGAAGAATCATTAAAAACAATACGTACAGGAGAGGTTGTCACCGGTAAGGTCATTGACGTAAAAGAAGACGAAATCGTTTTAAATATTGGTTACAAGTCTGATGGCATCATTACCCGCAGTGAATACACAAACGAGTCCAATGTAGACTTAAGAAATCTTGTACATGTTGGTGACGAGATGGAAGCCAAAGTCGTAAAGGTGAACGACGGTGAAGGTCAGGTTGCTCTTTCTTACAAGAGACTGGCTGCAGACAGAGGAAATAAGAGACTTGAGGAAGCATTCGAGAACCATGAAGTTCTTACTGCAAAGGTTTCCCAGGTTCTTGACGGCGGTTTAAGCGTAATCGTGGACGAAGCAAGAATCTTCATCCCGGCAAGCCTTGTATCCGACGTATATGAGAAAGATTTATCCAAATATGCTGATAAAGAGATCGAATTCGTGATCACAGAATTCAATCCGAGAAGAAGAAGAGTCATCGGTGACCGCAAGCAGCTTATCGTTGCTAAGAAGGCTGAGATGCAGAAAGCTCTCTTCGAGAAGATCGCTGTAGGCGACAAGGTAGAAGGAACTGTTAAGAACGTAACTGATTTCGGTGCATTCATCGATCTCGGCGGCGCTGATGGTTTACTCCACATCTCCGAGATGTCCTGGGGCAGAATCGAGAACCCGAAGAAGGTATTCAAGGTTGGCGATAAGGTAACAGCTCTCATCAAAGACATCAACGGTGAGAAGATTGCCCTTTCCATGAAGTTCCCGGAGACAAATCCGTGGGCAAACGCTGCTGAGAAGTACGCAGTAGGCAACGTAGTTACGGGTAAAGTAGCTCGTATGACTGACTTTGGTGCATTTGTTGAGCTTGAGCCGGGCGTAGACGCTCTGCTTCATGTATCCCAGATCTCCAGAGAGCACGTTGCAAAACCGGCTGATGTACTTTCCATCGGTCAGGAGATCACTGCAAAGATCGTTGACTTCAACGAGGCAGACAGAAAGATCAGCTTAAGCATGAAGGCTCTTGAGGCTGACAACGCACAGGAGCAGACTGAGGAGTAATCCGGAAGTCTTTGATCGGAAATGAATTTTTTGGGACATCACAGTTGTGATGTCCCTTTTTTGCTTAACGGGAAATTTCAACGGAACTCCCTGTTAAGCAAAAGGGCATTGCCTGCCCGGGGTGCGCACTCCAAAGTGCCCGGATTGCCGCAGAAATGCCGCAATCCGGATCCTTTCTACAAAAATGCGTAAGGGATTTGTAAATGAAATCCTAGTGTATTTTCAAGAATTATATGCTAAGATATGCCTACAAAAAAGAAAACAGCTGCGACAACTTTTTTGAAATCTGGAAAATTTGAGGAGGAACTGATATTATGAAGAATATGAAAAAAATGACTGCGCTGGCATGTGCAGCGATGATGATGGCATCTATGGGAATTACCGGATGTGCAAAGGCGGACGGACAGACAAAGGAAGAGACAAAAGCTGTTGTCGTTGAGACTCCGGCAGGAACGGAAACTTCCGCAACGACAGAAAATGAGGCGACAATGCTTCCAGGCGGCGAAAACCCGGAGGGCACAGGAGCGGAGGCAGAGAGTGAATACGCTCCGTTTGTCGGCACCGTTGTTTCCATGGAAAACGGTGAGCTTACGATGAACCGCCAGGTCGGGGATTCTACCGAGGAAGTGATCATCACGATCTCTGATGATACAAAGATCCTCGACGGCGTCAACGGTTACCCGGTTGAAGCAGATACTCTGACGGAAGGAAAAGCAGTGAACGTTTATGTGGGATCGGCGATGACAATGAGTCTGCCGCCGATTGCGAACGGGATCATGATCATCACGGATGTTCCGGAGGACGCGGCGTTCCCGAAATATACCCAGGTAGAGAGCCTTGATCAGGGAAGTGCAGACGGAGAGTTCGTTTTAACAACCGTGGATGGCAGCGAATACACGATCACGGCTGAGACAAGACTTCTTCCGTATCTGACTAAAAATATCGTTTCCGAGGAAGATCTCACAGAGGGAACCGATATCCTCGTCTGGACATCTGCAGATGATGCCGCAAAGACAGAGAAGATCGTGATCTTCCAGAGCGGAAACTAAGGGAATAAAAAGACAGGATCCGGGCATACTTCCTTTACGGAAGGAGTGTGGACCATTGTCTAAAAAGAAAAGGGAACCGATCGATCCGGAGCATATAAAGCCGGAGGATCGGATGAAATTTGAGATCGCGAAGGAACTGGGACTTGCCGACAAGGTTGTAGCCGGCGGGTGGAGGTCACTCACTGCAAAGGAGAGCGGACGGATCGGCGGTCTTATGACAAAAAAGAAAAGAGAGCTGTCTGCGGGGGAAGAACACATCTGATGAGGAGAAAAAGGAAAATTTTCGGACCGAAAATTCCTACCCGCAAAAAGTAACAGGAAAACTGCCGTTGAACAACCGGCAGTTTTCTTTTATAATGAGGAAGAAAGAGTTTGGCTGAATGCAAGTGAGACATGATCCGGAGAGGATGGAAGATGATGAAGGTATCGCTCGTCTGCTTTACGAGAATGGGATTTGAAACGATGAAAAAGATCGCCGGGACGGGGAGTGCCGGCGGAAATGAGGAAAAATGGGACACGTCGCTGTGGGTCGCAGGGCGTTACGCGCTCCGGCTTGCCAGGGAAGATGCCGGTCTTCCTTATCAGGCGATCGCGGAGGGCGGACTTTCCGCGTGGACCGGGGCGGAGTTTCAGCGCTCGGATGCGCTTATTTTTGTCGGCGCCTGCGGGATCGCTGTCCGCGCCATCGCCCCGTTCGTGCAGGATAAATTCCATGATCCGGCCGTTCTCTGCGTGGATGAGGCGGGAACGTTCGTGATCCCGCTCCTTTCCGGTCATGTAGGAGGAGCAAACCGCCTGGCGGAGTTTGTGGCCGGTGGGATCGGGGCGGTCCCTGTCGTCACGACGGCGACGGATGTGGAACGGAAATTCGCAGTGGATGTCTTTGCAAAGGATCACGGGCTTGTGATCACAGACCGGGTACTTGCAAAAAGGATCTCGGCGGATATTCTTGCGGAGGAACCGGTTGGCGTGTTCTCGGATTTCGGCTTTTCAGGATGGAAAAAAATACCGGAGGGACTGTTTCGCGACCGGCTCTGTAAACGGAATATCCGGATCACGGTGTCGGACCGGGAGAAGGACGGGATCCCGTCAGACCGTGTCCTGCGCCTCGTACCGAGGTGTGTGGCACTGGGGATCGGATGCAAACGGGGAACTCCCGCGGAGAAGATCCGAGAGACGGTGGAGGACGCTATGAGGCGGAACGGGATCGACCTCAGAAGTGTCTTTGCGGTCGCGAGTATCGATATCAAAAAGCAGGAACAGGGGATCATCGATTTTGCAAATACGCTGCAGGTCCCGTTTCTCACCTTTTCCAGTGAGGAGCTGAACAGCCAGCCGGGAACGTTTACAGAGTCGGAATTTGTCAAAAAGACGACGGGAACCGGAAATGTCTGCGAGAGATCTGCGGTGGCAGCCTGCCGGATGGGAGTCAGAGACTGCCGGATCTTATTTAAAAAGGAAGCGGGAGATGGCGTGACGGTGGCGGCGGCGTATGATCCCAGGCTGTAAAAAGATGCTATGCGGCAGCGCTTGTGATGTACACGGATAATAGGAGAGAAGAGACTATGATGATTCTTGTAAACGGAGGCAGTTCGAGCGGAAAATCGGCATTTGCGGAATCGCTGATCCTTGAACAGGATAAAAGAGAACGGGTGGAAGAAAATAAGACCTGCCCATCCTGGTATCTGGCGACGATGATCGCCTGGGATGAGGAGTGCAGGGAGCGGATCCGGAAACACCGGAATATGCGGGCGGAGAAGAATTTCAGGACGATCGAATGTCCGGTAGATCTTGAAACGGCGGAGATCCCGGCTGGGAGCCGCTGTCTTCTGGAATGTGTTTCAAACCTTGCGGCGAATGAGATGTACCGGGGAGATATGAAGAATCCGGAGGAACATGCAAAAGAGAGGATCCTTGCCGGAATCGAAAAGGTCAGGAAGAAGTCCGGCTTTTTCGTGATCGTGACAAATGATGTCTCCGGAGATCAGGGGGCATACTCGGAGGAGACGGAAGAGTACCGGAACCTTCTGGGAGAGATCAATATTGCGCTGGCCGGGGAGGCCGATGAAGTGTATGAGGTCCTCTGCGGAATTCCGGTAAAGATAAAAACTGCGGAGAAGAACACGGCTCAGAGAGAGGACAAGGAGAAAATGGAGCATATGACAGACGGGATCACGCTGATCACAGGGGGAGCGCATCAGGGAAAAGCGGAATTTGCCATGAAAAGGGCGGCGGAGAACAGAGAAGACCGCTTTATCTGTGCGGCGGACGGAGAAAAAACGCGATTTGCCGATGCGTTCAACGCGGAGGCGATCTTAAATCTTCATATGTATATAAGAAGAATGATCACGGATCCGGACGAGTCGGGACTGCGGACGGAATATCCGGCTGGAAATGAGGAAAATTGCGGGGACAGGGCGGAAGCGTGCATGTACCGCTTTCTGGATGAAATTCTGGAAAAAAATCCGGCAGCAGTCATCACCTGTGATGAGATCGGCTGCGGGATCGTCCCGGTGGACGCGGATGACCGCCTCTGGCGTGAGATGACCGGGGACGCGTGCCAGTATCTGGCAGCACGCGCGGGAACGGTCTTTCGCGTTGTCTGCGGGATCCCGGTGCTGTTAAAAGGCGGTGAGCAGTGATGGAATACGGACACGGCGGTGATGTTTACCGGAACCGGAACGTGGAGCTTGACTTTTCGATCAATGTAAATCCACTGGGGATGCCGAATTTTGTGTGGGAGGCGGCGATGAAGAGCATCGCACTCAGCACCAGATACCCGGACAGTACCTGCGGAGCACTCCGCGCGAGAATGTCGGAACTTACCGGGATCCCGGGGGAGATGATGATCTTCGGGAACGGCGCTGCGGAGCTGATCTTCCGGCTGGTGCAGACGTTATGCCCGAAGAAAGCCGCGATCCCCGCCCCGTCTTTTATGGAATATGAGACCGCACTGAAAGCATGTGGGACGGAAGTTTCCTTTTTTTACTTAAAAGAATCGGAATCCTTTTTTCTAAACATTTCCGAATATCTGGAATTTCTGAAAAAAGAACGCCCCGATATGATCTTTTTGTGTACACCGGCAAATCCGACCGGTGCGATGATGAGAAAAGCGGATCTCTTAAAGATCCTCGACTACTGCAAAAGAGCGGGGATCGTTGCCGTGATCGATGAATGCTTTATCGAATTCTTAAATGAAGAAAAGGCGGATGGCTGTATCCGGGAATTTCTGGCGTGGAAGGAAGGAATGCCGGAAAATGGGGGAACGTTATTTCTCCTCAGGGCATTTACGAAGACATACGCGATGGCGGGACTGCGGATCGGCTATGGATTCTGCACGGATCCGGGGCTTATCGAGCGGATGGAAGAAAACTGGCAGCCGTGGAGCGTATCGATCCCGGCCCAGGAAGCTGGGCTGGCGGCTCTTTCGGATGAGCGGATCCCGTTCCTGAAAAAAATGCGGGAGCTGGTGGAAAAGGAGAGAAAGGTTCTCTCGGACGGACTCACAAAGGCGGGATTTACAGTGTTCCATTCGGAGGCGAATTTCCTTCTGTTTAAGGATTTTAAGACGGAGCAGGAATCGTGGCTGTACGAGTTTTTTCTGGAACACGGGATCCTGATCCGGTCCTGCAAAAACTACAGGGAACTCGATTCGAGATTTTACAGGATCTGCGTCCGGACGCACGAGGAAAATCTTGAGTTTCTGGAGATCCTGAAAGAGTACCGGTAATTCCGTATGGCGAGGCTGGAACTGCCGGGCTGAAAAATTTTCGGAAATTTATAAGCAAAAATAATAAAAAAGTGAAAAAAATTATATGAATTGACGGTTGCTAAAATTCGACAAAGCTGTTATACTCTAGGATAATAACTGGAACTGACGCAACGACAGTTTTTAGTTATATTTTTTTTAAAAATAATAAAACAGAAGAAAGAGAGGGAACCATAAAATGGGTAAGATCATTGGTGAAGGTATTACATTTGATGATGTGCTCCTCGTACCTGCATATTCTGAAGTAATCCCAAATCAGGTTGATGTTTCAACACACCTGACAAAGAAAGTCAAACTCAATATTCCATTTATGAGTGCCGGCATGGATACCGTTACTGAGCACCGCATGGCGATCGCTATGGCGCGACAGGGCGGAATCGGTATCATTCACAAAAACATGTCGATCGAGGCGCAGGCTGAAGAGGTAGATAAGGTAAAACGTTCTGAAAACGGAGTAATCACAGACCCATTTTATTTGTCCCCGGAACATACATTAAAAGATGCAGATGAGCTGATGGCAAAATTCCGCATTTCCGGTGTTCCGATTACTGAGGGTAAAAAGCTTGTCGGAATCATCACAAACCGTGATCTGAAATTTGAGGAAGATTATTCCAAGAAGATCAAGGAGTGCATGACTTCCGAGCATCTGGTTACAGCTAAAGAAGGCGTAACCATGGAAGAAGCAAAGCGCATTCTTGCAAAGGCAAGAGTCGAGAAGCTTCCGATCGTTGATGAAAACTTTAACTTAAAAGGACTCATTACGATCAAAGATATCGAGAAACAGATCAAGTATCCGAACTCCGCAAAGGATGACCACGGAAGACTTCTCTGCGGTGCTGCAATCGGAATCACAGCAAATGTTCTTGAGAGAACAGAAGCCCTTGTAAATGCAAAGGTCGATGTTGTTGTTCTCGACTCTGCGCACGGACACTCTGCGAACGTTCTCAACTGCGTAAAGATGATCAAGGAGAAATATCCGGATCTTCAGGTAATCGCCGGTAACGTTGCAACGGGTGAGGCTACAAGAGCCCTGATCGAGGCCGGCGTTGACGCTGTTAAGGTTGGTATCGGACCGGGATCGATCTGTACGACACGTGTCGTTGCAGGTATCGGTGTTCCGCAGATCACTGCTGTTATGGACTGCTATGCAGTTGCGAAGGAGTACGGTATTCCGATCATCGCCGACGGCGGTATCAAGTATTCCGGAGATGTTACAAAGGCTCTCGCAGCCGGCGGTAATGTCTGCATGATGGGATCCATGTTCGCGGGCTGCGATGAGAGCCCGGGAGACTTCGAACTTTATCAGGGAAGAAAATATAAAGTTTACCGTGGAATGGGATCTATTTCTGCTATGGAGAACGGCAGTAAGGACCGTTACTTCCAGTCGAACGCGAAGAAGCTTGTTCCGGAAGGTGTTGAAGGACGTGTTGCTTACAAGGGATTCGTTGAGGATACCGTATTCCAGATGCTGGGCGGTCTTCGTGCCGGTATGGGATATTGCGGTGCTCATGATATCAAAGAGCTTCAGGAGAACAGTCATTTTGTTAAGATCTCCGCAGCCGCACTCCGCGAGAGCCATCCGCATGATATCCACATCACAAAAGAGGCTCCGAACTACAGCGTAGACGAATAATTTTAATCCCGAGAGGGCAGCAAAAGGCTGTGCAGGCGGCGGAAACGCTGTTCCCTGCACAGCCTTTTTTCGGACTGTGTGTATTTAGAAATAAGGGACCAGATGGAAAATTTTATGAAGATGCTTTCGACCCAGGCGATCCTGCTCGTGTACATGGCGGTGGGATTTTACTGCAGAAAGCGTGGAATTATTGAAAAAAAGATGCAGGGAAAGCTCACGGATTTTGTTCTCAGAATCACGCTGCCCTGTATGATCTTTAACTCCTTCAGCATGCATATCACATTGGACATGTTAAAACAGGCGGCCCTGTGTCTCGGAGTGGCGTTTTTTATCTGCTTCGCGGCATGGCTCGGTGGAAAAGTTGTCTACAACATGTATCCGAAGGAGAAAAAATCCGTCTTACAGTATGCCACACTCGTCAATAACGCGGCGTTTTTGGGGCTGCCGATCGTGAAGGCGGTGCTCGGCGAGGCGGGAATGTTCTTGGCGTCGATCTTTATTATCCCGAACCGTATCTTTATGTGGACGGCGGGAGTATCGATTTTCACGGCGGAGGCGGATAAAAAGGCGGCGTTTAAGAAGGTCATGCTGAATCCGTGCGTGATCGTGATCTTTATCGGACTTTTCAGAAGCTTCACAGACTTTACTCTGCCGGAATTTCTGGCAAAGTCTGTCACAGGACTTGGAAACTGTACAACTCCGCTCTCCATGGTCCTGATCGGGACGATGATGACGGAACTGACACTGGCGTCCTTTAAGGACTGGAGTACTGTGTACCTGGCGTTTATGCGCCTTGTGGCACTGCCATTTCTGGCGCTCTTTATCATGCGCCTGTTAAATGCAGATCCGATCATGACAGGGTGCGCGGTGATTCTTACAGCGATGCCTGCGGGAAGCACGACGGCGCTTCTGGCGGAGAAATATGGATCAGATCCGGTGTATGCGTCGAAATGTCTGCTTACCAATACACTGTTCTCTCTGATCACGATTCCGATCATGACATTATTTATATGATATCAGGTTCAAAAGGTCTGAAGTTCGACGCAAGCCTGCTTGCAGTTATATAGGTTTACCTGGGATCCCAGGAGAAAGGGAAAACGGCTGAATTTTAAGGAAAAGCCGGAATAAAAGAAGTTTTATGAGTATTTTAAATGTAGAACACTTAAGCCATGGTTTCGGAGACCGGGCTATCTTTACGGACGTTTCTTTCCGCCTGTTAAAGGGGGAACATATCGGTCTCATCGGAGCAAACGGTGAGGGAAAGTCCACATTTATGAATATCATTACCGGGAAGATGATGCCGGATGAGGGAAAGGTCGAATGGTCGAAGAATGTCCGTGTGGGCTACTTAGACCAGCATACCGTGCTTGAGAAGGGTATGACGATCCGCGACGTGCTTAAGAGTGCCTTTTCCTTCCTCTTTGAGATGGAGGAGAAGATGAACGACATCTGCGCGAAGATGGGAGACGCCTCTGAGGAAGAGATGAACGCCATGATGGAGGAGCTGGGAACGATCCAGGATCTTCTGATGGCACATGATTTCTATATTATCGACTCCAAGGTGGAGGAGATCGGACGCGCCTTCGGCCTCGACGAGATCGGTCTTGACAAGGACGTTGACGAGCTCTCCGGCGGACAGAGAACGAAGGTCCTCCTCGGAAAGCTTCTTCTTGAAAAGCCAGATATCCTGCTCCTCGACGAGCCGACAAACTACCTGGATGTACAGCATATCGAGTGGCTGAAGCGGTATCTTCAGGATTACGAGAATGCTTTTATCCTGATCTCCCACGATATCCCGTTTTTAAACAGCGTGGTAAACCTGATCTACCATATGGAGAACCAGAAGCTTGACCGCTATGTGGGTGACTATGACCGGTTCATGGAAGTCTACGAGATGAAAAAGAGCCAGTTGGAGGCAGCTTACAACCGCCAGCAGGCGGAGATTGCGAAGCTTCAGGATTTCGTTGCGAGAAACAAGGCCCGTGTTGCGACGAGAAACATGGCGATGTCGAGACAGAAGAAGCTGGACAAGATGGAGGTCATCGAGCTTGCAAAGGAAAAACCGAAGCCGGAGTTCCATTTCCTGAATGCAAGGGCAACCGGAAAACTGATCTTTGAGACGAAGGATCTTGTGATCGGTTATGATGAACCACTTTCAAAACCGCTTAATTTCCTCATGGAGCGCGGCGAGAAGATCGCGGTCATTGGCGCCAACGGTATCGGAAAGACCACTTTTTTAAAGAGCATTCAGGGTCTGATTCCGGCAATCTCCGGAAGTGTTGAGGTCGGTGACTACCAGTTCCCTGGCTACTTTGAGCAGGAGATGGCACCGGGAAATACGACGACCTGTATCGAGGAGATCTGGAAGGAGTTTCCGTCCTACACCCAGTACGAAGTCCGCTCTGCCCTTGCAAAGTGCGGCCTGACTACAAAGAATATCGAGAGCCAGGTCCGCGTCCTCTCCGGCGGTGAGCAGGCGAAGGTCCGCCTCTGCAAGCTTATGAACCGGGAGACCAACGTTCTGCTTCTCGACGAGCCGACGAACCATCTGGATGTGGATGCGAAGGATGAGCTTAAGAGAGCACTTTTGGAGTACAAAGGAGCAGTCCTCCTCATCTGCCACGAGCCGGAGTTCTATGACGGACTGGTATCGAAGGTTTGGGATCTCAGTAAGTGGTCGTTGAAGATTTGATATATTTACAATTGAAGAAATCCGTGTCCTGTACAACGAAATCTGCAGGACACGGATTTTTTGTGCAATGGGAAATTCCGGTAAATGAAATGCATCAATACGGAATTTACCGGAAAATGGTCAGCGTTTATTTTTCTCTGTATGCGGCAGCCGTCCC
The DNA here is from genome assembly GCF_018785365.1 of Clostridium sp. MCC344. Classification (NCBI taxonomy): domain Bacteria; kingdom Bacillati; phylum Bacillota; class Clostridia; order Eubacteriales; family Clostridiaceae; genus Clostridium; species Clostridium sp. MCC344. The sequence continues at coordinate 181,028 of NZ_WQPQ01000026.1, read as the reverse complement.
CGGAGGAATCTCTTTTTGATCTCCGGCCACGAAAACGGGATCAGCGGATAGATATAGCTCTTTCCGGCGATGGTGCGGTTGAATACGATGGAGCAGACGGCGATGGCGGTGCCGAGGATGAATCCCCAGACGTTTAAGAGGGAGGTCAGGATCAGCAGGATCACACGCATGAATTTTAGCGCGTAACCCATCTCGAAGCTTGCCTGAGAGTAATTGGCTATGGTGACAAACGCCATGTAGAGCATGGTTTCGGAATTGAACCAGCCGGATTTTACAGAATATTCGCCGAGAACAATACCGGCGATAACACTTAACGGTGTGGTCAGCATGCTCGGCGTATTGACTGCGGCGAGACGCAGGCCGTCAATGGCAAATTCCAGGATCAGAAGCTGGAAGATCAGGGGAACGTACATGTCATCTGCCAGTTTGACAAATTCCAGCCAGCCTGGGATCCAGTTCTGGTTCTGCATAAAGAGAAGCCACACCGGGGTCAGAAACAGGGTGAGAAATGAGACTGTCATTCTGGAAAGCCGCAGGTAGGTCCCGGTCACCGGCGGGAAGTAATAGTCATCTGCCTCCTCGATAATGTCAAAGACTGAGGATGGCAGGATCATGCAGGCGGGGGAATTGTCAACAAGGATGACGATGTTTCCCTCCAGAATAGACGCTGCAGCCGTGTCCGGACGTTCAGAAAAACGAAATTTTGGGAACGGGTTGAACCATTTGTGGGGAAAGATACATTCTGCCAGACTTTCCTGATTCATAGTCAGAGCATCTACATGCAGATTTTCGATGCGGTCCTTGATCTTATTTAGCAGGTCCTCGTCCACACGACGTTTCATGTAGCAGATCGCGATGTCTGTGTGGGAGCTTTCTCCGGTCTGCATGATCTCCACCGTGAGATTCACGTCCCGGATCCGGCGGCGGATCAGGGCGGTATTGAAGATCATGGTCTCCACGAAGCCATCCCGGGAGCCTCGGAGCACCTTGTCTTTTTCGGGCTCCGAAACCCCGCGGGCCGGGTAAGTACGGCAGTCGATGAGGATTGCCCGGTCATACCCGTCGATCAAAAGACAGGAGAGGCCGGAGAGAAGCTGAGTGAAGATGATGGTATCATCGGTCTCGATGGTGGTTTCGCCGTAGTGGACATGCTGCTTTGCAAAGTCATGGGCGGATGCCGGGAAAGCATCCGGCTTTATGGAGGCGAAGTCCTGCATCAGCCGCAAAAGGATCTCATCCTTTGTGAAGCCGTCCACAAAGTACAGGCAGGCATTTTTGCCGGCGATGGTCAGCGTGCGGTAGACAATGTCAAAGTTCTTTGAAATGTCCAGAATTTCGTGAAAGTGTGAGATGTTCTGGTCGAAGTTGGTTGAAATATTCATGGCTCATTGGTCCTTTCGAGGATAATTACAGTGTAAAGGCAACGCTTCAGCAAAGCTGCGGATTTACTGTGATGGCTGCAGTACAGTATAGGATTTCTTAAAAACTATGAAATTATGCGGGGGATACATGGCATCTGTATGCCACCAGCAAATGTGTGCAGTATACAAAATTCTGACCATATCGGACAGGACGGCCATAGAATAGATTGTTTTTTTGTAAAAACAACGAATCTGCTTTTCCTCAGCGGACATTTGTGCGGAAGATAGTAAATATATACAATAAAATTGTGCAAATTTAACTATATTTACCATAGCATTTCCGGTAATATTTTGTTATACTGCATAAGCATTGAAATTGAAGGGGTATCAATTTCGAGGAACTGTATAATGCAAGGAAATTGTACGTGAATGAAAGGCTGTGCTCAGTGGGGGAGCACAGCCTTTCGCCATTCCAGCGTTGCCCTTATGCAGTTCAGCGAATGCGAGTTTCTATGCAGGCAGGTTTGCAGCGCACACGTACTTGCTGAACTGACACATGGTAGAACGATTCATGAAATATATATAAAACAATCGAAAAGCCATAGCTATTTTCAGAAAAAAAGTGTATAATAAAAAGTAATCATTCAGCCATGCGGAAATTTTCAAAACAATAGAAAGCACCGTTTATGACTGAATTGTTGTATAACGGGTAGCTGCGAAGATACGGAACAGTTGCTGTAACGGAATACACTCCAGGATTGACTGAACATCTGCGCGCAGCGCGGCCATCAAAGTCAGAATAGATTAAGGAGAATAGACATGAAAGATGGATTTATCCGGGTGGCGGCAGCCACCCCAGATTTAAAGGTTGCGGATCCGGCGTTTAACCGGGAGCAGACCTGGAAGATGATGCAGGAGGCGGCGGATCAGGACGTAAAGATTCTGGTGTTCCCGGAACTGGGGCTTACCGGATATACCTGCGGTGATCTGTTTTTACAGGATACGCTGGTCGATCAGGCAAAGGAAGAACTCTTATGGCTCTTAAATGCATCAAAAGCGATGGATATGCTGACCTTCATCGGACTCCCGTGGATGAAGGACGGAAAACTTTATAACGTGGCGGCTGTTATCAAGAGCGGAGAATTATTGGGACTCGTTCCGAAGAGACATCTCCCGAACTATTCTGAGTTCTACGAGCTCCGCCACTTCAATCCGGGTCCGGTAAAGCCTGATGTGGTAGAGTGGGGAGAACGCCTGGTCCCGTTTGGAAGCAAGGTTTTATTCCGCTGTACAAATATCCCGGAACTTGTAGTTGCCGCGGAGCTCTGTGAGGATGTCTGGACGATGGATCCGCCCAGTGTATCCCACGCGAAGGCCGGAGCTACCGTGATCGCAAACTGCTCCGCCAGCGATGAGACAACAGGAAAGGCCGGATACCGTGAGGCGCTGATCGCCGGACAGTCTGCCCGCCTCGTATGTGCGTACATCTATGCCAATGCCGGAGAGGGCGAGTCCACCCAGGACCTCGTCTTCGGCGGACATGATATCATTGCCGAGAACGGAAATATCCTTGCGGAATCCGAGCGTTTCAAAAACGGCATGATCACGGCGGACATCGATCTTTACAGACTTAAAAACGAGAGAAGAAGAATGACCACATGTCAGCCGGGTGCGGAGACTGAGGACTATGATTACATGGACTTCACCTTAAATAAAACGGAGCTCACATTAAAACGCTATATCGATCCGGCACCTTTCGTTCCGTCAAACGAGAAAGAGAGAACCGCCCGCTGTGAGGAGATCCTAACGATCCAGGCCATGGGCTTAAAGAAACGTCTCGCCCACACCGGTGCCAAGAGCGCGGTTGTAGGAATCTCCGGCGGACTCGACTCCACCCTGGCGCTTCTCGTCACAGCGAGAGCCTTCGATATGCTGGGCATTTCGAGAGAAAATATCCTCTCCGTCACGATGCCGTGCTTCGGAACTACGGACAGAACCTACAACAACGCAGTCACGCTCACAAAGAAGCTGGGTGCGACGTTAAGAGAGGTAAATATCAGAAAAGCAGTTTCCACCCACTTCGAGGATATCGGACATGATCCGGCGATCCATGATGTGACTTACGAGAACTCCCAGGCAAGATACCGCACCCTGATCCTCATGGACCTTGCGAACAAGACGAACGGCATGGTCATCGGAACAGGAGATATGTCTGAGCTGGCTCTTGGCTGGGCGACCTACAACGGCGACCACATGTCCATGTACGGCGTGAACGCGTCTGTTCCGAAGACGCTTGTCCGTCATCTTGTTCGCTACTACGCGGATACCTGCGGCGACAAGGCCCTGGCAGATGTACTCAACGATGTTCTCGATACCCCGGTGAGCCCGGAGCTTCTGCCGCCGGAGGACGGAAAGATCTCCCAGAAGACGGAGGACCTGGTCGGACCTTACGAGCTTCACGATTTCTTCCTCTATTATATTCTCCGTTACGGTTATCATCCGGCGAAGATCTACCGCCTGGCGAAGATCGCTTTCGAGGGAGTTTACGAGGACAAGGTGATCTACAAGTGGTTAAATACCTTCTACCGCCGGTTCTTCGCACAGCAGTTCAAGCGTTCCTGCCTGCCGGACGGCCCGAAGGTCGGATCTGTTGCGGTTTCTCCGAGAGGAGATTTGAGAATGCCGAGTGACGCGGCGAGACGGATCTGGATGGATGAAGTGGAGAAACTTGACCCGGAGGCAGATCGATGATCACGAGTACAAAAAATGATCAGGTAAAAGCGGTCATCGAGTTAAAGAAGAAAGCGAGAGCGAGAAACGAACAGGGACTTTTCGTTGTCGAGGGAGTGCGGATGGCCGCTGAGCTCCCGAAGGATCAGGTTAAAAGTATCTATGTTTCTGAAACCTTCGCGAAAAATCCGGAGAATGCCGCAATTCTTGCAGAATACCCGGGATATGAACTTGTCAGTGATCAGGTGTTTGCGGCAATGTCCGATACACAGACGCCTCAGGGTGTGCTGGCACTTGTCAGACAATTTTCCTATGGAATGGAGGATCTTTTAAAGAATGATCGTCCCGCCCACCTGATGGTTCTGGAAAATCTTCAGGATCCGGGAAATCTCGGAACGATCTTGCGAGCCGGAGAAGGTGCGGGGATCACGGGACTTATCATGAGCCGTGACACTGTGGACCTCTATAACCCGAAGGTGATCCGCTCCACCATGGGATCCGTGTTCCGTGTCCCGTTCTATTATACGGATGATCTGGAACAGACGGTCCTGGATCTGAAGGCGCGGGGAATCCGTGTTTTTGCGGCCCATCTTGCAGGAAAGAATAATTACGAACAGGAAGATTATACTGGTAATACAGCATTCCTGATCGGAAATGAGGGAAACGGGCTGACAGAAAAGCTTTCCAACCTGGCAGATACCTGGGTGAAGATCCCCATGGCGGGAAAGGTGGAGTCCTTAAATGCCGCCATCGCAGCATCGATCCTGATGTTCGAGACGGCGAGACAGCGGCGCGCGTAAAGGAGTGATTTTATGGATATGATCGGATGGCTGGTAGCCTTTGTAATTCTGATCGGAATCGAGGCGGCGACTATGGCGCTCACGACGATCTGGTTTGCAGGCGGCGCGTTGTTTGCGTTTTTCGTTGCGATCTTTGGCTTTTCTGTCAAAATGCAGCTTGTAGTATTTCTGGTCGTATCGTTTCTCATGCTGCTCTTTACGAGACCGCTCGCAGCACGGTTCATCAACCGGGAAACCGTGAAGACGAATGTGGACGGACTGATCGGAAGAAAGGCGAAAGTGATCACAAAGATCGACAACAATGAGCCGTCCGGAGTTGCAGTCGTCAATGGGCAGGAGTGGACGGCGAGATCTGCGGATGACGCAGTGACGATCCCTGTGGGGACCCATGTGCTCATAAAGGAAGTCCGGGGCGTGAAGCTTATTGTGGAACCGGTTTCCGAAACCTCTGAAAGCCAGAAATAAAATTTTTCCCAAAACTCATAAAGGAGGATTTAAATATGCCAGCAATTTTAGTATTAGTACTGATCTTTATCATTCTGCTGATCCTTGTTTCCTGCATCCGTATCGTGCCTCAGGCACAGGCGATGGTCGTGGAGAGGCTTGGCGCATACCTGGAAACCTGGAACGTGGGAATCCACTTTAAGGTTCCGTTTATCGACCGTGTTGCAAAGCGCGTTCTCTTAAAAGAACAGGTCGTTGACTTCGCCCCGCAGCCGGTGATCACAAAGGATAACGTAACCATGAAGATCGATACGGTCGTGTTCTTCCAGATCACGGACCCGAAGCTCTACGCATACGGCGTTGAGAATCCGATTATGGCGATCGAGAACCTGACAGCAACCACACTCCGGAACATCATCGGTGACCTGGAACTCGATCAGACCCTGACTTCCCGTGAGACGATCAACACAAAGATGCGTTCGGCACTGGACGTTGCGACGGACCCGTGGGGCATCAAGGTCAACCGTGTGGAGTTAAAGAACATTATCCCTCCGGCAGCGATCCAGGATGCGATGGAGAAACAGATGAAGGCGGAGCGTGAGCGCCGTGAGGCGATCCTCCGTGCGGAAGGTGAGAAGAAGTCCACGATCCTCGTTGCGGAAGGTAAGAAACAGTCCGCGATCCTCGATGCGGAGGCGGATAAGCAGGCAGCGATCCTCCACGCTGAGGCGGAGAAGGAAAAACGGATCCGCGAGGCGGAAGGTCAGGCGGAGGCGATCTTAAAGATCCAGCAGGCGAATGCCGACGGCATCCGCATGATCAAGGAAGCAGGAGCGGACCAGGCAGTTTTACAGTTAAAGAGTCTTGAGGCATTCGCGAAGGCGGCAGACGGTAAGGCAACAAAGATCATCATTCCGTCTGAGATCCAGTCCCTGGCCGGCCTTGTGACAAGTGTAACGGAGATTGCAAAGAAGAGTGAAACTGAGAATTGATCTTGAAAAAGAATATGGGATCGTCTTAGAGGGCGGCGGAGCCCGGGGTGCGTACCAGATCGGCGTCTGGAAAGCGCTCCGGGAAGCCGGCGTGAAGATCAGGGGAGTCGCGGGAACGTCAGTAGGGGCGTTGAACGGCGCACTGATCTGTATGGATGACCTGGAAAAAGCGGAGGAGATCTGGGGGACTATGACCTACTCCACGGTATTCCGGGTGGATGATCCCATGATCGCAAAACTAAAGAAATTCGGCGTTCGATCCATGAAAATGACCGACGCGGCGGCAGAATTCAAACGGCTGTTTTCAGACAGGGGGCTTGATATCGCCCCACTCAAAAAACTTCTGGAAGAGACGGTGGATGAGGAGCGGATCAGGCGCTCACCACGTGATTTCTGTGCCGCGTCATTTTCAGTCACGGACCGGAAGGAAGAGGACTTTGATGTGAAGGAAGCGCCGCCGGGAACCATGAAGGACATGATGATGGCCAGCGCTTACTTTCCGGGCTTTAAGCAGGAAAAAATCGGCGGAAAGACGTATCTGGACGGCGGCAGCGTCAACAATGTCCCGGTCGATCTTCTGACGGACCGGGGATATAAAGATATCATCGTGATCCGCCTTTACGGGATCGGCGTGGACCGGAGAAAGTTTATGGAGATTCCGGCGGACGTGACGATCCATGAGATCGCACCGGGGAGAAATCTTGGCGGGATCCTGGAGTTTGACAGCGCAAGGACGAAGAAAAACATGAAGCTCGGCTATTTCGACGGGCTGAGATTTCTTTACGGACTCTGTGGGCGGAAATATTATCTTGACATGCCATATTCCGAGGCGTATTATTTTGGCAGGATCATGTCGGAGCTTGACCTCTTTAAGATCTGGCTGAAACCGTATGTGAAAGAGGACGAATTCGCGAAGCTCACGGGTTACCGTGTCTACACGGAAAAGATCTTTCCGTTTCTCGCAAAGAAGCTGAGGCTTTGCAGCGAGTGGGACTACAGGGATCTTTACGGTGCGGTCCTTGAGCTGTTTGCAAAAAAGATGCAGTTGGAAGTCTACCGTGTATACACGCCGGATGAGATCGTTGGGAAGATCCATGAACTGCTTTCGGATAAGCTGACGGTAGGATAGAGATATGAGGAGAACGCTGAAATATGGCGGAAAACAATAAAAGAAGAAAGGTCAGGAGCGAATCCATGGCGCTTGATGCCATGCATATCATCATCGGGATCGCCGTGGTGGTCATGTCCGTCATTTCGTTTCTTGATACGGAGAGGTACATGTTCCTCTTTCCGGTGATCTTTTTCCTGGCGGCGGTTTTAAATCTCGCCACAGGAAAATACTGGCTCTCCCGGACAAAGCGGGAGCGGCGGAGAAGAACTGCGGCGGTGTTCCAGATGGGATTCGGAACGGTCCTGCTGATCTTCACGATCTTAAGCGCGGTTAGCATTTGGTAGGAACTGTTGGAGGTAATGAGATGAAGGGAGAAATCCTGAAATTATTAAAAGAGACAGACGGCTATATTTCCGGACAGGAGCTCTGTGAGAAGTTCGGTGTATCGAGGACAGCAATCTGGAAGGTGATCAATCAGCTGAAAGAAGAGGGCTATGAGATCGAAGCGGTCCGGAATAAAGGATATATTCTGAAAGGATCTGCGGATGTGCTCTCGAAGGAAGAGTTGGAAAGTACGATCCATACGAAGTGGGCAGGAGAGAATGTCGTATTCTTTGAGGAGACAGTCTCCACAAACAACGAGATCCGGAGCCTTGCGGAACAGGGCGCGCCCCACGGGACTCTGGCAGTTGCGGAACAGCAGCTTGGAGGAAAGGGAAGACGGGGCCGTGTCTGGACATCCCCTGCGGGAGTCGGGATCTGGATGAGCATGCTGTTGAGACCTCAGATCGATCCGCTGGCTGCGTCGATGCTGACGCTGGTCATGGCTCTTGCGGCGAAAAAGGGAATTGAAATATCGACGGGACTGAAATCGGAGATCAAATGGCCGAACGATCTTGTATTGAATAAGAAGAAGATCTGCGGGATCCTGACGGAGATGAGCACGGAACTCATGGAGATCCAGTATGTGATCCCGGGAATCGGCATTAACGTAAACCAGAAGGATTTCCCGGACGACATTAAGGCTACCGCAACTTCCCTCTACATAGAGAGCGGAAAGATCCAGAAGAGAAGCGAGATCATCGCAGCGATCATGGAGGCCTTTGAGGGATACTATGACACGTTTATCAAGACTCAGGATATGTCGGGACTCATCGAAGAGTACAATGCGAATCTCGTAAATCTCGGCAATGAGGTGTGTGTCCTGGACCCGGCGGGCGAGTTCCGCGGCGTTTCCGAGGGGATCAACAAGGAAGGCGCATTGCTTGTACGTCTCGCTGACGGCACGTTAAAGGAGATTATCTCCGGGGAAGTTTCAGTCCGCGGAGTCTATGGATATGTATAAGGAAGAAATGAATGTTTCGGGGGCGGATCTCTATTCCGGCCTCCAGAAAATCTTTCCGGATGAGAAGAACCTCACCCTGACGGAGCGTCTGGATGCCGCGAGAGGACCGCTCCTTTCGTGGTATCGGGAAAACAGGAGAGATCTCCCGTGGCGTGAGAACCGGGATGCCTACCGGATCTGGATCTCGGAGATTATGCTGCAGCAGACGAGAGTCGAGGCAGTAAAACCGTACTTTGCCCGCTTCATGGAACACTTTCCGACCGTGCAGGCGCTGGCGGATTGTGAGGAAGAGGAACTTTTCAAGTGCTGGGAAGGTCTTGGCTATTACAGCAGAGCGAGAAATCTGAAAAAAGCGGCAGAGATCATCGTCTCCGAATACGGAGGAGCGCTTCCGGCAGACCACGCGGCGCTTCTCTTACTTCCCGGGATCGGAAGTTACACGGCGGGAGCGATCGGCTCCATCGCGTTTGGTCTTCCTGTCCCTGCAGTTGACGGAAATGTTATGCGGGTCCTGTCAAGAGTGGCGGGAAGCTATGAGGATATCTTAAAGCAGGCAGTGAAAAAGAAGATGGAACTGGCGGTGGAGGAGACCCTGAAAACTTTAAAAGAAGGAGAAGCCGGGGACTTCAACCAGGCTCTCATCGAGACGGGAGCGATCGTCTGTGTGCCGAACGGAGCGCCGCTCTGCGGAGCACCGTGCCCGTTCTATACCGTCTGTGAGGCGAGAAAAAAGGCTCTGACCGCAGAGATCCCGGTGAAAACACCGAAAAAGAAAAGGAAAATAGAGGAAAAGACCGTATTATTAGTGGAATACGGGGATAAAATAGCCATTAGAAAGCGGGATGACACAGGGCTTCTGGCATCCCTCTATGAGTTCCCGAACCTGGAGGGAAAACTTTCCGGGAAAGAAGTGCTGGAACAGATGAAATGCAGAGCTGTGATCGAGAAAGAACTCCCGACGGCAAAGCATATTTTCAGCCATGTGGAATGGCATATGAGCGGATATCTGATCCGTGTAACAGAAGAAATTCCGGGACTGCTGTTTGCAGATCGGGAAGAGCTGAAGGAAAAGTATCCGATCCCGAATGCGTTTGCGGCTTATAGAAAGATTGCAGCTGCGCAGACAATGGACAGCTGCGAGAGCTAGTTGAAAGTATGGAGCGTGATCATGATGAAAAAAATGATATTTCTTTTTAATCCCCGTTCAGGGAAGGAAGCCATTAAAAATCAGTTATCCGATATCCTCGGGATCTTCTGCAGGGCAGGTTATCTGCCGTCCGTCTATGTGACCCAGGAGCCGGGAGATGCGGCAAAGATCGCCGAGGAGTATGGCAGTGAGGTAGAGCTTTTTGTCTGCAGCGGCGGGGACGGCACATTAAACAGCGTGATCTCCGGCATCATGAAGTTAAAAAAACGACCGGAGATCGGGTATCTTCCGTCCGGTTCCACGAACGATTTTGCAAGAAGTTTAAAGATCCCTGCAAACCTCACGGAGGCAGCGCGGGATGTGGTGAGCGGTAAATCCTACGGTGTCGATATCGGAAAATTCGGGGATCAGAGGTATTTTGTGTATATCGCAGCGTTTGGAGCGTTTACTGAGGTTTCCTACAGTACGCCGCAGGATGTCAAAAATGTTCTCGGACATCAGGCGTATATCCTGGAATCAATCAAGGCGCTGGGAAAGCTGAAGTCTTATAAAATGCATATTGCATGGGATGACGGCGAGGCAGACGGGGAATTTATCTTCGGAATGGTGACAAATACCACGAGTGTCGGCGGATTCAGCGGACTCGCTCCGAAGGATGTTTCGTTCCATGACGGTCTGTTTGAGGGCTTGTTTATCCGGACACCGAAGTCACCGGTGGACCTTCCAAACATCTTAAGCGGACTCCTCCTGTTCCCGGAACAGGAAAATAAGGATATGATCCGGTTCAAGTCATCAAAATTCACGGTGACTGCAGATGAGGATGTCCCGTGGGTCCTCGACGGTGAGTTCGGCGGGGCGGTAAAAGAGGCGAAGATCGAGAATGTAAAGGAAGCAGTCACTCTGAGCTGCAGCCCGGAACCGGAAAAAAAGGAAGAGAAGACGGAAAACTGATCGCAAAGCGGCATGAGATATTTCGAATATGCTAAAAATCAGTGAAAAATTCAAGGAAAAAAGTTGAAAAATGTCGCTGGATGGTATATAATGAACTATCGTGGAGCAGTTTGAGCAAGCCCCAACCTGAAAGGACGTTATTCAGTGGAAAAAGAAGTATTTTTAGACAAACTTAAGAAACTTGTCGCACTCGGCAAGTCAAAACAGAATGCCCTTGACGCGACGGAGATCAACGACTTTTTTGCCGGAGATAACCTCGGACCGGAGCAGATGGACGAAATTTATAATTACCTGGAGCATAACAATATTGATGTTGTGCCGGTAATCGATGACGCAATGCTTGCGGATGATTCCATGCTTCTGGACGATCTGGATGATGACTACCGTGAAGACAAGGACGGAGAGGACATTGACTTAGACGCCATCGACCTTCTGGAAGGTATCGGAACAGAAGATCCGGTCCGCATGTATTTAAAGGAGATCGGTACTGTGCCGCTTCTTTCCGCGGATGAGGAGCTTCGTCTCGCGAAGAGAAAGGCAGAGGGAGATGAGTCTGCGAAAGAGCGCCTGATCGAGGCAAACCTGCGTCTTGTTGTAAGTATCGCAAAGCGTTATACAGGACGTGGAATGAGTTTCCTGGATCTTGTTCAGGAAGGAAACCTTGGTCTTATTAAGGGCGTTGAGAAGTTCGACTATACAAAAGGATATAAGTTAAGTACATATGCAACCTGGTGGATCCGTCAGTCCGTGACGAGAGCGCTTGCAGATCAGGCGAGAACGATCCGTGTTCCGGTTCATATGGTAGAGACGATCAACAAGATGTCAAAGATGCAGAGAAAGCTGACCCTGGAACTTGGCTATGAGCCGTCCGTGACAGAGCTTGCGGAAGCGCTTGATATGTCAGAGGACAAGGTCATGGAGATCATGCAGATCGCAAGAGAACCTGCATCCTTGGAGACTCCGATCGGTGAGGAGGATGACTCCAACCTGGGCGATTTTGTTGCGGACAGCAACGCGGTTACCCCGGAGGGAAATGTAGAGTCTGTAATGCTGAGAGAGCACATCGATGCATTATTAGGCGATCTCAAAGAGAGAGAGCGTCAGGTCATCGTGCTTCGATTTGGTCTTGAGGATGGACATCCGAGAACACTTGAAGAGGTAGGAAAAGAGTTCAACGTAACGAGAGAACGTATTCGCCAGATCGAGGCGAAGGCGCTCCGGAAACTCAGAAATCCGGTCCGCAGCAAACGGATCAGGGATTTCCTGTAGAAACTCGTTTCAAAAAAGATGAAAGCGGATCGCAGGTGCGGATGTGTCTGGTGGATCCGAAAAAGAGATACAGGCAGCAGGAGAAGATCCGGCTGCCTTTTTTCTCTTCCTTTATTGGAGAATTTATGAATAAAAGAAATTATCAGAAAGAATTAGAAAAAAAACTGGAGGAACTTCAGAGCGGGGGAGGGGTGCCGACGCTGTTTCTCCATAGCTGCTGTGCACCGTGCAGCAGTTATGTCCTGGAATACCTCTCCCGGTATTTTGAGATCACGGTCTTTTATTACAATCCGAATATCTACCCGCCGTCCGAGTACGAGGAACGGACTTCGGAGCAGGAGCGCCTGATCCGGGAATTTAACGGAGAGTGGGAAAACGAGGCGAACCGCCATCCGATCCATTTCGTGGCGGGAACGTATGTGCCGGACGATTTCTACACGGCGGCAAAAGGCCTGGAACAGGAGCCGGAAGGCGGCGCACGGTGTACGGAATGCTTTAAACTCCGCCTTTCCGAGGCTGCGAGGGAGGCAAAAGCCGGCGGGTTCGATTTCTTTACAACGACACTCACGATCAGCCCGTTAAAAGATGCGGAGCGGCTGAACCGGATCGGGGAAGAGATGGGAAAAGAGTATGGCGTTGAATTTCTGCCGTCGGATTTCAAGAAGAAAAACGGATATAAGCGATCCACGGAGCTCTCCAGAGAACACGCGCTGTACCGGCAGAATTACTGCGGGTGCGTGTTCTCGAAGAGAGAGGCGGAGGAGAGGACCGGGCGCAGCGAATAGGCGTCACCGGAGAGACCAGTACAAAACTCCGTCCTTTTCCGTGCGGTCGATCACACCGGTCTCGAAAAGCCAGTCGAGGCAGGAAAAGAGCTTTGGCCAGGTGTGGAGATAGGAGAACAGGAAGGAGTAGCGGTAAGTCTGCATGCGCTGGATGTAGAGCGCCTGGTCGAGTTCCAGGAGAGTCATCGGGCGATTACTTTCTGCCAGTACCTGACGGAGCTGTGTGCAGCGCTCCCCGTATCCGGCGATGATCCGGTCGGTCTCTTCTTTGATCTCTGTGAATTCACCGTAGTGCCCCGGGAGAAAACGGTATCCGCTGTAATCAGATGCGAGTTCCCTGAGGGAAGCGAAGTATTCGGTGAGGAGATGCTGATCCTTTCCTGAGGTGATGACGATGGGAACAAGGCCGAGGATCACCTGGTCGGCGCAGAAGAATAACTTTGCATTTCGTTCAACAAGTCCGCACTGACCGGAGGTGTGTCCGGCAAGGGAGACGACTTCGAAGTCGTAACCGCCGTAAGAAAGACGGTCTCCGGGGGCGATGGGCGTGAATGGAAAGTCGAAATTCACGTTGTTATCCCTGGCGAGCTGGTCGGCGCCTGCCTTGATCTCCTGCCATGCGTCCGGAGTCCGTTCTTTTGTGACTCCGACTTCACTTGTGTAGGAGCGGCGCATATCATTGTCCTCATAAAAACGATGGTAGCGGTCGGAAGAGGCTGCGATCTCTACCGGATTCATGAACGCCCGGGCGCCGCGGTCGGTGAAAAAGGAGACATAGCCGCTGTGGTCTACATGATTGTGAGTCACGAAGATGTCGAGATTCCTGCAGTCGATGGAGAGCTCGTTCAGGGCTTGTTCCATCTCCGACAGACACTCCGGCACGTTCCAGGAGGTGTCGATCATGAGGCTTCGTTCGCTGCCTTTTATAATATAGAGGTTTCTGGATGAAGTCCTCATGTTTTTGTTCGTCAGGATGATCTTATATAAGTTTGGGGCAAGTATTTTCATTGGGGAAAACTCCTCGTTGGATATTTGGACGTGCCGGCATTCCAGTCGGGACAGGATCGTGAAGGCTAGCCGGACACGTTGCTTGTGCACGATATTGTTTTGATTGTAGCCCGGTGAGGGGAAAATGTCAAACGATTCCGGGGGATGCTCCGTTGACATTAGGGGAATTGTAGTATACAATGAAACTGCCTGGTCATGAATAAAAACGTCGTAAATGAGGAATGGTCATTTGGGGCGGTTTTTACTTGTTTATGAACTTACAATCAGAATAGGAGGAATTAGGTAATGGTAGAAAGAAAAGTTACAGTCGTAAACCCGACCGGTCTTCATCTTCGCCCGGCGGGACTGCTCTGCCAGACATCCATGAAGTTCGATTCTAAAGTGATGATTTTTTATAAAGAAAAGGAAATCAACGCGAAGAGCGTATTAAACGTAATGGCATCCGGGATCCGCTGCGGCGATGAGATCACCGTCCACTGTGACGGACCGGACGAGAAAGAGGCCATTGAAGCAGTCTGCAATCTGATCGAGACAGGACTCAAGGAATAAGATCCGGAGAGCAGTACAGGACGATCAGGTTATGCTCTGTACATAAAATGCAAGGCAGAATGTATGCTTGAATGTAACTATTCAGTAGGTCTGCGCACTTGCTGCGCTGACCGTAATAAAACACAGGTCTGGAGGCAAAAATCCCATCGGCGAAGCCGATCTGGAATGGATTTTTGCTCGTAACTGTGAGGGTACTGAACAGTTACGCCTGAATAACAGTTAGAAAGTGAGATAGTAATGAGCGAAACAGCAGAAAATTGTACCCATAACTGCGGAACCTGCTCCGCAAACTGCGGAAGCAGAACGAGCGAGCCGCAGAGCTTCCTTGAGAAGTTAAATCCGGCGAGTTCCGTAAAGAAAGTGATCGGCGTAGTCAGCGGTAAAGGCGGCGTCGGAAAGTCTTTAGTTACATCCTTAATGGCATGCCGGATGCGCGCGACAGGTGCGAAAGTCGGAATCCTTGATGCCGATATCACAGGACCGTCGATCCCGAATGCATTTGGGATCCATGACGGCGTGACCGTGACACCGGACGGAAAACTCCTTGTTCCGGCGACATCCTCCACCGGGATCGATGTGATCTCCTCCAACATGCTTCTGGAGAATGAGACAGATCCGGTGATCTGGCGTGGTCCGGTGATCGCCGGTGCGGTAAAACAGTTCTGGAGTGAGACACTCTGGCAGGATATCGACTACATGTTCGTTGATATGCCTCCGGGAACCGGCGATGTGCCGCTTACTGTATTCCAGTCACTTCCGGTCAACGGGATCATCATCGTGACATCCCCGCAGGAGCTTGTCTCCATGATCGTTGAGAAGGCCGTCAACATGGCGAAAAAGATGAACGTTCCGATCCTCGGACTTGTTGAAAATATGAGCTATCTCGAATGTCCGGACTGCGGAAAGAAGATCGCAGTATTCGGAGAGAGCCGTATCGAGGAAGTCGCGAAAGAATACGGAATTCCGGTTCTCGCGCAGATCCCGATCCGTCCTGAGATCGCAAAGGCTGTTGATGAGGGAACGGTCGAGTATGTGAAGGCGGATTTCCTTGATCAGGCTGTGAAGGCTGTGGAAGAAGCGTAAGAAAAGAGAAATAGATCAGAACACGAAGTACAGGGCGGCGAACATGGTTGCTGCCCCGTACTTTTTTGCGTGGCGGGAATTGATAAAAAACGCTTTGCTATAGAAAAAACCTATAATAACTTATTTCTTATCTATATTGGACGAATAGGTTAAAACGTGGTATCTTATTAGCACACACAGAGATTAGAAAATGTACGGCTGACACGTACATGGGAGGATAAAATTGATTCAGTTAGACCATATTACAAAGACGTTTGATACCGGTGCGGAAAAAGTCCATGCGGTCTCTGATGTCACACTTCATATCAGGAGTGGTGAGATCTTCGGTATCATCGGATTCTCCGGTGCCGGAAAATCCACACTGGTGCGATGTATCAACTTACTGGAACGACCGACGAGCGGAACCGTCACGGTTGACGGAAAAGTTCTCACGGATCTTCCGGCGAAAGAACTCAGGGAAGCGAGAAAGAAGATCGGAATGATCTTCCAGCATTTCAACCTGATGAGATCCAGAACAGTTGGAGAGAATGTCGCTTACCCGTTAAAGGGAAGCGGACTTTCCAAAGCACAGATCAAGGCGAAAGTGCGGGAGCTTTTAGAGCTTGTCGATATCGCAGAAAAAGAGAATGCGTATCCGAGTCAGCTTTCCGGCGGACAGAAACAGAGAGTTGCGATCGCGAGAGCGCTTGCGAATGATCCGAAAGTTCTCCTCTGCGATGAGGCGACGAGCGCCCTGGATCCGCAGACGACGGGGGCGATCTTACAGCTCTTAAAACACTTAAATGAAAAGCTCGGCATTACCATCGTGATCATCACCCATGAGATGGCGGTCGTCAAAGAGATCTGTGACCGTGTAGCCGTCATGGAACACGGTAATGTCGTGGAGGAAGGCGATGTCTACTCGATCTTCGCAGCACCGAAGGCGGGGATCACGAGAGACTTCATCCGCACGACATCCAACCTTCAGAAGATCGAAAAGCTGGTCGAGGAGAAGTCACCGCTTGTCGCATTAAAGCCGGGTGAAAAGATCCTGCGGCTGAATTACATTAAGAAGAATACGTCGGAGGCACTGATCTCCGAAGCTTCCAGAAGATTCAGCGTGGATCTGAATATCATCTTTGCAGATATTGAGATCGTTCAGGACGCCCCGATCGGCGGAACTGTGGCGATCGCAAGCGGAACGAAGGAGAATATCGAAGCCGCGATCGAATATCTGAAGGAGAAGAATGTTGGAGTGGAGGTGATCGAGAATGCTTGATTTCTTAAATGCGATTATCCCGAATGTCATGTCAAAGCCGGATGAGCTTTTCGAAAGCTTCGGTCAGACGATCTACATGGTCATCGTGTCAGGTGCGATCTCCATGGTGTTCGGTCTTTTCTTTGGGATCATCCTCACTGCGACAGCTCCGAAGGGTGTCCTGAAAAACAAGGTGATCTTCAATATTTTAGATAAGCTGGTCAACATTTTCCGTTCGATCCCGTTCGTAATCCTTCTGACAGCGCTGATCCCGCTGACCCGTATGGTCGTCGGAACAGCGATCGGTACAAAGGGTGCGATCTTACCGCTTATTTTCGGAACGGTCCCGTTCTTTACGAGACAGATCGAGAGTGCGCTCGCTGAAGTTGACTACGGTCTGATCGAAGCTGCGGAGAGCATGGGAAACAGCCCGTGGGAGATCATCCTCCGCGTATACTTAAAGGAGAGTGTCCCGGGGATCGTCCGTGCAATGCAGATCACATTTATCAGCCTGGTCGGTCTTACCGCGATGGCCGGTGCGGTCGGCGGCGGCGGACTCGGCGATTTCGCGATCCGTTATGGTCACTCCAGAGGGCAGACCGATGTCACCTATGTAACCGTCATCATCATTCTGATCATGGTAAGCCTGATCCAGAGTACCGGTTCCTATGTGATCAAAAAGACGACTCACTAGAACGGTGGTTTCAGATTAAAATTGCTTGAAACGGAGAGGAACTATTTCCGGGCCGTATCAATAAAAGGAACTGTCCGGTCCGCACAGCGAATGCGAATGAAAACGGGCAGTGACAAAGAAAGTTCAGGAGGAGAAAAATTATGAAGAAAAGAGTTTTAGCACTTGGCGCAGCAGCAGTTTTAGCATTATCCTTAACCGCATGCGGCAGCAGCCAGAAGACAGAGACAACAGCGGCAGCAGCCGATACAACCGCAGCCGGTTCTGAGGCAGCAGCTGATACAACCGCAGCCTCCGGCGAGAAGACAGTCATCAAACTCGGTGTTGTAGGTGAGAACAACGAGCAGTGGCAGCCGGTCATCGACAAGCTTGCTGAGGAGAACATCGACCTTGAGCTTGTAAAATTTGCAGATTATCCGCTTCCGAACCGTGCATTAAATGACGGTGAGATCGATCTGAACTCTTTCCAGCACATCGCTTACTTTGAGGATGACTGCAAGAACAACGGTTATGATCTTTCTATCATCGGTGAGACCATCATGGCTCCGTTAGGCCTCTACTCCAACAAGATCAAGGATGTATCCGAGATCAAGGACGGTGATATCATCGCGATCCCGAATGACGCTACAAACGGCGGCCGTGCATTAAAACTTCTTGAGTCCGCAGGTCTGATCAAGGTTGATCCGGCAGCAGGCTACACACCGACAAAGAAAGACATCACAGAGAACCCGTTAAACCTTGACATCAAAGAGGTTGAGGCAGCAAATACAGCAAGCCTTCTTCCGGACGTTGCAGCAGCAGTCATCAACGGCGGTCACGCAGTTGACAACGGTTTAAACCCGAAGGAAGATGCGATCTTCCTTGAGAGCGTGGAAGAGGGATCTGACAACCCGTACGTCAACATCATCGTTGCAAGAACAGCTGATAAGGACAACGAGCTTTACAAGAAAGTAGTCGATTATTTCCGTACACCGGAAGTTGCAAAAGTGATCGAGGACACTTACAAGGGAGCTTACATCCCGACATGGGAGTAACTCCTGAAATCACGGCCATAAAATAAAAAGATGGGAAAGACAGGACAGGGTACCGAAAAGGGAGCCTGTCCTTTTCTTGTGAACGAGAGAGAAAAAGCCGGAGAAAGCTTCTGAAGGCGAAAAGAATGCCCGGGCAGACCAGAAGAACGGGGTACAAAAAAATCATGTGCCGGATACAAAAATTTCCTGTGGGATCAACAAAAGAGAACAGCTTGCTTTTTAACGGAAAATCCCGTATGATTTACATAGATATTACAGAATGACGGCAGATTTTACATATTTCGTACACATGCGATCGCAGAAAGGGACAAAAGAATGTCAAAAATTACATCCGGCAGAAAAAGCAATATCGATATGACACAGGGCGTAATCTGGAAACAGCTGGTTCTTTTTGCAATCCCGCTGATCATGGGAAATATCTTCCAGCAGCTCTACAACACAGTCGACAGCATTGTCGTGGGAAACTATCTCGGAACATCGGCGCTGGCTGCGGTCGGCGCGACGACGGCGATCTGCAATACGCTGGTAAACTTCTTTAATGGGATCTCGATCGGTGCCGGAGTTGTGATCAGCACGTGTTTCGGTTCCCGGAATCATGAAAAGCTCCACGAGGCGGTCGAGACGACGATCCTGTTTGCAGTGATCGTCGGATGCTTTGTCTCTCTGATCTCGGTCTGGGTTGTCCCGCTGATGGTAAAATGGATGTCAACGCCGGATGATGTGATCGGACCGGCGGGAGAGTATTTAAAGATCTATTTTGCCGGAGTTCCGGTCCTCTTTCTTTACAATATGAGCAGTGCGATCTTAAGGGCTGTGGGAGACACGAAGCGCCCGTTAAATTTCCTGATCATCAGCAGCTGTTTAAATATCGCTCTGGATATTCTCTTTGTTGCGAAATTTGGCTGGGGGATCAGCGGTGTCGCGATCGCTACGGTGATCGCCGAGGCAGTTTCCGCTGCTCTTGCGTGCTCGACTCTTATGAGGACGAAGGAAGCACATCGCCTTGTTCTTCGGGACCTTCACATCAATAAATCCTGCCTCGGCGAGATCTTCCGGATCGGTCTTCCGGCGGGAGTCCAGCAGGGACTCACTGCGTTTTCCAACGCGCTTGTGCAGTCGTATGTAAATGGACTTGGCTCTTCTGTCATCATGGCGGGCTGGAGCTGCCACTCAAAGATCGACCAGTTCGCAATCCTGCCTGCCCAGAGTATGGGACAGGCCGCGACAACGTTCGTGGGACAGAATCTCGGAGCAAAGAATGTGAAGCGTGCGAGAGACGGCGTCAAACAGGCAGTGTTCATGGGTGTGGGCGTGCTGATCTGCATCTCCGGCGCGATGGCAATTTCCGCAAGATCCCTGGTATCCCTTTTCAACCAGGATCCGGATGTGCTGCACTATGGAACCTTATTTATCCTGATGACGGTCCCGTTCCGCTTCTGCAGTTCCTTCAACCAGATCCTTGCGGGTTCCTTGAGAGGATCCGGGGATGCAAAGGGACCGATGTGCATCATGCTCTTCAGCTTCGTTGTCTGCAGACAGATCTATCTCTTCTTCGTGACAAAGATCGCATTCAACGAGTATACAGTCGGAATGGGATATCCGGTCGGCTGGATCGTATGCGCGATCCTTTCCTTCCTGTATTACAGAAGGAGCAGATGGGAAGAAAAGGTAAAAGAAGATTAAAAAATCAGTATAAACGCAGAAAACGACCTCTGTGTCAGGATCCTGATGAAAATCATAAGGGCTTGACCTGAGGTCGTTTTAAATAATGGGTGGAATTTCCAGTTGTTTTGCTATGAACAGGCAGGGAAAGTGGGACGAATCGCCTTTCCATTGCCGGTGTCATTCGTCTGGCAGAATGTCGGGGAATGCCGAGACCGGAAAACTTGGAGATAGACGAAAATATGATTTTGTGCTATACTTCAATTTGCATGTATACAGGCGATCATGGCACAGGAGAGGAAAATCGGTCTGCAGATTGCTGGAAAACAGCGAGTGCGGATCACGATCGCCGGATAGCGCAAAGAGTGTGAAAACTGCGGATCGTGATATCATGACAGAAGAAAAGAGACAACTATGTTCGGACTTGGAACGATCATCAACGTCACTGCGATCGTCGCGGGCGGCGTGATGGGGTTATTATTTGGAAAGAAACTGACGGAGCGTTATCAGAGCAACCTGATGATGGCGTCGGCGCTCTGCGTATTGTTTATCGGAGTCTCCGGCTGTATGGAGCAGATGTTAAAACTGACGGAAAACGGGCTTTCTTCATCGGGATCCATGATGATGATCGCCTGTTTTGCTGTCGGGGCTCTTCTCGGCGAGTGGATCGATCTCGACACGAAGATGGAACGGTTCGGGGAATGGCTGAAGGAGAAGACGAAAAGTGACGGCGACAATGCGTTCGTGGATGCATTTGTGACGGCTTCCCTGACCGTCTGTATCGGAGCGATGGCGGTCGTCGGATCGATCCGGGACGGAATTTACGGCGACTATTCGATTCTCACGGCAAAAGCTGTTCTCGACATGATCATCGTCGCGATCATGACGGCGTCCATGGGAAAAGGCTGTATTTTCTCGGCGATCCCGGTCGGGATGTTCCAGGGGGCGATGACGCTCCTTGCGAAGGTGATCGAGCCGTTCCTGACGGATGAGGGACTGGCGGACATGTCCCTGACAGGATCGGTCCTGATCTTCTGCGTCGGAGTGAACCTGATCTGGGGAAAGAAGGTCAAGGTGGCGAATCTGCTGCCGGCGATCTTTCTTGCGGCGGTGTGGCCGTATTTCCCGTGGGCGTAACGCAGAAGTTGAGAAAAGGCAGAAATTCTGTGAAAAAGAGTAATCCTTTTTTCAGGACAACAATGAAAAGATTAACGACAGATTTTTATGCATGACGGTGCAGGAACGGAACCGTTGTGCGAGGAAGAAAAACGTCGTCTGGAAAAATACAGAAGCCGTATGAACGAAGGAAATAGCGGCTGTACAACAAGAAACAGGAGGATTTTATGATATTATCCTGCAGCAATATCTGCAAATCGTTCGGAAGCGACGATATTATCAAGAACGCTTCCTTTCATATTGAAGATCATGAAAAAGCGGCGATCGTCGGCATCAACGGCGCCGGAAAATCAACATTGTTAAAGATCATCGTGGGTGAGCTGGCACCGGATTCCGGCGAGGTCGTGCTGGGAAGCGGAAAGACACTGGGGTATCTGGCACAGAATCAGGATCTTTTAAGTCACCGGACGATCTATGAGGAGATGCTCGATGCGAAAAAGTCGGTCATCGAGATGGAAAACCGGCTGAGAGATCTGGAAAATTCGATGAAAACGGCCTCCGGGGAAGCGCTGGAGACCATGATGAACCAGTACAGCCGCTTGAGCCACGAATTTGAGCTCATCAACGGCTATGCCTGGAAGAGTGAGATCGTCGGAGTCTTAAAGGGACTCGGATTTACGGAGGAAGAGTTTTCCAAACAGATCTCCACACTGTCCGGCGGACAGAAGACAAGAGTTTCTCTGGGTAAACTTCTTCTCACAAATCCGGACATCATTCTCCTCGATGAGCCGACGAACCACCTGGATATGTCCTCCATCGCATGGCTGGAGACATATCTCTTAAATTACCGCGGAGCGGTCCTGATCGTTGCCCATGACCGGTATTTCCTCGATAAGATCGTAACAAAGGTCATCGAGCTGGACAACGGACATGCGATCGTGTACTCCGGAAACTATACGGCCTACAGTGAGAAGCGGGCGCAGATGCGCGCGATCCAGATGAAGGCGTACTTAAACCAGCAGCAGGAGATCAAACATCAGGAAGCGGTCATCGAGAAATTGAAGTCCTTCAATCGGGAAAAGTCCATCAAGCGGGCGGAGAGCCGCGAAAAGATGCTCGATAAGATCGAGGTCCTGGAAAAGCCGTCGGAGGTCAACGATGCAATGGACATCCGCCTGGAGCCGAATATCCTGAGCGGAAATGATGTACTGACGGTCAACGGACTTGCGAAGTCCTTTGGCTCCCAGACCTTGTTTACGGACCTCAGCTTTGATGTCAAGCGCGGCGAGCGCGTGGCGATCATCGGGGATAACGGAACGGGAAAGACGACGATCTTAAAGATCATCAACGGTCTTGTCGAGCCGGATGCCGGTGAGATCATTCTGGGTTCCAGAGTCCACATCGGCTATTATGATCAGGATCATCAGGTCCTGCACATGGAAAAGACGCTGTTTGAGGAGATCTCCGACGCATATCCGGGAATGTCCAACACACAGATCAGAAGTACGCTGGCGGCGTTCCTGTTCACCGGGGATGACGTGTTTAAACGGATCGGGGATCTGAGCGGCGGTGAGAGAGGACGTGTGTCGCTTGCAAAGCTCATGCTCTCCGAGGCGAACTTCCTGATCCTCGATGAGCCGACAAACCATCTGGATATCACATCGAAGGAGATTCTGGAGAACGCGCTGAGCCACTACGGCGGAACTGTGCTCTATGTCTCCCATGACCGTTATTTTATCAACAAGACCGCGACGAGGATCCTGGATCTCACCGGAAAGCGGATGATGAATTATATCGGAAATTACGATTATTATCTGGAAAAACATGACGCGATGATGACGGCCCATTTCGGAAACGAGGCGCCGGAGAGTGCCGGCGGGATCGTCGGATTCGGCGCGTCGAAGACAGGAGCGGCGGCGGAGACTGCCGGAAAGGCTGTGGAGAATCCGGCAGCGGATGCCGGCGGAAAGCTCGACTGGAAGGCTCAGAAGGAAGAACAGGCCCGCCAGAGAAAACGCCAGAACGATTTAAAGAAGGTCGAGGATGAGATCCACAAGCTGGAGACAAGAGACGGGGAGATCGACGGCCTCCTCTGCGATGAGAGCGTCTTCTCCGACGTTGCGAAACTCATGGAGTTAAACAAGGAAAAAGAGGAGATCGCAGGAAAACTGGAAGTTCTCTACGAAAAGTGGGAAGAACTTGCAGAATGATCATGACTGTCTAACAGCCCGCGCTGCAAAAGGGGCAGGCTTTTATACAGAGTGAGCACTCGGCCCTGTGGGAATGCAGGATTGAATGCTTACGAATACAGACATACTCAAAGGAAAATGCTTCGTCCGGTCTGGGGAGATTTCGGGCGGGGCATTTTTCTTTTTGCAGAGTGAACCATAAGAAGAATAAATGATCAGATTAAGTTATTTATATGTTCGGACAAAAGGGAGAAGGTTTGTCAATTTTTCGTTAAGATGATACAATAATGAATATAAAAACACATCGCGAATCTGTGGTGATCAGAGGAATAGAGACAATACGGAGGAGGAGAGACAACTCATGGATCTTCGGGAACAAAAATATGTCTGTACACTGGCAGAATTGGGAAATCTTACGAGAGCGGCGGAACGCCTCTATATCTCCCAGCCTGCACTCAGCATCTATATCACGAATCTTGAAAAAAATCTGGGAATCCCACTGTTTGACCGGAGCGGTAAAAAGTTCACATTGACATATGCCGGAGAACAGTATGTAGAAAAGGCAAAGAAAATGCTGGAGCTGGAGCGGGAATTTTGTGAAGATATTGAAAAGATCACCCGGGAAACAGCTGGGCGGATCCGGTTGGGAATTTCCCAGAGACGCGGCTGTTTCTTTTTACCTCCGGTGATCGCGGAGTACGAGAAAACATGGCCGGAGATCGACCTGGTGATCCGGGAGGGGAATCTCACAGACCTGGGAGAACTGTTAAAAAACGGAGAGCTTGATATGGTCGTCCTGAACCGATCGGATGTAAAAGGTGATATGGATACGGAGCTTCTGTTTCAGGAAGAATTCCTTGTGGCGGTTCCGGCCTGTCACGAGATTAATGAGAAGGCGGAATATGTTCCGGGCAGCAGGTACCGGAAACTCAAACCGGAATATCTCAACGGGGAGACTCTGATCCTTCACACGGCGTGGCAGAGCAGCCGCGGGATCGAGGATGCAATCTTGAAACATTACGGAGTAGTACCGAAAAAAGTCCGAGTGATCCGCAGCATGGAGACGGCAGTCCAGATGGCAGCGGAGGGACTGGGGATCACGTTTATCCGGGAAGCGTATGCGGCAAATTTTCACTATCGGAAACCGGTCAACTATTATATCCTGGACATTGAGCGCCACAGACGCGATGTTGTCGTGGCTTTTAAGAACGGAAGTGAGCTTCCTGCCTACATGAGAGGAATGGTGGAAATCCTGAAAAAGCATGGGAGCGAATTTCTCAGCAAATAGTCATCTTAAGTTTTATATATTTCACAGGCACCACGTCTGTCTGGTATCATTCAGGTATCAAACGACGGAGGTGCTTTTTTATGTTGAAGGAAGTCATGTTCCGGGAGATCGATGAGATCCGGAACGAGATGACGGCGATGTCGGATGACATCTTCGACCATCCGGAGATCGGAATGGAAGAGTTCCATGCCCAGAAGGTCCTGACAGACTGGCTCGAGAAGGAAGGCTTTCAGGTAGAACGGGGAGTTGTCGGAGTCGAGACCGCATTTAAGGCCGTTTACAGTCATGGAACAGGTGGACCGAATATCGGCCTTCTCTGTGAGTATGACGCATTGCCCGGGATCGGACATGCCTGCGGACATCACATGCAGGGTCCATCGATCCTGGCAGCAGCAAAGGCATTAAAGGATGCCGACATCAAAGAACCGTATACGATCACGGTTTACGGAACACCGGCGGAGGAGAGCGTCAGCGGAAAGATCCGGATGATCCAGAACGGATGTACATTCGAGGAACTCGATGTCGCACTGATGATGCACGGGGGACCGGCGACCCAGGTGGACGTAAAATCTCTCGCGAACTCCAAATACAAGGTGATCTTCCATGGAGTGAGCTCTCATGCGGCGATCCGTCCGGAAAAAGGAAGAAGTGCTCTTGACGGACTGATCCTGGCATTCCAGGGAATCGAGTTTTTGAGAGAACATGTCAATTCCGATGTGAAGATCCACTATACAGTGGTCAACTGCGGCGGGACACCGGCCAATGTGGTTCCGGCGTACGCGGAGGCGAGCGTCTATGTCCGCTCCTACAACCGGGCCTACCTTGACACCGTGTGCAGGCGTTTTGAGAAGGTACTGAAGGGCGCGGCCATGATGACGGAGACCGAGGTGGAGATCATCGAGGAGAAGAAGGTGGATAACAAGATCCCGGTTCTCACTCTGAACGATCTCGTCATGAAACAGGCAGAAGAGCTTCACGCACCGCAGCTTGCCCCGGCAAGAGAAAAAACCGGTTCCACAGATTTTGGAAACGTCATGAGACGGGTTCCAGGGACCTGCGCGAGAATTGCCTTTGTGGATCCGGGAGCGGCAGCGCATTCCCAGGAATATATTGCGGCCGGAAAGACCGATGCAGCTCACGATGCCGTAGTCTACGGAGCCAAGATCCTTGCAGGAACCGCGCTGGAGCTGATCGAAGATCCGGAACTTTTAAACCGTGTGAAAACAGAGTTCAAGGAAAATCTGGCAAAAGAGAATTCGGAAGTTTAAAAGTTTCAGAGAAACTGGAAAGAAAACACCGGCCGGAAGGGATCTCCCAAAAGGATCCCTGTCTGCCGGAACCTGAGAACGGGGGATATTACTATGGAAAAAAGAAATTTAAAATGCCGCATTCGTATGTAATCATCTTTATGCTGCTCATCGCCGTATCGATCATGACGTATCTGATCCCGGCAAATGAGTATGACCGGGTGAAAAATGAATCCAGCAATACCACAGTTGTTGTAGAATCGTATCATGCAGTTGATGGGGAACCGGTTCCTGTCTGGAAGATCCCGAACTTTGTCATGCAGGGGCTTTCCAAGCAGGCGGACATCATCTTCCCACTGCTCGTGATTGCAGGTTCTCTTGAAGTCATCTTATCGACTGGCATGTTCCACGCGTACTGCGGCAGGATGGCGATGAAGTGCAAGGGAAAAGAAAAACTATTTCCTCTTTTACGCGGTGACAGCAGCTTACATCATCTGGTATGGAGAGCGCTGCAAGAAAGATCCGAAGAAGAGCGTGATCTAAGGTGTGGAAGGTGTCAATAATTTCGATGTATCCGGTACACAGGTGGAGATCAACAAGCGTCATCCGCTGGTCCTGGCAGTATTTCTTGTTTCCTTCGGTATTTTAATGTACGGCTGCATCACACGCGGCTGGGGTCTTGTGGAAACCGCAGTATGCCTGTTCTGGATGGCATTTATCGGCGGACTTGTCTATGGCTACAACCCGAGCACGATCGCTACAAACTTTGTAAAAGGTGCGAAAAATATGACTTCTGCGGCTCTGATCGTAGGTCTCGGCGCAACGGTTGCCCTGATCCTTCAGTCTGCAAAAGCTCTTGATACCGTTGTTTACGGACTTGCCAATATGCTGTCCCTGTTCCCGAACTTCTTAAAACCAGCAGTCATGCTCATCATGAACGTGATCGTCAACGGTTTCGTAACATCCGGTACCGGACAGGCAGCAGTTGTCATGCCGGTTATGGTTCCGCTCGCAGATGTCGCAGGTGTGACAAGACAGACTGCAGTTCTCGCATATAAGTTTGGTGATGGCTTCTGCAACTACGTTCTTCCGCATGCATCCGCACTCATGGGATTCCTTGGCGCTACCGGAATCGGCTATGACCGCTGGATGAAGTTTATGGGAAAACTGTTCGGAATCTGGATGCTTCTGGGATCCGCGATCCTGATCTTCGGATATTTCGTTCAGTACGCATAACAGCAGTTTTTATCTAGACAACTTTCTTTTTATTCAGATATATTCATTTGAAAAATGCTTCGTCCGGTCTGGGGAGATTTCGGGCGGGGCATTTTTCCGTCTGGGCAGTTTGCGCATTTTACTGACAAAGATTTGACAAATAATATAGATATAGGTATAATAAAAGACAGCGTTATACTGAGAAGGTGGAACTAGAAAATGACAGACGAGAGACAGATCTCAAAGGCGGTAATCTCAAGACTTCCGCGTTATTACAGATATCTGGGCGAACTGATGGAGGAGGGGATCGAGAGGATCTCTTCCAACGAACTGAGTGCCAGAATGAAGGTGACAGCGTCCCAGATCCGTCAGGATCTTAACAATTTCGGCGGCTTTGGACAGCAGGGATACGGATACAATGTGAAATATCTCTACACCGAGATCGCAAGGATCCTGGGGATCGACAGACAGCACAACCTCATTATCATCGGCGCCGGAAACTTAGGTCAGGCGATCGCCAACTATACAAATTTTGAGAAGCGCGGCTTTATGATCAAGGGAATGTTCGATATCAACCCGCGCCTGATCGGTCTTGTGGTCCGCGGAGTCGAGATCCGTGGGATCGATGACCTGGAGCAGTTTATTGTCGACAATGAAGTACAGATCGCGGCTCTCACGATCCCGAAGTCCAAAGCACCGGAGATCGCGGAGCGCCTGGTAAAAGCCGGGATCAAGGCGATCTGGAATTTTGCCCATACAGACTTAAATGTGCCGGATGATGTAGTCGTTGAGAATGTACATCTTTCCGAGAGCCTGATGCGTCTTTCCTACCGTGTCTGCAGCATGCAGGATGAGCGGGAGCGGAAAGCAAAGGAAAAAGCAGAACAGACGGGAACCAATGAGACATGTTGATTGGAGTTGGCTGTGATTTGATCGAAATTGAGCGTGTGAAAAAAGCCTGTGAAAAAGAGGCTTTTTTGACGCGTATCTATACCGAGCGCGAGCGCCGGCAGGCAAAGGGTGATCCCCGGGTCCTTGCCGGCACTTTTGCGGTTAAAGAAGCAGTAGCGAAGGTGTTTGGAACGGGATTCCGGGACTTTATGCCGGTCCATGTGGAGGTCTTAAGGGACCCGCTTGGAAAGCCGTATGTCGAACTTCATGCGGGAGCAGAGATGAAGGCGGAGGAGCTCGGGATCAGGACGATCCAAGTGTCGATCTCTGACACGAAGGACCATGCGATGGCGTTTGCCGTCGGAGAGGGGGATGCCGGATGAAAGCAGTTCTGAGCGGAAAAGAAATGAAAGCGTTTGACACCAGGTCCATCAGGGGGTACGGGATCCCGTCCCTGGTGCTGATGGAGCGGGCGGCTCTTGCCGTTGCGGAGAAAGCGGAAGAGATCCTTAAGAGAGAACAGGCAGAGACAGTCTGGTCCGTCTGCGGTTTTGGAAATAACGGGGCAGACGGAGTGGCCGCCGCCAGGATGCTGTTCTTAAAGGGATATGATGTGAAGGTCCTGTTCCCGGGACGGGACGGAAAAGGGAGCGAAGAGCTGGAAGCCCAGTTAAATATCGTGAAACGGCTGGGGATCCCGGTGATGACGGCGGAAGAACTGCCGGATGCAGAAGAAAAACGATCCCCGGCGCATCCGTTTGCAAAGACGGTGATAAAGGCGAACGCATGCCGCGGCGTGATCCTGGATGCGGTCTTCGGGATCGGTCTTTCGAGAAATGTGGAAGGTGCATACAAAAGGCTCATTGACTGGATCAACCGCAATGAGGATATGAAGACGATCGCTGTGGACATTCCCTCCGGCATCAGCTCCGACACGGGAGAAGTCATGGGGGACGCGGTCCGCGCGGATGTGACGGTCACTTTCGGAATGAAAAAGCTCGGACAGGTTCTGTTCCCGGGAAGAGAATACTGCGGAGAGCTCCTGGTCAGGGACGTCGGTTTTGTGCCGGAGAGCAGCGCGGAGCAGGAAAAACACGTGCAGATGCTGGATCGGGAAGACCTTTTGAGGATCCCGGAAAGGACGCCGGATTCCAACAAGGGAACATACGGAAAAGTCCTCGTGATGGCGGGGGCAAAGAACATGGCGGGAGCAGCCTGCCTCTCCGCGAGAGCGGCATACCGGATGGGAGCCGGACTCGTGAAGATCTTTACACCGGAGGAAAACAGGATCATCGTCCAGGAAAAACTCCCGGAGGCGATCCTTTCCAGTTACGATGCGAGAGAAGCCGGAAAAGATCCGGAGAGCTTTGCGAGAAAGATCGCAAGGGAGACGGAATGGGCGGATGTGATCGTTCTGGGGCCGGGGATCGGCATGGAGGATCATGCGCGGCTCATGGTGGAAAACGTCTTAAAGGACGCGTATGTGCCGATCATTCTTGACGCGGACGCGCTGAATCTCGCCGCGGAGTACCGGGAACTCACCGGTTATTTTACAGAAAATATCATCGTGACGCCGCATATGAAGGAAATGTCGCGGCTCACAGGAATTCAGATAGAGGAGATCAAGGAAAATCCGATCCGTGCAGCGAGAGAGTTTGCAGATCAGTACGGAGTGGTCTGCGTCTTAAAGGACGCGGCGACCGTGATCGCGGGAAGAGACGGAAAGACCTTTGTCAATGGAAGTGGGACGCCCGCTATGGCAAAGGGAGGTTCCGGGGATGTTCTGACCGGTGTGATTGCGGGACTGATCGCGCTGGGGCTTGAGGAGAGCGATGCGGCTTCCCTCGGAGTCTATGTGCACGGTCTGGCAGGGGAAAAAGCGGCGAAGCGCTTCGGCGTCCACGCAGTCCTTGCCGGGGAGATCGCGGATTGCCTTTCGGAGGATAGAGAAAATGAAATTTGACAGAATTTATACAGAGATCGATCTGGGTCATATAGAGGAAAACATGGAGGCGATGGAGAAAAATCTCCGCCCGGGGACAAAGATGTACGGAGTCGTGAAAACGGATGCTTACGGACACGGCGCCGTTCCGGTCGCGAAGACGATTGACCGCTTTGTATGCGGATATGCGGTTGCGACCGTTGAGGAAGGTGTGCAGCTGCGGAAACACGGGATCACGAAGGAGATCCTGATCCTCGGTCCGGTCGCTGCTCCGAGATACGAGGAGTGCATCCGGCAGGAGCTCTGCATGCCGGTCTTTGAACTGGATAAGGCAGAGGGAATGTCAGAAGCTGCAGAAAAGCTGGAAAAGACAGCCCACGTCCATATCGCGGTGGATACCGGAATGAGCCGGATCGGACTCAGACCGGACACGGCGTCCGTGGAGATGGTAAAAAAGATCGCGGCGCTTCCGGGAGTGAAGATCGACGGCATGTTCACGCATTTTGCGAGAGCGGATGAGGCGGATAAGACTGGTGCGAGACAGCAGTATGATCGGTTTAAGAACTTCTGCGATGCTGTGAAGGCAGCAGGCGTGGAGGTTCCGGTCTGCCATTGCTCCAACAGCGCCGGGATCGTGGAGATGCAGGAGATGAACATGGATGCAGTCCGCGCCGGGATCACGATCTACGGTCTGTACCCGTCGGATGAGGTGAGAAAGGATATCCTCACGATGAAGCCGGCGATGGCACTGAAGAGCTTTATCACGTATATCAAGGAGATCGGGCCTGGAACTGAAGTCAGCTACGGAGGAACGTTCAAGGCAGACCGGACGATGCGGATTGCGACAGTCTCCGCCGGTTACGGGGACGGATATCCGAGAAACCTGTCCGGCCGCGGGGAAGTGCTGATCCACGGAAAGCGCGCGAAGATCCTCGGCCGCGTCTGCATGGACCAGTTCATGGTGGATCTTACCGGGATTCCGGAGGCCAAAGAGGGAGATCTTGTGACCCTGATCGGAAGAGACGGGGAGGAAGAGATCACGATGGAGGAGATCGCAGAGGTTTCCGGCGGCTTCCATTACGAGATCCCGTGTCTGATCGGAAAGCGGGTTCCGCGTGTGTATGTGAAGAACGGAAAGGTCCTCGGGATCATGAACTGCCCGGATGAGGAGTATGTCGGATTCTGACCGGCACGCCGCCGCGATTTCTGAATAAAATATCATAAGTGGGGAACAATCTGAATACGGAAATGTCAGGGAAGCTGTCAAAAAAGATACCGTTATGGCTTTGACAGCAGCCCCGGACTCTCCGCAGAAATTCAGACGGAGCGTGAGACTTGTGATCATCAGACGGGGCGATATTTATTATGCGGATCTAAGACCGGTGGTAGGTTCTGAGCAGGGAGGTGTGCGCCCTGTGCTCATCATCCAGAACGATGTGGGAAACAAACACAGTCCGACTGTGATCTGTGCGGCGATCACATCGAGGATGAATAAGGCGAAACTTCCAACTCATGTGGAGTTATCCGCGAGGGACTGCGACATGATGAAGGATTCGGTGATCCTCCTGGAACAGTTGAGGACCATCGACAAGCAGCGATTAAGGGAAAAGATCTGCCATCTTGACGGGGACCTGCTGGACCAGGTAAATGACGCATTGAAGGTCAGTCTGGAACTTGGCGGTTTTTGAGGACCGTGCGGGGAGAAAAAACTGCTACATAATCGCAGTTTGGCGCTGCAGTGCGCGGGCATGGAGGACCCGTGTACTGTAACGTGAAAAGTGATACGGCGGAATGATTCCTTGACGGGCATGGAAATAGATGTTATAGTGGACGAAATACGGAAAAAAGTAACTGAAAAAATAGGATAGTTATGGAAAGATAAAGGAGTGTTGGAAAATCTCATGGACGATGGCAATTCATGGATAGGAATTGTTCTGTTTGCCGCATCAGTGATCCTGTTTGCGGTGATGTACGGATTCGGTGCGGCCGTTCAGGCCCTGAACACCAGTGCGCTGGAGGATGAGCGCGACGAAGGAAACAAGCGGGCGGAAAAACTTTTAAAGATACAGGAAGACCCGTATCTCTTCATCCGCACGAACCAGCTCGCGACGAGTATCCTGACGCTTGCGATGGGCGCGTCCTCGCTGGCGTTTGTGGTAAAAAAACTCACGGCTTTAATCGGGACGCATACACAGATCCCGCATCCGGCAGCGGTGGGGATCGCCTACATTGCGGGACTCGTCGGGATCGCATTTCTGCTCACGGGGCTCGGGATCGTGATCCCGAAGCGCATCGCGGCAAAGAGCCCGATCCGCTTCTGTTATAAAGTTCTGCCGCTCGTGGAACTTGTGACAAAATGTCTCTTTCCGTTTGCGTGGCTGATGGACCAGTTTGCCTATATTTCCTTAAAGACGGTTGGGATCGATATCCGCGAGAAGGATGACAACGTGACTGAGGAAGATATCATGTACATGGTCAATGAAGGCCATGAACAGGGCGTTCTGGAGGCCAGCGAGGCGGAGATGATCACGAACATCTTTGAGTTTGACGATAAGGTGGCGGCGGATATCATGACACACAGGACCGCGGTCATCGCACTCGACGGGGAGATGACTCTGAAGGAAGCGCTCGATTTCGTTGTGAAGGAAGCAAATTATTCGAGATTTCCTGTTTATTCCGAAGATATCGACAATATCATCGGCATCCTTCATATGCGCGACATGCTCCACTATACGGATTCCAAGGACCATCTGAACACGCCGATCGCAAAGATCAAGGGCCTTTTGAGAAGTCCTCATTTCATCCCGGAGACGAAAAATATCAACGCTCTTTTTAAGGAGATGCAGTCCCAGAAGATCCACATCGAACTTGTGGTGGATGAGTATGGTCAGCTTGCCGGCATCGTCACGATGGAGGACATTCTCGAGGAGATCGTCGGAAATATCCTCGACGAGTACGACAAGGAAGAGCCGGATATCGTATCCCGGAAAAACGGTACATATGAGCTCACGGGTCTCACCCTTCTGGACGACGTGGAAGAGACGCTCGGAGTGGAATTTGATAAGGAAGATAAGGACAATTTTGATACCCTGAACGGTTTTATGGTATCGAGGATCGGACATATCCCGAAGGTTGGAGAGAAGGGAAGTGTCAGGATCGGGGATTACCTCTTAAAGATCATGAAGGTGGAGAACAAGGTGATCCAGACCGTTCTCGCGATCCCGCTTCCGAAGGAGAAGAGCGGAACAGAAGCGAAAAACGGGAACGAGATGAATGAGAAAACTGACAGGAAAAAATAAAAAAACATCCTGCGGCCGGTACATTGGGTACTGACTGCAGGATGTTCTTTTTTATTCAACAGGAAATTCCGATGGAACTTCCTGTTAAATAAAAAGGCACTGCGTGCCTAAGATGCGCACTCGCGCGAAGATGATGGTTGTCGCAAGCGACCGCGCTCGGCGCGAGAATGTGCCGAGGCACAT
Organism: Clostridium sp. MCC344; assembly: GCF_018785365.1. Lineage (NCBI taxonomy): Bacteria > Bacillati > Bacillota > Clostridia > Eubacteriales > Clostridiaceae > Clostridium > Clostridium sp. MCC344. The sequence goes on along the minus strand of NZ_WQPQ01000026.1, from coordinate 147,459 downwards.
TCTTTTCTATTCCTGGCTTCGGAAGTTAACGGTTCCGGTGGCCGGATCCATGGAATCTACGATCGCCAGGGACTCTAAGTGGTAGCCGAGATTTCGGATGACCTGTCCGCCGATCTGGAATCCTTTCTCGATCGCGATGCCGATTCCCTCAACGGTAGCGCCTGCGTCATGGACGATCGAGATCAGTCCCTGAAGCGCGTAGCCGTTCGCAAGGAAGTCGTCGATGATCAGAACGTGATCGTCCGGGGAAAGGAACTTTTTGGAGACGATAACCTGGTTCTTGCATTTATGGGTGAAGGATTCAACTTCCGCCACATACATTTCGCCGTCGAGGTTGATGCTCTGGGATTTCTTTGCAAATACGACCGGCACATGGAAGTGCATTGCCGCGATACAGGCGATACCGATACCGGATGCCTCGATCGTCAGGATCTTGTTGATATTTTCATTGGCAAAACGGCGCTTGAATTCCGCACCCATCTCGTCAAAAAGCTCGATATCCATCTGATGGTTTAAAAAGCTGTCAACCTTTAATACGTTTCCTTCTTTTACCACACCGTCTTTTGCGATGCGCTCTTCTAAAAAGTTCATGTTTTCTCCTCCGTCAATCACTCTTTTTGAGTATCTTTGTATTGTATCCAATTATAGCAATATCGGGGAGAGATTACAAGATAAAAAGCGGCGGGCCGTGGATGAGATAAAAAGTTATTTTTCGCAGGCAGGAATTTTCTGAATTGAAAATTCTGTATCATATAGTAGTGGTTGCCGGTTACTTTTCACGGGTAGGAATTTTCTGAACTGAAAATTCCGTATGATACAGTTGTGGTCGCAGATTTTGCCGATTCGGAATGCGGAGCATCGGCAAAATCCTGTTACAGTGCGCGGGCATAGAGTGCCCGTGTACTGTAACGGTCGCCGATTTGTTTATGAAATTTTAATGGCGGTCATACTTGCGGGGGCGGCGGGAGAGTGATATCATGGACAGACAACTGGAAAGCGGTTCACCAGCTGCAGCCAACAGATCAACGATAAAAAGGTTCCCGGCAGCAATTGGCGGGTGTGGAAAGGGATCATTACTTTTATGGATAAATATGAGGTTCTCAAACAATATTTCGGTTATGACACGTTCCGGGACGGGCAGGAGAAGATGATCGATGCGATCACTTCCGGCAGGGATGTGCTGGGGATCATGCCGACGGGCGCAGGAAAGTCCCTGTGTTATCAGATCCCGGCTCTGATGGCGGGGGCAAACGGGGGGATCACGCTGGTGATTTCGCCCCTGATCTCACTTATGAAAGACCAGGTCAGCGCCCTGAACCAGGCGGGCGTTCATGCTGCGTACCTGAACAGTTCCCTGACGGCGGGACAGTATTATAAGGCGCTCGGATATGCGAGAGAGGGACGGTATCCGATCATCTACGTCGCTCCTGAGCGGCTTCTGACTCCGGAATTTCTTGATTTTGCCGTCCATGCGAAGATCGCCATGGTGGCGGTCGATGAGGCGCACTGCGTCTCCCAGTGGGGCCAGGATTTCCGGCCAGGATACTTAAAGATCGAGGAATTCCTGCGGGCACTTCCGGAGCGCCCGGTCGTCAGCGCCTTTACGGCGACCGCGACTGCGGAAGTCCGGGATGACATTATCGATCTCTTAAAGCTGCAGGATCCGGTCGTGACGACGACGGGATTTGACCGCCCGAATCTCTACTTTGAGGTTCAGAGCCCGAAAGATAAATATGCGGCAGTAAAAACATATATCGAAGAACATGCAGGACAGTGCGGCATCGTCTACTGCCTGACGAGAAAACTCGTGGAGGAAGTGACGGAGAAGCTGATGAAGGACGGATTCTCCGTGACGAGATACCATGCGGGACTTTCCGACAGCGAGAGAAAGCAGAATCAGGAAGATTTTATCTTCGACCGCGCCCAGATCATGGTGGCGACAAACGCGTTTGGAATGGGGATCGACAAATCGAATGTCCGCTTTGTGATCCACTACAACATGCCGAAAAATATGGAGAGTTACTATCAGGAAGCCGGGCGCGCAGGGCGTGACGGGGAACCGGCGGACTGTCTGCTCCTGTACGGCGGGCGGGATGTCGTGACGAACCAGATGTTTATCGACAACAACCGTGACAACGAAGAGCTCGACGATGTGACAAGGCAGATCGTTGCGGAGCGCGACCGGGAACGGTTAAAAAAGATGACATTCTACTGCTTTACGAATGACTGCCTCAGGGAATATATTCTCCGGTATTTCGGGGAGTACGGAAGCGGATACTGCGGAAACTGTTCTAATTGTAAGACACAGTTTGAGGAGACGGATGTGACGGAGATCGCGAGAGCCATCGTCGGCTGCGTCGCGGAGTGCCGCGGGCGGTACGGGACAACGGTGATCCTCGACACGGTGCACGGAGCTTCGACGGCGAAGATCAGGAATTATCACATGGATGAAAATTCCTTTTACGGAAAGCTGGCAAAAGTCCCAGTCTACAGGTTAAGACAGGTTTTAAATTTTCTGCAGATAAAAGAATATCTGGTGGTGACCTCTGACGAGTACGCGATCGTGAAGCCGGGAAAGAATGCGGAAGCGCTTTTAAACGACGGTGAAACGGTCATGATGAAGCTTCCGAAGGAGCAGGAGAGAGTGAAGACGGGGAAGATCTCCGGCACGAAGAAGCCGAAGATGGCAGCCGGTACCGAGTCGTTTACGGAGGTGGAGACGACACTGTTTGACCGGTTAAAAGAACTGCGCCGTGAGATCGCGCGGGAGGAGAAGGTTCCACCGTATATCGTATTTTCCGATAAGACTCTGGTGCATATGTGTCTGATCAGACCGAAGAATAAGGAAGAAATGCTGACGGTCTCCGGAGTCGGGGAATTTAAGTATGCGAAGTATGGGGAGAGATTCCTGAAAGTTTTTGCGGATAAAACGGATTCCGTTTCCTGACAAAAATCGTCTGACAAATTGTGGAAAACCTACAATTATTGTGGGATATTGAGAAAAGGTTACTTTTCACGGATAGGAATTTTCTGAACTGAAAATTCCGTATGATAACGTTGTGGTCGTGGATTTTGCCGATTCGGAATGCGAAGCATCGGCAAAATCCTGCTACAGTGCGCGGGCATAGAGTGCCCGTGTACTGTAACAAGAAAAGGTAAAAACAGGAAAATCAAGCTTGACGAATCCGGCGTATAGGTGTATGATAAGGACAGTTTCACTTACATGCGTTAAAGCGTAACGCAACAACGCATTTGAGAATGTGAGATCCCGTCTGAAGGGGAGGATCTATAGATCCTGAAAATGACAGCGGGATGTTACAAAAAAGAAAAACTGAGGGGAGATCGATATTATGAAAAAAGTAACAGCACTTGCAATGGCGGCCGTTGTAGCGGCTTCCGCATTAACCGGATGTGGATCCAGTTCCACAGCAGAGACAACAGCAGCTGCAGCAGAGACAACGACAGCAGCAACGGCCGATTCCACAGAAGCAGCAAAAGAAGACGGAAAGACCTACAATGTGGGAATCTGCCAGTTAGTACAGCACCCGGCACTTGATGCGGCGACAGAAGGCTTCGAGGCTGCATTAAAAGATAAACTCGGTGACAATGTTAAATTTGATCTTCAGAACGCATCCGGCGATTCCGCTACCTGCGCAACGATCATCAACCAGTTCGTTTCCAACGATGTGGACCTGATCCTTGCAAATGCGACTGCAGCACTTCAGGCAGCGGCAGCAGGAACCAGCGAGATTCCGATTCTCGGAACTTCCATCACAGATTACGCGACAGCGCTTGATATCGACAACTGGACAGGTACGACAGGTCTCAACATCTCCGGTACCTCCGACCTTGCTCCGCTCGACCAGCAGGCAGCAATGTTAAATGAGCTGTTCCCGGATGCAAAGAATGTCGGCTTATTATACTGCTCCGCAGAGCCGAACTCCAAATACCAGGCAACAACCGTAAAAGGATATCTTGAGGATCTCGGATATACCTGTAAGGAATACACCTTCGCAGACTCCAACGATATCGCTTCCGTAACAACAACAGCAGCAGGCGAGAACGATGTTCTCTATGTTCCGACTGACAATACAGCTGCTTCCAATGCAGAGATCATAAACAATATCTGCCTTCCGGCGAAGGTTCCGGTAATTGCAGGTGAAGAAGGAATCTGCTCCGGATGCGGCGTTGCAACTCTTTCCATCGACTACTACGATATCGGATACAAAGCCGGTGAGATGGGCGCAGAGATCCTGATGGACGGCAAAGATGTAAAGGAAATGCCGATCGAGTTTGCACCGGAGGTAACAAAGAAATACAATAAGGCAAACTGTGAGGCACTTGGAATCACGGTTCCGGATGACTACGTTGTGATCGAAGAATAATAACGACTTGAAATTATGAGGACATCAGGGTGGCAAACAGCAAAAACTTTTGTCACCCTGTTTGTTATCATCAGCCATAGGAGGATAGAAACGTGAATTTTGCAACATTGTTTAATGCATTGCCGGGTGCCTGTGCACAGGGACTCATCTGGGGCATCATGGCAATCGGCGTTTATATTACATACAAGATCCTCGATCTTGCAGACCTTACTGTGGATGGAACCATGTGTACGGGTGGTGCTGTCTGCATTATTTTCATGTTAAACGGGCATTCCGTAGGGGTATCCCTGTTTGCAGCGTTTATCGCGGGAATGATCGCGGGTCTGGTGACCGGAATCTTTCACACGGCGATGGGGATCCCGGCGATCCTCGCGGGAATCCTGACTCAGCTTGGTCTCTACTCTATCAACCTTCGCATTATGGGTGGTAAGGCAAATCAGGCCATCAGTGTGGATAAGTATGATCTTTTAGTGTCTCTCCGTTATGTAAAGGGAGTCGCTTTTTATAAGAACACGATCTTCGTGACGGCATTGATCATTGTGATCCTGATCGGAGTCCTCTACTGGTTCTTCGGAACGGAGATCGGATGTTCCATCCGTGCCACAGGCTCCAATCAGAACATGTCACGTGCCCAGGGCATCAATACCGATTTCACAAAGATCTTAGGTCTTATGATCTCCAACGGGATCGTTGCCTTTGCGAGCGGCTTATATGCCCAGTATCAGGGCTTTGCGGATGTCAACGCAGGCCGTGGTGCCATCGTGATCGGTCTCGCAGCCGTTATCATCGGTGAGGTTGTTTTCGGAAAGATCAGCCAGAACTTCGGTTTCAAGCTGTTCTCCGTTGCCTTCGGCGCGATCATTTACTACCTGGTCCTTCAGGTTGTACTCTGGATGGGATTAAATTCCAACGATTTAAAACTCCTGTCAGCTCTTGTCGTTGCGGTATTCCTTGCGATCCCGTACATGAAGGGCAAATATTTCTCTAAACCGGTAAAAAGAGGAGGTGCACCTCGTGCTTGATCTTCACAGTATTTATAAAACCTTCAACGCGGGAACCGTCAATGAAAAGACAGCGTTAAACGGATTAAATCTTCATTTAAACGAAGGCGATTTTGTCACCGTCATCGGTGGAAACGGAGCCGGAAAATCTACCATGTTAAATGCGGTCGCAGGAACGTGGTTTGTGGATGAGGGAAAAATCACCATCGATGATATCGACGTGACAAAGCTCCCGGAGCACAAGCGTGCGAAGTATCTCGGACGTGTATTCCAGGATCCGATGACAGGAACGGCTGCCACCATGCAGATCGAGGAGAACATGGCATTAGCAGCGAGAAGAGGAATGACACGTTCTCTGAAGGCCGGAATCACCGCAAAAGAGCGTGAGTTCTACAGGGAGCAGTTAAAGATCTTAGGCCTTGGTCTTGAGGATCGTCTTACATCGAAGGTCGGACTCCTCTCCGGCGGACAGAGACAGGCGCTGACACTTCTCATGGCAACCTTAAAGAAGCCGAGACTTCTTCTCTTAGATGAGCACACGGCGGCTCTCGACCCGAAGACGGCGGCGAAAGTCCTCGAGACGACGGATAAGATCGTAAACAGTGAACATCTGACCACTCTGATGATCACTCACAACATGCGTGACGCCATCGCACATGGAAACCGCCTGATCATGATGAACGCGGGCCATGTGATCTACGATGTGGCAGGTGAGGAGAAGAAGCACCTGACGGTTCAGGATCTTCTCGCGAAGTTTGAGGAAGCCGCGGGCGGCGCGCTCGCGAACGACCGGATGATCCTCTCATAGGCTTTTGAGATGCGGAATCAGAAGCGATATATTATATAGAAGAAACAGATCAGAAGATGGAAAGAGGCAGTCGATTTTGCGAAAATGCGGGACCGGCTGTCTTTTTTTATGCGGCAGTAAATGCAGCGAAAAATGGTAACTGTTCAGCAGGTCTGCACACTTGCTGCGTTGACTGTAATAAAATACAGGCTTAAAGGTACAAATATGTGGGCAGACATTCTTTTATAGAAAAGACTGGATTTTTTTACAAAGACGTTGTATAAAGAAGATGCGGTCGAGAGGATGTGCAGCCGGCTGCAGTCAAAGGCGGCAGAGAGAATGTCGCTTTCAGGAGGAAAAATTTATGAGCAAATCTGCAAAAAATGATAAAACAAAGACAAATGTGATGCGGCTTTTAGATGCCGCAAAGATCTCGTATGAGTCAAAGGAGTACCCGGTGGATGAACATGACCTCTCCGGGAGCCATGCGGCTGACATGCTGGGAGTGGACCACGGGAGTGTGTTTAAGACTCTCGTGCTGAAAGGAGAGCGCACAGGATTTCTCGTCTGCTGTATCCCGGTGGATGGGGAAGTGGACTTAAAAAAGGCGGCAAAAGCGGCAGGAGATAAGAAGGTGGAGATGCTTCCGATGAAGGATCTTTTGGCCACAACAGGCTATATCCGCGGCGGCTGTTCCCCGATCGGCATGAAGAAAAAGTTCCCGACATTTATCGATGAAGCGGCTTTAAATTATGAAACAATCGCGGTCAGCGCCGGCCAGAGAGGCTTTCAGGTCCTGCTTTCCCCGCAGGCTCTTGCGGACTATGTCGGGGCAAAACTTCTGGATCTTCAGCAAAATTAGTTGACATAACTGAAAACGTTATGGGAAACCACTCAAAAATGGGAACTCAATATTTAACAAAATTGTAATATTTGCAATATTTTATACTTGCCAATACTACCAAAAATCCAGATTTTGTGCGGATTATATTTGGAAAAACTATTAAAAAAATGTAACAATCTTTAAAAAACAGGCTGTGAAATGTAACAAAGTTGTGCAGGACTTATTGACATTCGCCCCCTCATTCTCCTATAATCACAGACACCGGCCGGAAAACGGTCGGAATGAACAACCGGCGACAGGACGGAGAAAGAGGGTATTCAAATGAATCCATGGAACTCATTTCTTCAGACAGTCTTTCAGTTTGTGAAATCACTCTTCGGCGGTGTGACAAAGAAGATGCACCGGAATGCGGCAGTCCTCACGATGGGCGCAACACTGATCGCAGTGATTCCATTTACAGCGGTGGACTTCCAGGGCGGAGGCAAAAACGCGATCGTCGCGTATGCCGAGACGCAGGGAGGTTCGGATGAAGACAGTCTGGAGGAGACAGAAGATACTGCTCTTCCGGAAACAGACGGAAATGTTTTAGAGGATGAGACGACAGCGGATGAAGCATCATCCGCGGAGACGGAAGCAGATATCAGGACAGAAACAGAAAATACAGAGACGAAAGAGGAGAGCATCACAGAGCCTGCTGCAGGATCGGAAAATGCGGACACGGATCATGGTCCGGAAGAGGCTGTAGAAACAGAAACTGCGGCTGCGGCGGATGAAGTGAGCGGGATCACGCAGGCAGAGCCGGAAACAGAGGTGTCCGGGGAAGCCAGGGTACAGGCGGCAGCAGAAGAGACCGTCGTGGCAGAGGAACCTGCAAGAGAAGCGTTCACGGGGTATTCCGAAAGCGACTACAATGTTCTTCTCCGGATCGTTCAGGCGGAAGCCGGAAACTGCGACATCGAAGGACGTGTCATGGTGGCAAACGTGATCTTAAACCGTGTGGAGGACGATGCATTCCCGAACACGATCACGAAAGTCGTTTACCAGAAGCACCAGTTTTCCCCTGTGGGAAACGGATCCATCAAGCGTTGCAAGGTCACGGCCGAGACCGTAGAGGCAGTCGAGAGGGCACTTTCGGGTGAAGATCTGACAGACGGCGCCCTGTATTTCATGAACCGGCGGGCATCCTCCAGGAAGAACGCGAGCTGGTTTGACAGACATCTGGAATTCCTGTTTAAACATGGAAATCACGAGTTTTTCCGGTAAAAACTCCGGGTCAGATAAAAGGATTAGAATAAAAAAGGATAAGGGAAAAGCGGCATGCGACAGGCGGTGAAGATCGTTTTGGGGCATGCCGCTTTTTACAATTGACATTTATACTCCGCCATGGGATAATAAGACACTGGTATCGCAGAAATACCTGTGAAATTGAAATATGGAAAAACGGTTTCGCCGTGATCAGGAGAAAATATATGCGGCGGAACGATGATATTGGAATACATGAAAGAGGAAACAGAATGAAGTTAAAAAAAGTTTTTTTCGACCTTGACGGGACACTGACGGATTCCATGCCGGGGATCACGAAAGGCGTTCAGTATGCATTGAAGCATTATGGGATCCAGGTGGATGACCTGAATGTTTTAAAACCGTTTGTCGGTCCGCCGCTCTCCGACAGTTTTAAGGAGTATTACAATTTCTCCGAGAAGGACGCGGAGGATGCGATCTACGTGTTCCGGGAATATTACGATGTGGAAGGATGGAAGGACAACGCACCGTTTGCCGGAGTTGAGGAGATGTTAAAGTCCTTAAAGGACGCAGGACTCGAACTCTATGTGGCAACTTCCAAGCCGGAGGTGACCGCAAAGCGCGTGCTGGAATATTTTCATCTGACAAACTACTTTAAATTCATCGGCGGCGCGTCCCTGGATGAAAAGCGCGTGAACAAGGATGACGTGATCCGGTATGTGCTGGAAGAAAACGGGATCGGCGAGGAAGAAAAGAAATCCGTGATCATGGTGGGCGACCGGAAACATGACGTGGAAGGCGCGAAGAAGACGGGACTTTCCGTGGTAGGCGTGCTTTACGGATACGGCAGCAGGGAAGAGCTTCAGGATGCCGGGGCAGATTATCTCTGTGAAACTCCAGGAGAGGTTGCAGAGCTGTTAAGATCGCTGGCTTTTGCAGATGGAAATTCCCTGAACTGAAAATTCTGTATCATACAGCGGCTGCGATCCTGACGGTCCGGAATGCGAAGCAGCGGCAGGATCGTGTTTCAGTTTCAGAAACCGGACGTTTTTACGGGCAGAAAAGTGTACGGTACCATGAAATGGAACTTGAAAAATGATCGATGATGCGCTATAATAGTTGTCAGTGAAAGGGAATGTGATTCCTGGGATGTTCGACACTCCTGTCTATTTTGAACCTACATTTTGACATACGGGATTCCTACATCCTTGAACGGATGCCAGGCCTCCATCGAGTGGAAGGCAGATGTTTAAGTGCGGATGCCCACCTAGCACTGCTAGGCGTCAATTATTCAGGAAACGGCATTTTGGGATTGCGAAAGATAAAAAAGCAGCGAGAGATCGCTGCTTCTTTTCGTTTAACAGGAAATTTGCCGATGCTCTGCATTCGTTCAGATTTTGCTAAGGCTCTTTTCTAAATATGAGAAGTATGGTATGATGATGCCATGGTCGACGGTACAAAATAGTTTCGATAGACGGAAAAAGAGAAGTAACTGCAAAGGAGAAACTTTTATATGAAAAATGAACGGTTCGAACGGTACATTTATACAGGTGTGACGGCGATCCTGGTATTGATCGCGGCGGTGTTCGTCGTGTTTCTGTTTCTGGAAAGGTCGGCGGTGTTTGCCTTTCTGGGAAAGGTTCGTTTTGTGCTTGCACCAGTGATCTATGGAGCGGTTCTGGCATTTTTAATGTCCCCGGTCTACAACTGGTGCTACCGGCTGACTGTGTATACAGGAAAGTCCGGGGAGCCAAAGGCAAGATTTAAAAATGAAAAACTGGGTGCTTTTTTCGGAAGAAGCGTGGGAACAGCTGTCAGCCTTGTATTTCTTTTGGCGGTGATCGTCAGTCTTTCCAGTATGATCATTCCGCAGCTGTATTCCAGTATCGTAGGGATCATCAATATGATGCCGGAATACTTCCAGAATGTGTATGACTGGCTGACGGATTTCTTCGTGAACAATCCTCCGGTGGAGCAGGCAATCTTAAATATTTATGAGCAGTCGGCCCAGTATTTCCAGAACTGGATGGAGACAGACCTGATGTCGAATCTCTCGAACTTCCAGAATTTCCAGAATATCGAGAAGATCCTCGGCGGTGTTTCCAGCGGTGTCATGAATCTGATCACCCTGACAAAAAATCTGCTGATCGGGCTAATCGTCATGATCTACCTGTTAAACATCAAGGAATCGCTCTCGGCACAGGGAAAGAAATTTATCTATTCGATCCTGCCTTTGAAGGCGGCGAACATTGTAGTCGGAGAGTTCCGTTTTATCAAAAAAGCGTTTTCCGGCTTTATCATCGGAAAGCTGATCGATTCCCTGATCATCGGAATCCTCTGCTTTATCCTGATGAACCTGTTCAAACTCCCGTATGAGCTGCTGATCAGCGTGATCATCGGAGTGACGAACATTATCCCGTTTTTTGGACCTTTTATCGGGGCTGTACCGTGTGCGATCCTCGTATTCCTCATCAGTCCGAAACAGTGCCTTTACTTTATCGGTCTGATCCTGGTACTCCAGCAGTTTGACGGAAATATTTTAGGACCGAAGATCCTTGGAAACTCCACAGGCGTTTCCAGCTTCGGAGTCCTGTTCTCGATCCTGCTGTTTGGCGGACTGTTCGGATTTGTGGGAATGATCATTGCAGTTCCGCTGATGGCGGTCATCATCCACGTTTACAGACAGATCCAGGATCATTTTCTTGCGAAAAAGAATCTGAGTCAGGAAGAAAACGACTATGTAAAACTGGACCGCATTGACGAAAAGAGCGGTGAGTATATCAGGCGCACGGACAAACAGTAAGTCCGGATGTTTTCACGCGGGAAGAACCCGTGTACAGTGACCGGGCCGGGTTTGCCCGGGAAAGGAATTATGAACGAGAGTAGGAAAATGATAAACTGGATGGCAGGGGTCACGACATTTGTCGTGGCACTGCTCATCGTGATCGTACTTCTGGACACGGAACAGGATGGAGTTTCTCTGGCGGCAGCGTCCAGAACGGTCGCTCTGACGCTGGAGTCGGAGAGCGGGATCCTGGAAAATGCGCCGGAGACATCGAACTTTGACGAAAAACTTTCTGATCAGTGGTATGTAAAATATATGGATTACCTGTATGGGCAGGGATATCTTGACAGCGGGGTGATTCAGGCGGATGAGAGGAGCGCGACATCCGCAGTTACATACGCAGTCCTTTCGGACTGGGCGAAGAAGGCATCAGAGGAGGGAAAAGGGGAAACCGATGCACTCCTTTCCTATGTGGATGCCGGGGACCGCGCAAAAAAAGCAGTTTCCAGCGAAAATTTCTGGAAATTTTATGATGCGTTCCGTGAAGCCGCAGATCCGGAAGGGGCGGTTGCCGAGGTCGAGACGGATCTTTACGGGACTCCGGACAATGTGGACGGAGCTCCGGCATGGACGGCATACACAAGGGACGGGACCTTCCAGTTTGAGGGACTTTATCTGGATAACTATATTGACCGGAAGATCCGCTTCCTGGCGAGAGACGATGAGATCTTAAAGGTGGAGACGATGGTCTCTGACGAGATCGTCTACGAGAACGCCTGGATCTCTGGATTTTCCGGGCGGACTGTGACCGTCTTTATCGGAAATATCCAGAGGGAATTTCCGGTAAAGGGAGTATTAAAGGATGAGAGTGAGATCTCCGGCCAGATCGGGGATCTGTATTTAAAGGGCGGTCAGCCAAAGCGGCTGGTGCTGAAAAAGGAAAAGATCACCGGAACCGTTCTTGCGGTCCGCGATACGGAGATCGAGATCGATGGCTACGGCAGTGTGCCGCTGGCGGATCAGTTTAAGATCTACCGCACATATGGGGTCCTGAGGGAGCAGCAGAAAAAGGACATTCTTGTCGGTTACCACATGCAGGAGTTTGTGGTCGCAGACGGGGAGATCTGTGCGGCACTCACGACGGAGAAACCGGATATCGACGCGATCCGTGTCCTGATCATGACAAATGGTTTTAAGTCTCTGTTCCACGACTCGATCACGCTTTCCTGTGATTCGATGGCGGTCCTGGAATACGGGGATGAGAAGGATGCGAAGACAGAATCCATCGCGGCAGGAGAGACGGTGACGATCAAGCCGGGCGACTCCAGACTGGCAAGCGGACGTCTCACCTTCAAATCCGCCAACGATGGCGGGATGATCACGGTGCACAGCTTAGAGCGTGCCCAGGGAACTCCGGTCTATCCGGGACATATGGAGATCACGGAGGAGCGCGACGGACTGTTGCTCTTAAACGAGGTGGATCTCGAGGAATACTTAAAACGGGTAACGCCGAGCGAGATGCCGCCGACTTATGAGCTGGAGGCACTGAAGGCTCAGGCGATCTGTGCGAGAACTTACGCATGGCGCCAGATCCAGGGCAACGCCTATTCCACTTACGGCGCCCATGTGGATGACAGCACGAATTTCCAGGTATACAACAATACATTGACGTATGATTCCACGGATGCTGCTGTGAATGAGACGTTCGGGCAGCTTCTGGAATACAACGGGGACCCGATCGAGGCGTTCTATTACTCCACATCCGACGGACATGGGACCGACGGAAGTGTGTGGGGAGCGGATGCGTCCAACACGCCGTATCTCAGAGCAGTGACGATCAACGACAAGGCGAAAAAGCTGGATCTGACTTCGAATGAAGCGTTTGAGAACTTTATCAAAGATGAGAATACAGATGCTTACGATTCCGATTTCCCGATGTTCCGCTGGAACACAAAGACGACCAGCACGATCCTGGATGAGAAGATCGGCGGTGTCGGCCGGATCACAGGACTTACGATCACGTCGAGAGGGGCCGGCGGATACGCAAAGACCCTGAAGGTCGTGGGAACGGAAGGTTCCAAGACATTCTCCGGACAGAGCAAGATCCGCAGCGTTCTTGGAAATTCATCGCTTGTATACAACAGAAAAGACGGATCAACATCCACGGGATGGGATACACTTCCGAGCGGCTTTATTTACATCGAGAATAACGGCACCGATGAAAACCAGGTGACGACGTTTACGATCTATGGAGGCGGCTTCGGGCATGGCGTCGGCATGAGCCAGAATGGCGCCCAGGGCATGGCAAAGCAGGGAAAGACCTGCCAGGAGATCCTGAAGTTCTTCTATGATGGATGTGGGCTGATGGATATCAGTGAAGTGAATTGATCGAATTGAATATCGAAAAAAGGTCCATGAAAAGTAACGAATGATCACTTTCATGGACCTTTTTTGTCTGACAGGAAATTCAGATGGAACTTCCTGCTAAACAAACTTTTTTTATTAACAAAGAAGAATGGTGCTGTAAAACTATTTCCGGTACAGATATTTCGGCACGCCGTTTTCCATCACGCGCTTCGGCTCGCCCTGGATCAGCGGGAGAGCGTAAGCGAGGAAATCATCGGTGATATCGTTTCCTGCTGCGGAGATCCATTCCTTCGGGAATTTTTTCTCCTGGTTGCAGATCAGGCTCACATCCTCCGCTGCACAGTGCATTGTGTACGGAACATCGGAGTCACGCTTGAAGGCGATCATCTTTTTTGTCTCTCCGGCGAGGACAGCCTTCACACCGGCAGCACCGGCCATGGCAGCTTCCTCGATATCAGTCTCGGATACCATCATTCCGCTGCAGCGCTGGTTGACATTCAGCTCGATCGAGCGGACTTTGACACCGAATTTATCGCGCACAAAGCTCTCTAAGACTTCGCCGCATCCGGTGAGCATCTTGTGACCGAAGGAGTCGAGTTTTGCGGCGTCGGAGTACTCACAGATGAATGTGCCGCCCTCATCGGCGATTCCCTCAGAGACGCATACGACGAGGTTCGGAGACTTTTTGAACGCTTCCTCCAGGTCTTTATAGAACTGCTCTAAGGAGAACGGAGCCTCCGGAAGGTAGATCAGATATGGATTGTCACCTTTGTATTTTCTTGCCAGTCTGGAAGCCGCGGTGAGCCAGCCTGCGTGGCGTCCCATGATCTCGACGATCGTGACGGATTTCTGCTGGTAGACAGAGGCGTCGAGGACGATCTCGCGGACAGTGGAAGCGACATATTTTGCAGCACTTCCGAATCCCGGTGTATGGTCGGTGAGGACCAGATCGTTGTCGATCGTCTTCGGAATTCCGATGAATTTCACGTCACTGCCGATCTTCTCCGCGTAGCGGGAGAGCTTGTCGACGGTATCCATGGAGTCGTTTCCGCCGACATAGAGGAAGTAACCGATGTTCATCTCACGGAAATTGTCAAAGATCGCCGGATAGACTTCACTCTCGAGGTCTGCCGGAAGCTTATAGCGGCAGGAGCCGAGGTATGCGGCCGGAGTCAGCTTTAAGAGCTCCAGTTCTTCATCGGAAAGATCTGTGGAAAGATCCATCACATGGTCTGCGAGGAAACCTTCGATCCCGTTGATCATTCCAAGTACATGTCCGTCCGTACCGGATTCCTTAAATGCTTTGACTGCTCCGTAAAGACTTGCATTGATGACGGCGGTCGGTCCGCCGGACTGTCCGATTACAAGGTTTTTCATAAGATTCTCCAATCTGAGTAAATTTGCAGCGATCCGTCTGAGAAATGACCGGTCTCGCAGCAGATGAACTTCCATCCGGATCTTTTGGGATGGAAGTTCAGGATTCGTTTCTGTATTTATTATAGAAAAAGGTGAAGGGAAAATCAATCATCTTTTGAGCAGGTTCGATAAAGTGCGTATGATACAACTGCGGTCGCAGATTTTGCTGCGGAGAAATTTTTTTAGAGGTGTATAAAACAGGAAAAACAGGCAATCCTATGATCAGTACCAAAGAAAAAGATTAATACTTATCCTCCCCTTTTTAATACCTTGCCCGTTTGCCTGGTGCAGCGGGTGAGGTATTTTTTGAAAAATGAGGAGGAATACAACGTAAAAAGTTATATTCAAAATATTTGAATGGAAAAGCTTGACAAAGCATATACAAAGGATTACTATCAGAATTAATAATATGGTTATAAAAACTACATCATATAGGATATAAAACAAAATCAATGGGAAAGGAATGCAAAAACGATGAGCAAAAAAGGATGGAAAGCCGGCGCAGTCCTGGCAGCGGGAGCAGGGATCACAGCGGTACTTGCGGCGAAGAAACGGGGAAACAGAAATGCAGAAAAGACAGACAGGTCTTTTGCGGGAAGCAGGTCTGACTACCGCAACACGGAACTCGGAAAGTATGATAAGAACAGCAAGGGGATCTACTACACAAACGGAAACTATGAGGCATTCGCCCGCCCGGAAAAACCGGCGGGGATCGAGGAGAAGTCGGCGTACCTTGTGGGAAGCGGCCTTGCGTCCCTGGCGGCGGCCTGCTTCCTTGTCCGTGATGCGCAGATGCCGGGAAAGAACATCCACATTTTAGAGGCGATGGACATTGCCGGCGGTGCCTGCGACGGGATCGACGATCCGACGAGAGGATATGTCATGCGCGGCGGCCGTGAGATGGAAGACCATTTCGAGTGCCTCTGGGATCTGTTCCACAGTATCCCGTCCCTGGAGATCCCGGGTGCGTCCGTTCTCGACGAATATTACTGGTTAAATAAACATGATCCGAACTATTCCCTCTGCCGGGCGACGGAACACCGCGGGGAAGATGCCCACACGGACGGGAAATTCCGGCTGAGCCAGAAAGGCAGCATGGAGATCATGAAGCTCTTCTTCACAAAGGATGAGGATCTCTACGACAAGACGATCGAAGACGTGTTTGACGATGAGGTGTTCCGTTCCGATTTCTGGCTTTACTGGCGGACCATGTTTGCCTTTGAAAACTGGCACAGCGCCCTGGAGATGAAGCGGTACTTCCAGAGATTCATCCATCATATCGGAGGACTCCCGGACTTCTCCGCACTGAAATTCACCCGATACAACCAGTATGAATCCCTGATCCTGCCGATGCAGAAATATCTGGAGGCAGCAGGCGTGGAATTCCGGTTCGGCACGGAAGTCACAAACGTCCGCTTTGAGATCAAAGACGGAAAGAAGACGGCCCGTGCCATCGAGTGCCGCACAAAGAACGGGGAGATGGAGATCCCGCTGACGGAGAAAGACCTGGTATTCATCACAAACGGAAGCTGCACGGAAGGAACGATCTACGGGGATCAGGACCATGCACCGTTAGGAGATGCGGAAGTCCGCAGCAGCGGCTGCTGGAGCCTCTGGAAAAAGATCGCGGCCCAGGATCCGGCTTTTGGACATCCGGAAAAATTCTGCTCCGATATCGAGAAGACAAACTGGGAGTCCGCGACTGTCACAACCTCGAATGAGGAGATCATCGACCAGATCAAAAAGATCTGCAGACGTGATCCGAGAACAGGAAAGGTCGTCACCGGAGGCATCGTGAGCTGCCGGGATTCCAGCTGGCTCTTAAGCTGGACGATCAACCGTCAGGGACAGTTTAAAAACCAGAAAAAGGATGAGGTTTGCGTCTGGGTATACAGCCTGTTCACCGATGTTCCGGGAGATCATGTGAAGAAACCGATGAAAGAGTGCACCGGTAAGGAGATCACAGCTGAGTGGCTGTACCATCTCGGGATCCCGGTGGAGGACATCGACCGGCTTGCCGGGGAAGCATGCAACTGCACACCGACGATGATGCCGTATATCACAGCATTCTTCATGCCGAGAAGAGCCGGCGACCGCCCGGATGTGATCCCGGACGGATCTGTGAACGCGGCCTTCCTTGGACAGTTCGCAGAGACACCGAGAGATACGATCTTCACGACCGAATATTCTGTCCGCACGGCCATGGAAGCTGTTTACGGACTTTGCGGCGTGGACCGCGGTGTGCCGGAGGTCTGGGGCAGCGTTTACGATGTGAGAGAACTTCTGGACAGCACCGTGAAGCTGATGGACGGAAAGTCTCCGCTCGAGATGAAACTTCCGATGCCGTTTGAGATGATGAAGAAACCACTTCTTAAGAAAATCGACAGGACGATCGTAGGAAAGCTTCTGAGAGATCATGATGTTCTGAAGGACTGGATGTTAAAATAAGAAAAACACGGGCAGCGCACGGACTGGAGAAGTCCGTGCGCTGCTGTACGCAGTAGGAATTTTCTGAACTGAAAATTCCGTACAATACAGTTGTGGCAGCAGATTTTGCCGATTCGGAATGCGAAGCATCGGCAAAATCCTGTTACAGTACGCAGGCATGGAGTGCCCGTGTACTGTGCGCTGTTTTTAAGAATTCGTAAGGGAAAATGAATGGATTCCGGGGAAGATCTGCGGTAGGATATAGAAAACGGAACGATCCGGAAAACGCGGATCCCGATCTGCGTCGGCGTTCCGGCGGATAACGACGAATAAAACAGGATTTGGAGAAGAAAAGTATGAGAAAGTATGGATTATATCTTTTGATCGCGGTTGGTCTTCTTGTGGGCTGCCAGAAAAAATATACGGCGATGGATACGACGACTGCACAGACTTCTGCGGAAGAGACAAAGACAACAGAAAGTGCAAAAGTGACGGTACCGGAAGAATCAAAAACATCCGGTGAGACAGATGCAAAGGAGCCGGAAAGCACAGGAAAGCTGGATCCGATCCCGATCGCGGTGACAGGCGAGTACGATGGGGAGTGGGACGACAGCCAGACTCCGATCATCACGTCCCGGTGTGACAGGGTCTTTGTCCAGGGAGACGGATATGAGGCGTTAAAGAGTGCACTCTCGGCAAAAAATGATGAGATGGCGGCTGCGCACAAAAAGGAATACGAGGAGTATAAAGTGGAAGCGATAGACATGCGGAAAGAGTTTACAGACGCAAAGTTCACGTATGCCTGCAATTATGAATTCCAGCCGATCCGTTTTGACGGGGCGGTTGCCAGCATGTCCTGGCTGAAGTATTATGATATGGGCGGTGCGCATCCGACCGCCTACAACGATTATTACAATTTTGATACACAGACCGGAAAACAGCTGGAGCTTTCTGATATGGTGAAAAATATGGACGGATTCCGGAGCTATGTAAAGGAAGAACTTGCGGGACGCGCGGCGGACGGAGAGCTGTTCGATGGCTATGAAGATACGGTGGACACGCTGTTTGATGGAACGAACGCAGATTCCAGCCTGGAGTGGGCCATCACGGAAAATGGGGTGAGCGTTTACTTCGCTCCATACGAGATCGGACCGTATGCGGCGGGCGAGATCGAGATCGCTGTCCCGTTTAAGGACCATGAGTTGATGTTTGAGGAAGCCTACATGGGTGCTTCCACGGATGGATGGGCAAAAAAAGTGGATCCGTGGGATACCGTGACTTATCGTTCAGGGGATGTGGACGCAAGCGTCTGCTATACATATGAAGAGCCGGAGACGGAAGATGACCTTACAAGAAAACTCACGATCGAGCGGGAACAGAACGGGAAAAAGGATACGTTTACCGAAGATGTTTACGGAAAGATCGGGGATACCTGGCTTGTCATGACGGATGACGGACGTTCCTATCTCTACATGGAGCTTTCCAGTGAAAATGACTGGAAGACCATGGAGGTGTATGATCTGAACGGTGAGAAGGTGGCGAAAGCCGGCAGTTCCACAGACAGCGTAAACGGCGCGCCGATCCAGACTCCGGATGCTTTTTATCTCACAAGACGGATCGATGCGCTCGGAACATACAGTGCGTACCGGAAATTCCATGTGGGAGCGGACGGTATGCCGGAGGCGGACGGAAATGTGTATACAAAGATCCGCACTGCCGATTCCCATGAAGACGAAATGCCGCTCGTATCGACGAGAGCGCTGCCGGTAACACTTTTCGGAGCTGACGGAAGCGAGACGGAGGCAACTATGCCGGTCGGGACTAAATTCTATGTGAGAGCGACGGATGAAGAGACGTTTGTGGACATGGAACTGGAAGACGGAAGAAAATGCCGGATCGCGGTCAGACAGTCCGGCGATGGCTGGGGATTCCTGATCGATGGTGTCTCCGAGGAGGAGTGCTTCGAGTTTGTTCCATATGCGGGATGATGATTTGCTTGACAAACCATATCCTCATGCTAAAATGGACTTATACAGAGCTGGCGCCCGCATGCGCGGAGACGGCAGCAGAACATGATTATGAGAAATAACAGGAGGGGGAACCAATGAAATTTTTCATTGACACAGCCAATGTGGAGGAGATCCGCAAAGCAAACGATATGGGAGTGATCTGCGGAGTTACGACAAATCCGTCCCTGATCGCAAAAGAGGGAAAAGATTATGTTGAGACCCTGAAAGAGATCGCGTCGATCGTAGACGGACCGATCAGCGGCGAGGTAAAGGCAACGACAACGGACGCGGAAGGAATGATCGCAGAGGGACGTGAGATCGCGAAGATCCATCCGAATATGGTCGTAAAGATCCCGATGACCGTTGAGGGATTAAAAGCAACAAAGGTCCTTGCATCGGAAGGAATCAAAGTAAATGTTACCCTGATCTTTTCTGCAAACCAGGCACTTCTCGCAGCGAGAGCAGGTGCAGCTTATGTATCTCCGTTCGTAGGCCGTCTTGATGATATCTCCCAGCCGGGTATCGACCTCATCGAAACTGTTGCCGAGATCTTCGCACTTCATGATATCGAGACAGAGATCATCGCAGCAAGTGTCCGCCACACGATGCATGTGACAGAGTGTGCACTCGCAGGTGCTGATATCGCAACGGTTCCGTACAAAGTGATCGAGCAGATGACACATCATCCGCTGACAGATCAGGGAATCGAGAAATTCCGCAAAGACTATGAAGCAGTTTTCGGCAAATAAGAAAAATTCATGAGGACGCCTTCGGGCGTCCTTTTTTTGCGCGCTTTTTTGTGATAAAGAGGTAGAGGGAAGAACAGTAAAGACACAGAAAAGCAGATTTTGAATGATAAGAGAGAGCAGGACATTGGGAGATGTGTACTGTGTTAACCGGTAAAAGCTTTACCGGATCATAAAACAGATCAGAATAGTTTATAAAAACAAAAAAGAACAAAGAATACATATAATATAGACAATCTAAAAAGAAAGGTGATAAAGAAAACATGGAAACACCAGAAACAAAGAAAAATAAGGCGGCATCCGCCGTCATCCAGACCGCGATCATCCTGTTCTGCCTCACGGTCTATGCCGCAGGAGTCGTTCTCTTCATCCTTCCGTCGGGCATGATCGCGGCGGGGGCCACGGGCCTGGGACTTTTTGCGGAACACTACTTCGGGATCCCGCTCTCCGGCTTTGTGGCGATCTTTAATATCGCCATGTTCGGACTCGGATGGCTGGAACTCGGAAAGAAATTTGCGGCGACAACACTGATCGCGACTTTTTATTATCCATTTATCCTGAACAGGTTAAGCGCGCTGGCGGGAAACTTCGTTTTCACAAAAGATCCCATGCTCTGCGCGATCTTTGCAGGAGTGATGATCGGATTTTCGTTGGGGATCGTGATCCGCTCCGGAGCATCCACCGGCGGTATGGACATTCCGCCGCTCGTGCTCCAGAAGCGGCTTAAGATCCCGGTTTCCGTGTCCATGTACGCGTTCGACGTGGCGATCTTACTGTCCCAGCTTCTTTTCCGTGACCGGGAAAAGATCCTTTACGGGATCATCATGGTCATGATCTACACGGTGATCCTCGACAAGATGCTCATGATGGGCAAAAAGCAGGTGCAGGCGAAGATCATCAGTGAAAAATATGAGGCGATCAATCTTGCAGTACAGCAGCAGCTTGACCGCGGGACGACCCTGTTCAAGGTCGAGGGCGGTCATCTGAGAAAGCCGTCCATGGCTGTTGTTACCGTTGTTTCCGGACGGGAGCTCCAGAAATTGAACCGGATCGTCATGGATATCGATCCGGAAGCATTCATGGTGGTCCATCAGGTCGGAGAAGTCCGTGGGCGGGGCTTTACGGAGATGAAACGTCATCTGGAAGCAGGAGGTTTAAAAAATTAACTGCATCACGAGACAGGCATTAGAAAAAAAGTTTCTTAAATTTTTCTGACGAAAAGGGATAAAAATGTTGCTAAAGCGGGGAAAAACTCCTTGAATTTTGCATCAAATCCGTTTATTATTACACTAGGCAGAAATTTGATTTTCGTCAATTTAAGGAATAATGGAGGAAAGCAAAATGACAAAAACGTCGGCAATCAACAGAATTCATGATTTGCTTGATGACAACAGCTTTGTTGAAGTTGGTGCTTATATTACTGCCAGAAGCACTGATTACAACATGCAGTCTCAGGAAACCCCTGCAGATGGTGTTGTTACCGGTTATGGCACGATCAATGGCGCTCTCGTCTATGTGTACAGCCAGGACGCGTCTGTTATGGGCGGATCCATCGGCGAAATGCACGCAAAGAAGATCGAGAAGCTCTATCATATGGCTATGAAAATGGGCGCACCCATTATCGGGCTTGTTGACTGTGCAGGTTTAAGACTCCAGGAGAGCATGGATGCTCTGGACGGCTTCGGCAAACTTTATGTCTGCCAGGCAATGGCATCCGGTGTGATCCCGCAGATCCAGGCTGTGTTTGGAAACTGCGGCGGCGGAATGGCTGTGGCATCTGAAATGGCTGATTTTACATTTATGGAACAGGAAGCAAAAATGTTTGTGAATGCTCCGTTTGTAATCGCTGAGAACGATGCTGATAATTCCAGCGCTGAGTATCAGGCAAAAGAGACAGGAAACGTATGCGCGACTGGCTCCGAGAAAGAAATTTTCACAGAGATCAGAAACCTTGTTTCCATCCTCCCGGCAAACAATGAGGATGACATGTCTTACAGCGAATGTGAAGATGACTTAAACAGAATCTGCACAGACATCGAAAATTGCGCAGGCGATACATCTATCGCTCTGTCCATGATCTCCGACGATAGCTTCTACATGGAAATGAAGAAGGACTATGCACCGGAGATGGTAACGGCATTTATCCGTTTAAACGGAGCTACCGTTGGCTGTGTTGCAAACCGCAGCGAAGTTTATACAGACGGCGAGAAGACTGCTACTTATGACGCAGCCCTTACCGCAGCAGGATGTGAGAAAGCAGCAGCATTTGTAAACTTCTGCAACGCTTTCGAGATCCCGGTACTTACACTCGTCAATGTAGACGGCTACAAGAACTGCAAATGCAACGAGAAGAAGATCGCGAAGGCGGCAGCACGCCTGACCTACGCATTCGCAAACGCAGATGTTCCGAAGGTAACTGTCGTTGTCGGCAAGGCAAACGGAACAGCAGGTCTTACCATGAACAGCAAGTCCATCGGTTCTGACATTGTATACGCATGGAAGAACGCGAAGATCGGCGTCATGGAAGCAGCACCGGCTGTGAAGATCATGTATGCTGACGAGATCGCAAAGGCTGACAATGCGGCAGCCCTGATCAATGAAAAAGCAGCACAGTATAATGAGATGCAGGCAAGCGCACTTGCGGCAGCAAAGAGAGGATATGTAGACGATATCATCGAGGCTTCCGAGACAAGACAGCGTGTAGCTGCTGCATTTGAGATGCTGTTCACAAAAAGAGAGGATCGTCCGTCCAAAAAGCACGGAACGATCTAATATGAGGTGGCTGAAATATGAAACAGAGAATTAGAAGAATCTGGCTTGCACTCTGCATGGCAGTTTGCCTCTTCGCGCTTGCAGGATGCTCTGCAGCCGTTGACACCGCTGAAACGATCGATCCGCAGATCGAAATGGCGATGCAGTCCGGCTCCCAGCAGTACCTGGATCTGTTCAACCAGATGGATGATGCTTCCATCGAACAGGCCCTTGCAACAAGCGTAAAGAACAAAGATACTGTTATGGAGAATGCGTTAAAATCCTGGGATTCCATTAAGGATGACCTTGGCGCGTTCGTTTCCAGCGAGACAGCAGTCGTTACAAAAGGTGATGACGGCTATATCGCAAGAATGAACACCGTTTACGAGAAGAGAGCGATGGAATTCACTCTGATCGCGGACGAAGATCTCAGCAAAGTTGAGACAATTTCCTTCTCCCCGGTTTACACAACAGGCGAGAAGATGGCGAAAGCCGGAATGAATACCTTAATGGGTATGGGCGTTGTATTCGTAGTCCTGATCTTCATCAGCTGGCTGATCAGCATGTTCAAATACATCAGCGTATTTGAGGCAAAGATGAAAGCAAAGAAGAATGCGGCAGCGCCAGCACCGGCAGCACCAGCAGCTCCGGCCCCTGCAGCAGCACCGGCTCCGACAGCAGCTCCGGCTGAGGAGGAGAACCTTACCGATGATACAGAACTCGTTTCCGTAATCACAGCAGCAATCGCAGCTTACGAGGGAAAAGAGACTGTTGACAACGGACTTGTAGTCCGCTCCATCAAACGTGTTTCTAACAGAAACTGGAATTAATATTATCAGGAGGAAATCACAATGAAAAATTATACAATCACAGTAAACGGTAATGTATATGAAGTAACAGTAGAAGAGGGCTTCACAGGCGCAGCTTCCGCACCGAAGGCAGCTCCGGCTCCGAAGGCAGCACCGGCAGCAGCACCGAAGGCAGCTCCGGCACCGGCAGCAGCTCCGGCAGCTCCGGCTGGCGCAGCAGGCGCAGTAGCAGTTACAGCTCCGATGCCGGGTAAGATCCTTGGCGTTAAGGCATCTGCAGGTCAGGCTGTTAAGAGAGGTCAGGTTCTCCTGATCCTTGAAGCTATGAAGATGGAGAACGAGATCGTTGCTCCGCAGGACGGCACTGTTGCAACAATCAACGTTGCTGTTGGTGATTCCGTAGAGCCGGGTGCTACACTCGCTACATTAAACTAATTTTCTGCTGACTGCAGATTCCACATGGAGGGATTAACATGGAATACATTCAAAATACACTTTTGAATCTTCTTCAGCAGACAGCATTCCTGAACTTAAGCGTAGGAAACCTGATCATGATCTTAGTTGCGTGTATCTTCCTTTACCTTGCAATCGGTAAAGGGTTCGAGCCGCTTCTTCTTGTGCCGATTTCCTTTGGTATGCTGCTCGTAAATATCTATCCGGATATTATGCTGAGCATTGAAGATTCTTCCAACGGTGTTGGAGGACTTCTTCACTACTTCTATTTACTGGACGAGTGGAGTATTCTCCCGTCCCTGATCTTCATGGGTGTCGGCGCTATGACAGACTTCGGTCCGCTCATCGCTAACCCGAAGAGCTTCCTTTTAGGCGCTGCCGCACAGTTCGGTATCTACGCCGCTTACTTTATGGCTATTTTCATGGGCTTCAACGACAAGGCAGCAGCTGCGATCTCCATCATCGGTGGTGCTGATGGCCCGACATCCATCTTCCTTGCAGGTAAGCTTGGACAGACTGAGTTCATGGGACCGATCGCCGTAGCAGCTTACTCCTACATGGCCCTCGTTCCGATCATTCAGCCGCCGATCATGAAACTCTTAACAACGGAAGAAGAGAGAAAGATCAAGATGGAACAGCTTCGTCCGGTATCCAAACTTGAGAAGATCCTCTTCCCGGTTATCGTTACGATCGTAGTTTGTATGATCCTTCCGACAACAGCTCCGCTCGTTGGTATGCTTATGGTTGGTAACCTCTTCCGTGAGTCCGGCGTTGTTAAACAGTTACAGGAGACAGCTTCCAACGCTCTTATGTACATCGTTGTTATCGTACTCGGTCTCTCCGTTGGCGCTACAACAAGTGCTGAGAGATTCTTAAAAGTTACAACCATCAAGATCGTTATCCTTGGACTTATCGCGTTCGCGTTCGGTACAGCAGCCGGCGTTATCTTTGGTAAGCTCATGTGCAAGGTAACTGGTGGTAAGGTTAATCCGTTAATCGGTTCTGCCGGAGTATCCGCAGTTCCGATGGCAGCCCGTGTATCCCAGAAGGTTGGTTCTGAGGCAGATCCGACAAACTTCCTTCTGATGCATGCAATGGGTCCGAACGTAGCAGGTGTTATCGGTACAGCAGTTGCTGCCGGTACCTTCATGGCTATCTTCGGAGTTTAATTGAAACCGAAACTTTTGATATAGGGGAGGTCTGCTCAGGCAGATCTCCCGGTAGGAGGATAATAAAATGGCAGAAGTTCAGAAAAAGCCGGTTAAGATCGTTGAGACCGTTCTTCGTGATGCGCATCAGTCTCTCCTTGCAACAAGAATGACGACTGAGCAGATGCTTCCGATCGTTGACAAAATGGATAAAGTTGGCTACCACGCAGTAGAATGCTGGGGCGGCGCTACTTTTGATGCCTGCCTGCGTTTCCTGAAAGAAGATCCGTGGGAGAGACTCAGAAAGCTGAGAGCCGGTTTTAAGAATACAAAGCTCCAGATGCTGTTTCGTGGTCAGAACATCCTTGGATACAATCATTACGCGGACGATGTGGTTGAGTACTTCGTACAGAAATCCATCGCAAACGGAATTGATATTATCCGTATTTTCGACTGCCTGAATGATATCAGAAACCTTGAGACTGCCGTTAAGGCGACAAAGAAGGAAGGCGGACATGCCCAGATCGCCCTTTGCTACACATTAGGCGATGCGTATACACTTGATTACTGGAAGAATATCGCTTCCGAGATCGAGAGCATGGGCGCTGACTCTCTCTGCATCAAGGATATGGCTGGTCTTTTAACTCCGTATGCGGCTTCCGAGCTCGTTACGGCATTAAAGCAGGGCACTAAACTGCCGATCGACCTGCACACGCACTATACCTCCGGTGTTGCTTCCATGACATACTTAAAGGCTGTGGAAGCAGGCTGTGATATCATTGACTGTGCAATGTCTCCGCTGGCTCTCGGTACATCCCAGCCAGCAACAGAAGTTATGGTCGAGACATTCCGCGGAACCAAGTATGATACTGGTTACGACCAGAATCTGCTTGCAGAGATCACCGATTACTTCACTCCGATCCGTGAGGAAGCTTTAAAGAGCGGACTCCTGAATCCGAAGGTTCTCGGTGTCAACATCAAGACTCTCCAGTACCAGGTACCGGGCGGAATGCTTTCCAACCTTGTTTCCCAGTTAAAGGAAGCAGGACAGGAAGACAAGTACCGCGCAGTGCTTGAGGAAATCCCGAGAGTAAGAAAAGATTTCGGCGAACCGCCGCTTGTAACTCCGTCCTCCCAGATCGTTGGTACACAGGCTGTTATGAACGTTCTTTCCGGCGAGAGATACAAAATGGTTCCGAAGGAATCCAAGAAGATCATGATGGGCGAATTTGGTAAGACGGTGAAACCGTTCAACAAAGAAGTCCAGAAGAAGATCATCGGTGACGCGACTCCGATCACCTGTCGTCCAGCAGATCTGATCCCGCCGCAGTTACCGAAATTCGAGAAGGAGTGCGCACAGTGGAAGCAGCAGGATGAGGATGTTTTATCCTACGCTCTGTTCCCGGCTGTAGCGAAAGACTTCTTCGAGTACCGCGAAGCACAGCAGACGAAGGTTGACCAGAAGACTGCTGACAAAGCGAATAAAGCTTATCCGGTATAATTTTGCAGTAAATCTGAATATCAATTGACGAAAAAAGTGAGTCCGGCATTTCCGAGAGGAGGTGCCGGATTTTTTTAACAGGAAATTCCGATGGAACTTCCTGTTAAAAAAAGGCACTGCGTGCCTAAGATGCACACTCGCGCGAAGATGAAGATTGTCGCAAGCGACCGCGCGAGGCGCACGAATGTGCCGGGGCACATTCTATTTAACCAAACTTTTACAAAACCCTTAAGAAAATGCGGCAATATTTGGAATTTGTGTGAAGTTTTCCCTGCGCGGTTGACAGAAAAGTGCCTTTGTCATTATAATGGGTATGATGTCGGTTTTATGCAAAAAATCACGAAACCGGCAGTGGGAGAGAAGAAAAACATGACAAAAAAACAAAAAAGAATTCTGGCGCTGATGCTGGGAGCGGTCCTTTTGGGGGACTGCGCGGCTCGGACCGGAACGATGATATCCGGACTGTCTCTGGCGTATGCGGCGACAGGTTCGGCGACGGTAAATGCGACTACCCTGAATGTGAGAAGCACACCGGGGACGACGGGATCCGTCGTAAAAAAGTTGGCCTACGGGGCGGCCGTCACGGTGGTCTCCGAGACAGCCGGATCGGATGGAAAAACCTGGTATAAGATCCAGTTTTCTTCCGGATCCGGGACGCAGGAAGGCTACGTCCGGTCAGATTATATTAAATTCCCGGTGTCCTACAGCTATGACTCCACGTTTGAGAATTATCTGAACAGTCAGGGATTCCCGGAAAGCTATAAGGTGTCTCTGCGGACACTTCACACGGAGCATCCGACCTGGGTCTTTCAGGCTCAGAAGACGGGGCTGAACTGGAGCGACGTGATGGCGGCGGAGGGAGCTGTCGGAACGAATCTGGTATCAAAATCCAGCATTTCTTCCTGGAAATCCACAGAGTACGGTGCCTATGACTGGAATACCGGAATCTGGACAGGCTTTGACGGATCGTCCTGGGTGGCGGCATCAAAAGATATTGTCGCCTACTATATGGATCCGAGAAACTTTTTGAATGATACTTACGTGTTCCAGTTCCTGCATCATGCTTACGACAGCAATGCGCAGACGAGAGAGGGACTTACAAGCCTGATCACCGGAACATTCCTGGAAAAAACACCGGAGTCGACAACCGCGGCGACCCAGAGCGTGCAGGAGACCACCGGTTCCGGAAACTCTCCGGTCGTCAATAACAGCGGAAGCACAGGGACTTCCGGCTCGCTCCAGCAGGGAGAGAGCTATGGACCGGGAATGAGCACGGGCACATCCGGAGGAACTTCTTCGGGAAGCAGCTCCGGCAGTACCGGCAGTCAGGGCGTGAGTCTTGAGGGCCCTGGTTCCACAGTGAGCTCCACGATCAGCCAGAGAAAAGTGATCACGACGGCACTCCCGGAGGTCGAGTACGGCCCGGGAATGGATGCATCCTCGATCACCGATGACAATACCGGTGCGTCAAACACATCTCCGGTACCGACCGGGCAGACTTATGTGGATATCATCATGAAGGCGGCTGCGCAGACCGGTGTCAATCCTTACGTTCTCGGAGCGATGATCCTTCAGGAGCAGGGAACCGGAAAGTCGGGAAGTATTTCAGGAAAGACCGCAGGCTATGAAGGATATTATAACTTCTTTAATGTCGGCGCTTTTGCGTCGGGATCCATGTCTGCAATTACAAGAGGACTCTGGTATGCATCCCAGTCGGGAAGTTACGGCAGACCATGGAATTCCATTGAGAAGTCCATCATTGGCGGAGCGACCTACTACAGCGAGAATTTCCTGAAAAACGGACAGGATACCTTCTATTTAAAAAAGTTTAATGTGCAGGGCAGCAATCTGTACAAGCACCAGTATATGACCAACGTGGAGGGCGCGGCCGGAGAGGGCGCGAAGCTCGCAAGAGCATATACGGATGCGATGAAGAAACAGGCACTTGTCTTTAAGATCCCGGTGTTCAATAACATGCCGGAAACAGCGTGCGCGAAACCGACCGTGAACGGAAGCCCGAACAATAAGCTGTCCGGAATCACGATCGACGGATATTCCCTGACACCGACTTTCAGCAAGGATACGGAGAAATATGACCTTGTTGTTGATTCTTCCGTTTCCTCCGTCAATATCCGCGCGACGGCGATCGACTCCAAGGCAACTGTCAGCGGAGCCGGTACGATCAGTCTCGGCAGCGGAACGACAATCGTTAAGATCGTAGTGAAGGCAGAAAACGGTGATACGAGAACATACCAGGTTTCCATTGCAAAAGGAAACGGAAACGGCAGTACAACTGTTGTCTCCCCGTCAACGGGCAGCTCGGCGGGAAGTCAGTCCGGATCAACGGTGGGACCTGGCGGTTCGACAGGTACATCGAGCTCTGGAAGCACTTCCGGCAGTAGTTCCGGAACTTCCGGTCCGGGAAGCAGCACTTCCGGGACACAGAGTTCCTATCCGGAAGGTGCTTCCGGCTCCGGAAAGCTCGTGACGACATCTTCGGGCACGACCGGTACCTCCGGAAGTACGAATCCGGGAAGTACAGGTTCGTACCCGGAAGGCGCCTCCGGCAGCGGAAAACTTGTGACAGCGTCAAGATAGAACAAAACGTATTACAGGTCTGTTTCTGGAAAGACTATGCCTGGATCAAGATGATATAGGAGCTTATTCTGACAGGGACCGTGATTTACCCATTGCCTTTACGGGCAGGAGATCAGGTATTTGTCTGAATGAGCTGGAATAGGAGAAGAATATGAAACAATGTATGAAAAAACTGGCGGCAGGACTGCTGGCGTTCGCTCTGATGGTCATGCTGCTGCCGGCAGGATCCATGGTCTCTTTTGCGGCCTCTGGGAAACTCTCATTTTCCGACCCGACCGCTTCGGTGGGAGATCAGGTATCTGTCACGATGAAGATCACTTCGGACGGAGCTCTCGGTTCCTCGGACGTGATGCTCCAGTATGATGCGGATGCCCTTGAATTTGTCAGCGGAACAAATGCAAACGGCGGCGCCGGTTCGGTCCGCGTGACCGGTTCTGCGGAAGCCGCAGACCAGAAGGTATTCAGTTTTACACTGAAATTTAATGCCTTAAAGGCGGGAACTTCCTCCATCACGGTGACATCCCAGGAGGTTTATGATGCAGATTCCAAGGCTGTAACACTTGACCATGTCGGAAGTGCTTCCGTGAAGATCAATGCGGCGGCGTCTTCCTCCAAAGATGCGTCCCTGTCATCCCTTGAAATCTCACCTGGTACGCTGAAACCGGCGTTCTCCGCCGATGTTACGGAGTACACGGCTGCGGTTTCCAGCGATGTGACTTCCGTAACGGTCAGTGCACCTGCAAAAGATGGAGCTGCAAAGGTTGCCATCAGCGGAAACGATGATCTTCAGGACGGGGAGAACACGATCACCTGTACCGTTACGGCGGAAGACGGGGAGACAACAAAGACGTACACGATCGTTGTGACAAAGTCTGACGATGCGGCATCTTCCGATGAGGAGACAACTGCGGATTCCACTGAGACAAGCGGCGGTGTTGTCGGCGAGGAAGGCAACTGGACGGTTGCGGATACCTTTGATGATTCGGAACTCCCGTCAGGCTTTACTGCGACGGAGATCGAGTATGAGGGAAGAACCGTAAAGGCAGCGACAGATGATTCCGGAATGACCCTGCTTTACATGACCGATGATACCGGCAAGGGAGATTTCTTTGTATACAACAGTGAGACCGGAACATTATCCGCATATGTGGTCGTCAAGATGGCGGAGAAGACGGTTGTCGTTCTTCCTCCTGAGTGCATCCCTGAGGGAACAGCTCTTCCGGATGGATTTGCCGAGTGCACCATCGATATCGGAGATCATACGGTTCACGGCTGGATCTGGAAGGACAGCGGAGATTCTGCTCCGGAATACTGTGTAGTCTACGGCCGGAATGAAAATGGCGATGAAGGCTTCTACCGCTATGATCAGAAAGAGATGACGCTCCAGCGTTATTTCCAGGATCCGGATGCGGCAGATGCGCGCAGCAAGTACTTAAAGGTTGCGGAGGATTACAACAGTCTGTTAAAGGACTATGAGATTCGCGGATTCTTTGTGATCGGACTCTTTGCACTCTGCATTATCTTAGTGATCATTGTGGTCGTTCTTCTGCTCAGAAAGCCGAAGGCACCGAAGAACCCGGGCCGCGATAGATACGATGACGAATATGATGACTACGAAGACGGACGGAAAAACAGAAAGTCCGGGAAGCAGACAACGAAAAAGTCCGGAATGACAGCGAAAGCACCGGAGAGAAGACCGGCCGCAAGACCGGCTGCCTGCACAGAAACACTTCCGTATGAGGAAAATGAAGAAGCGCCGCGCAGAAGACAGCCGGCTGCACAGACACGCCGTCCGGCGGTACAAACCCGTGAAACGGTAAGAACAGAAAGACCTTCCGCAGAAACCGGAACAGCAGCACCGGAGAGACCGGCAAGACCTGTCAGAAAGAATGTCGCAGATGTGGAAAAAGATCTGTCGAGAAATCTTGCGAAGGAAGCGGAAGCCGCGAAAGCAGCTCCTGATAAGAAGACAGAGAATGATGATGGCTTCGAGTTCATCGATCTGGATCTGTAAGGAAATGTAAAAAACAACGAGCCAAAGTCCGCGCTTGCGCGAGACCTTGGCGACTGTCGCGATAACAAGGGGAAACTCGCGAAGCGTGTTTTCACTTGCCTGATCGGCTTAAACGTTGTGTACATGGAGAATGATAGAATAAAAAAGGTCTGAGCAGCATTAAAGACTCAGGCCTTTTTGTGCAAAAAGTTTTATGTGATAAAATCAGCTGTTTCTTACCGGTTCATCTCACTTACCGGACCTGTGGAATGATGTTCGCGGATGATCCGGTCGATCTCTTTGAAATCGGAGGACGGAAGATCGCCGGGTACCGTGTTTTTGACGCTCGATGTGGCATTTCCGAACTGCATGGCCTTTTCAGGGTCGCCGTATTTTAAGAGTCCAAAGAGGACACCGGCCACATAGGCGTCACCGGAACCGATCCGGTCGATGACATCGATGTCGTTGTAAGGCGCCTCTGTGTAAAATTTATCAGAGCGTGCGTCGTAGACGATCGAAGTGAAGTTGTGTTTTCTCGGGCTGATGACCGTGCGCTGGGTGGTGGCAACGATCTTTACGCCATAATCAGTGGCATAGCTCTTCATGATCTCCTTCAGGTCACCGGTCTTTTTGAACATCCGGCGGCTTGTCTCCTCGGAGACAAAGAGCACATCGACGAGCGGAAGGATCTCCTCGATCGTCTTTCTGGCATCTTCCTCACTCCAGAGGTTCGCGCGGTAGTTGACATCGAAGGAGATCGTAGCTCCAGCGGCCTTGAATCGGCGGATCAGCTCCACGGCAACATTCTGCATGTTCTGACAGAGCGCTAACGAAATTCCGCTCGTGTGGAACATTCTCGTGGAGTGGTAGATGTCATCCGGGATCTCGCTCATTTTGATCCTCGTGACGGAAGCCTGATGGCGGTCATAGACGATCGTAGGCTTTCTCGGGGCAGCGCCCATCTCGTAATAGTAGAGTCCTAGTCTTGCGTCCGGTGTGTCGTCATAGACGAGATAGTCATCGGATACGCCGACAAAACGGATCCTGTTTTTAATGAAGGTTCCGAGCTCATTCTGCGGAAGTTTGGAAACGATACCGGTACGAAGTCCTAAAAGGGCAACGCCGGAAGCAACATTGAGTTCCGCTCCGCCGGCACGCTTTTCGAAGATATCGCCATCGACGATGCGGGCATGACGCGGCGGGGAAAGGCGCAGCATGATCTCACCAAATGTTATCAGATCGAAAGAATTCTTGTCCATATCATTTCCTCCGGATTTTATATATTGTGAAAAATTTAGCAGGTTATAAGGACAGTATAATCCCTGAATACAGATTCGTCAAAGGATTTTCTACATTTTCAGTCAATAATTTTCACCCTTTTTCATTGGCAGAAATTTCGGTTCAGAAGATTCCTGCCGGTAAAAAGGAAAGATAACATAGTCAAGGATGTAAATCCTGTAAAATTTCCCCTTTAATTCTTTGATAAAGTGTGCTAATATTTAGTATTATATCTATAACAGTTCGATATCTGATCCTGCCGGAAAAGGAAATACGGCGGAAATTGAAAATAGAAGGATGTACGGGCATGTTATTGAAAAAACGAAATGGAGGAAATTGATATGGCTGAGAATATGACACCGGCTGAGGAAACAAAAGAAGTAGTTTCCAAAAACTTTATCGAGCAGGAAATTGATAAAGATCTTGCGGAAGGAGTATATGACCATGTCCAGACCCGGTTCCCACCGGAGCCGAACGGCTACCTTCATATCGGACATGCAAAATCGATCATCTTAAACTCCGGTCTCGCAAAAGAGTATGGCGGAAAGTTTAATCTTCGTTTCGATGATACAAACCCGACGAAGGAAAAAACGGAGTTTGTACAGTCGATCACAGAGGATGTAAAGTGGCTTGGCGCTGACTTTGAGGACAGATTGTTCTTTGCTTCCAACTACTTCGACACAATGTATGAGTGTGCAGTAAAGCTGATCAAAAAGGGAAAAGCGTTTGTCTGCGATCTTTCTGCTGACCAGATCAAGGAGTACCGCGGTGACTTCACAACACCGGGTAAAAACAGCCCGTACCGTGACCGTTCGATCGAGGAGAACCTCCAGTTATTCGAAAACATGAAGAACGGTATGTACAAGGACGGTGAGAAGGTTCTCCGTGCGAAGATCGATATGGCATCCCCGAACATCAACATGCGTGATCCGGTCCTCTATCGTGTTGCCCATATGACACACCACAACACGGGAGACAAGTGGTGCATCTACCCGATGTACGACTTCGCTCATCCGATCGAGGACGCAGTCGAGCACATCACACACTCCATCTGTACTCTGGAATTTGAGGATCACAGACCTCTCTACGACTGGGTCGTAAGAGAATGTGAATTTGAGAATCCGCCTCGTCAGATCGAGTTCGCAAAGATGTACCTGACAAACGTTGTAACCGGAAAACGTTACATTAAAAAACTCGTTGAGGACGGGATCGTGGACGGCTGGGATGACCCGCGTCTTGTTACGATCGCTGCTCTCAGAAGAAGAGGATATACACCGGAATCTTTAAGAATGTTCGTGGATCTCGTCGGTGTTTCCAAGGCAAACAGCTCCGTCGACTATGCGATGCTGGAGTACTGCATCCGTGAGGACCTGAAGTTAAAACGCCCGAGAATGATGGCTGTTCTTGATCCGGTCAAACTCGTGATCGACAACTATCCGGAAGGACAGACCGAGATGTTAAGTATCCCGAACAACCTTGAAAATCCGGAGATGGGCGAGCGTGAGGTTCCGTTCTCAAGAGAACTCTACATCGAGCGCGAGGACTTCATGGAGAATCCGCCGAAGAAGTATTTCCGCCTCTTCCCGGGCAATGAAGTGCGTCTCATGGGAGCTTACTTCGTGACATGTACCGGTGTTGAGAAGGATGAAAACGGAAATGTGACAGTGATCCACTGCACATACGATCCAGAGACAAAGAGCGGTTCCGGATTTACCGGAAGAAAGGTAAAAGGAACGATCCACTGGGTATCTGTTCCGACAGCCGGAAAAGTCGAGTGCCGTCTCTATGAGAATATCGTGGATGAGGAAAAAGGAAAGCTGAACGCAGACGGAACCCTGAACTTAAATCCGAACTCCAAGACCGTCACGACCGCATATGTAGAGCCGAAGCTCATGGAGGCAAAGGCTTACGACAGCTTCCAGTTTATGAGAAACGGTTATTACTGTGTAGACTGCAAGGACAGCGAGGAAGGAAAGCCGGTATACAACCGTATCGTTTCCTTAAAGAGCTCCTTCAAGCTTCCGAAATAAAGATTTATGGAATTGATCGTACCGTTAAATGTACAGGGGGACAGGCCTCTGTATGAACAGATCTATCAATATATCAAAGATGAGATCCGAAAAGGCAATATAAGACCGGAAAAGCAGCTCCCTTCATCCAGGGATCTTGCGAAGAGCCTTAAGGTCAGCAGGAGTACGACGCAGCTTGCGTATGAGCAGCTGGTGTCGGAAGGTTATCTTGAGGCAGTTCCGCGAAAGGGTTATTTTGCGGCGTCACTGGACGGAATTTTTCCTCCGGTGGCGCGGTCTGCCGTTGCCAGAACGGATCAGAAAAGAGAGCTGTCCTCCGGCATGGAACAGGAAAATGCCGGGGAGCAGCTCTTTTCGGAAAAAATGGAAGTGGATTTTTCCCCGCGCGGGATCGACCTGGAGGGCTTTCCCTATGCGACCTGGAGAAAGATCAGCCGTGCTGTCCTGAAGGAGGAGGACCGGGATCTTTTTTTGAAGGGGGATCCGCAGGGAGACCTGATCCTCAGGGAGGCGATCCGGGAATATCTCCATGCGGCGCGCGGCGTGAACTGCGATGCATCCCAGATCATCATCGGAGCGGGAAACGAATATCTTCTGATGCTGCTCTCCCAGCTGCTCGGAAAAGATGCAGTGATCGCAATGGAAGATCCCACTTACCGACAGGCGTACCGGGTATTATCCGGCGTGGGGCATAAAGTCCTGCCGGTGGGGATCGATAAGAATGGATTCTGTGTAAAGGAGCTTGAGGATCAGACTGCGCAGGCCGCGTATGTGATGCCGTCCCACCAGTTCCCGACAGGGATCGTGATGCCGGTAAAGCGGAGGCAGGAGCTTTTATCCTGGGCGGGAGAGCTTCCCGGAAGGTATCTGATCGAGGATGACTATGACAGTGAATTCCGGTATAAGGGAAAACCGATCCCGGCGCTCCAGGGGATGGATCAGACGGGTTCGGTCGTGTATATGGGAACCTTTTCGAAGGCTATCGCCCCTGCGATCCGTGTGGGATACATGGTGCTTCCGGAAAGTCTGCTTTCCGTATACCGCAAAAAGGGAAGATTTTATTCCTCGACGGTATCCAGAGTCGATCAGAGGATCCTGGCGAATTTTATTTCCGGGGGATATTTCGAGCGCCATCTGAACAGGATGCGCGAGATCTACAAGGGAAAGCATGATGTACTCCTTGGTGCATTAAAACCATTGGAAAAACGGTTCGAGATCAAGGGGGAATACGCGGGACTTCATGTTCTTCTGACCGACAGAAAGGGTGAAGCGGAACAGGCGCTTTTAGCGAAGGCAGAAGAAAAAAAGGTCCGCGTCTACGGTCTGTCCGGATTTTGTATGGAAGAAAGGCGGGCAAAGGAATCCCACACGATCGTTCTTGGGTATGCAGGACTTACAGAAGAGGAGATCCGGAAGGGCGTGGAACTTTTGCGCGAAGCGCTGGAGTGAAAAAAGGATAGAGGAAAAGATACAAAAAGGGATATACATTTGAAAATGTATATCCCGAAGATTCAAAAGTGACTATTGAAATACGTCGTGCTTCTCGTATCCGAGGTCGGAGGAGAGGGCGGATGCATAAAACTGGACAAGATCTCTCTGGGTCTCAAGAAGTTCCGGAGAGTCGATCCGGATCTCCGGGGCAATAATGCCGATGGAACCTGCAAGCTCGCCCTCAGAGTTGAAGACCGGGGCACCGATCCCGACAGCATCGTTGACATATTCTCCGCGGGTAATGGCGTAGCCGTCCTGGCGGATCTTTTTTAACTCTTCGCGCAGATCATCCGGGCGGACATGCGGGAACGCCTGGTCGTGGATGATGATGGTTCGGAAATATTCGTCGATGAAGGTCGGAGTCTGCCATGCAAGGAGGACCTTTCGGATCGCTCCGCAGTGCATATACATCTCGTAGCCGAATTCCTCGACGACCTTTAAGTGGCTCGGACCATCGACTTTCTCGATCACAAGGCCCTTATTGCCGACCGGGATCACGAGATAAGCGTCCTCCTTTGTCTGCTTTGCGAGCTGCGTCAGGATACTGTGGGCAGCATCCTGAAGACGGATCCCTCTGGCGGCAGCCTTTCCTAAAGGAATAAGTGCCGGACCGAGCCGGTAGGTGTGGGATCTGTCATCGCGGATCACATACTTTTTCTCACAGAATGTCTGAAGGATCCGGTGTACCGTACTTGGGGGAAGCTCCATCGCTTCCGCCAGTTCCGCGATCGAGAAATTGCGGTTTTTTTCTTTCAAAACTTCTAATAGCTCCATGGAGCGGAGAAGACTTTGTATCATTCAGTTTTTCCTTCCTCCGTATCGTCCTCAACTACAACGGAGGATGTTTTTTCATTTGCTGCAGATCCCTCTGCCGCAGAGCTGCTGTCTGCTGCTGTTTCGCAGGTTCCCTCTGCTGCTGAACATTCTGCTGTATCGGGATCTTCTTTTTTTTCTGCTGCAGGATCATCGGCGGTCTCTGCGTCTTTTCCGGAGTTGATCGTAATATAAGTTCTTTCCGGAGCATTTTCCGCTTTCTCTTCATTTTCATCAGAAGGGGAATCTTCTTCCTCGTATTCGTGAAAATCCTGATTGAGCTCATCATTGAAGGATTTTAATTTCAGATAGTAGGAGATACCGGCCGCAACTGCGCCGCCGAGCATCGCGCCAAATGCGATAAGAAGGCCTGATTTCTTTTTTGACATGGTTCATTCTCCTTTCCGCTGCATCCAGAGGATCGAAGATCCTGCCTGCAGCCGCCAGTCTGCTATTTATAATCATAATCGAATTCATGGGAAAAAGAAAGAGATAATTATGAAAAAAGTTAAAAAAATGTATAAAACCAATGAAAAGTTTTTACAGTATACGGACATTCCATGCCCGCCTACTGTAACAGGAAGATTCCCGGAAGGCTTGTCTGTATGAAGATTCTCCGCGTAAATTGATATATATTGAACGATTGACGGAGGAAAATGCAGAAAATTCATAGGTCACAAATTTTTCATAAAATAATTAGCACTCATGACTTGACAGTGCTAACAACATGTGCTATAACATGATTTGTGACGAGGGGTCAGGGAAAAGACCTTAGTCAGACTGAATAAGATAAAAGAAAAAAAGAATTGTGACTGAAAATTACAGAGCGGTCACAAGAGCTTGTAAAATGACAAGGAGGAGTCAGTAATGAAATTAGTACCATTATTTGACAGAGTTGTTTTAAAACAGTTAGTTGCAGAAGAGACCACAAAATCCGGTATCGTTCTTCCGGGTCAGGCAAAGGAAAAACCGCAGCAGGCAGAAGTGATCGCTGTTGGTCCTGGCGGAGTTGTTGACGGAAAAGAGATCAAGATGCAGGTAAAACCGGGCGATAAGGTCATCTACTCCAAATACTCCGGAACAGAAGTAAAAGTTGAGGAAGAAGATTACATCATCGTAAAACAGAATGATATTCTTGCAGTGATCGAATAATCACTTATTATTGATTGGAGGAATCTTAACATGGCTAAGGAAATTAAATATGGCGTTGAGGCCAGAAAAGCTCTTGAAGCTGGTGTAAATAAACTTGCTGATACCGTTCGCGTAACGATCGGACCGAAAGGAAGAAACGTTGTTCTCGACAAATCCTTCGGTGCTCCGCTCATCACAAACGATGGTGTTACGATCGCAAAAGAGATCGAACTGGAAGACCCGTTTGAGAACATGGGCGCACAGCTGTTAAAAGAAGTTGCAACAAAGACAAACGATGTTGCCGGTGATGGTACAACAACCGCTACCGTTCTTGCACAGGCTATGGTAAATGAAGGTATGAAGAACCTGGCAGCAGGTGCAAACCCGATCGTATTAAGAAAAGGTATGAAGAAAGCTACCGACGAAGCTGTTAAGGCGATCGCAGAGATGAGTGAGCCGATCAGCAGCAAGGACCAGATCGCAAGAGTTGCAGCAATCTCTGCAGCAAGCGATGAGGTCGGCGAGATGGTTGCAGACGCAATGGAGAAAGTTACAAACGACGGCGTTATCACAATAGAAGAGTCCAAGACCATGAAAACAGAGCTTGACCTTGTAGAAGGTATGCAGTTCGACCGTGGATACATTTCCGCATATATGTGCACAGATATGGAGAAGATGGAGGCAACTCTTGATGACCCGTATATCTTGATCACAGATAAGAAGATCGCAAACATCAACGATATTCTTCCGTTACTCGAGCAGATCGTTAAGACAGGTGCAAAGCTTCTCATCATCGCTGAGGATATCGAAGGCGAGGCTCTTACAACTCTTATCGTCAACAAGTTAAGAGGTACATTCAGCGTAGTTGGCGTTAAGGCACCGGGCTACGGCGACAGAAGAAAAGAGATGTTAAAGGATATCGCGATCTTAACAGGCGGTACTGTGATCTCTGATGAACTCGGTCTTGACCTCAAGGATGCTACAATGGAGCAGCTTGGACGTGCAAAATCCGTTAAGGTTCAGAAAGAGAACACGATCATCGTTGACGGTCTCGGCGACAAGAAAGCCATCGCTGACAGAGTTGCCCAGATCAAAGGTCAGATCGAAGAGACAAAATCCGATTTCGACAGAGAGAAACTTCAGGAGAGACTTGCAAAACTCGCTGGCGGCGTAGCTGTTATCCGTGTAGGTGCTGCTACTGAGACAGAGATGAAAGAAGCAAAGCTTCGTATGGAAGATGCTCTTGCAGCTACAAAGGCAGCTGTTGAAGAAGGTATCATCGCAGGCGGCGGATCTGCTTATGTTCATGCAGCAGAGAAGGTTGCAGCTCTTGTAAACGGCATGGAAGGCGATGAGAAGACCGGCGGAAAGATCATCTTAAAGGCTCTCGAAGCTCCGTTATTCCACATCGTATCCAACGCAGGTCTTGAGGGTGCTGTGATCGTAAATAAAGTAAAAGAGCTTCCGGTTGGCCAGGGCTTCGATGCTTACAACGAAGAGTTTGTTGATATGATCAAAGCTGGTATCCTTGATCCGGCTAAGGTTACAAGAAGTGCATTACAGAACGCAACAAGTGTTGCTTCCACACTCCTTACAACAGAGTCCGTTGTTGCAAACATCAAAGAAGAGACTCCGGCAATGCCGGCAGGCGCAGGCGGAATGGGCGGAATGATGTAATTTCTTCCGGATCCGTGCAATCTGAATGAAAATAAAAAAGACCATCGGCGGTTCTTTGGGCCGTCGGTGGTCTTTTTTTACAAGTTACGGCATTTTTGAAAGCTTGCTGTTCTGGTATTCTCCGGACCAGGTCACATCCCGGTCAAACCAGGGGAGCGGAGGAAAGGCTTTTGCGTCCTCCTCGGAGGAAAACTCAATCTCCGCGAGCATGAGTCCGGCGAATTTTCCTTCAAAGACATCGAATTCCACGGTGAGATCCTCGCGTCCCGGGACAGGGAGCAGGTAGCGTTTTTTCGTGAGGACGTTCCCGTCCGCTTTTGTGAGCAGGTGGGCGTAGGCCTCTTTTGTGAGCGGAAGATTATATTCTTCCCTCGCGAGAAGTCCTTTGGATTTGTAGGTGAGGTAGTAGTTGTCATCTTCCTTCCGGATCCTCACCACAGGTTCGGTGCAGAGGTATGCCTGTTCGATCTCATGAAGAGGGAAGGACCCATAGTTTTCAGGAGGTGTCGTGACGAGAAATTTGCGTTCGATTTCCATGATAAATATCCTTTCTGGGATGCCGGCGGTTGCGGCAGAAGATTTGATCGCCAGTTCTTATGAAATTACCGGCAGTGATTGAAACAAACTGTAATAAATCATATCATATCGCAAGGAAAAAGTAAGGTCTTTTGTAAAAAAACATGTTACAATATCAGTAAACAAATGTAGATGAAAGTTCAGCGGTTCCAGTATGCGGAATCCGGGAGAATGTCCTGTTTTTGCATATCGGTCAACACCGTTCATGAAAAAAGGAGGAGTGCGTATGTGGACAAGGGCAGAGTTAAAGAACCGTGCAAAAATGTGTCTGAGCAGATATTACTGGGCGGCATTTGCGGTGAGCCTGATCTTTGCGATCCTCAGCGGATTCGGCGGATCGAATGCAAACACGCAGAGAGTTACAAGCTACCTGGAGCAGAATGCGACGGGAAGCAGCCGGGATGACCAGAGCGGTCTTTTGATCGGTGAATTAGGAGGCGACGGCAGCCTCAGTGGAAGTACCCAGAGTGGTCTTGCCAGCGGGATCGAGCTTGTCCCTGGACTTGGCGACGCTTACGGACCGGGAGCCGGAAATGCCGGATCCATGGTTGCGAGCAACCTGTTTTACCGTCTTTTCGCGGGAGCGGTGGTCGTTATTGTGATCGTCTCTGTCGTGATCGGAATTTTTGTACAGCCATTGTTTGAAGTCGGACGGAACCGGTTCTATCTGGAAAGCCGTGTGACGGGGCAGTCGGCGGGTGTCGGAAAGATCTTCTGGGGATTTTCCAATGGATATTTAAAGATCGTGGGAACCCAGTTCCTTCGGGGACTGATCACAGAGAGTGTTGTGATCCTGGCCAGTCTGTTGGGATTTCTTGTGATCTTGTTTAATGGTGTTGAATGGATCGGTAGTGTATTTTGGGCAGTAATGATATGCGCTACGATAGGAGCTTTTGTTTCTGTTTATTTCCAGTACTGCTATCTGATGGTTCCATATATTCTTGCTGAAAACCCGGATATGAAGACGATGGAAGTTTTAAGACTCTCGAAAGAGATGATGGATGGACAGAAATGGAACGCCTTTGTACTCGGCCTTTCCTTCCTGGGATGGCAGCTTTTAGGAACCCTGCTCTGCGGTATCGGAACCTTCTTCGTCCAGCCGTATGTGGATGCAACCTTTGCGGAGCTTTACGCAGTGCTTCGCGGACCATATTCGGGACGCCTGAATGGATTCGGAGGGGAACCGTTTGTACAGAATAACGCGCGCTACGGCGGACAGTATGTGGAACCGGACAGTGTGAGAGATGTCGGTGGGAATGAAAACCCGGGCGGCGGATACGGTGCGTATGGAACCGGAAATATGAACGGCGGCTATGGACAGAATGGCGGAACCGGTTATTCGTACGGACAGGGACAGAACAGCGCCTCGGACAGCTGGAATGATATGCCGCAGGAGCCGTATCAGTATCATGGACCAGAGCAGACCGTGGATTCTTCCGCACAGCAGCAGGCGGATGCAGAGGATCGCGGAACAGAAGTAAAACGGTCGGAGGGCGGACCTGGACGCGGATATTATCTGAACGGGAAATTTTATCCGTATACGGATGATGAGAAAGACGGACAGTGATGTTGAAAAAATGTAACTATTCAGTAGGTCTGCGCACTTGCTGCGCTGACCGTAATAAAGCACAGGTCTGGAGGCAAAAATCCCATCGGCGAAGCCGATCTGGAATGGATTTTTGCTCGTAACTGTGAGGGTACTGAACAGTTACGAAAAAATGAGATTTGCGGGGGATTTCTACTGCGTTATAAGGCAGGGATTTCCCCCGCACTGCGATCAGAAAGGTGCGTAAATGAAAATGGCAAGAGTATATGCGTTT
This sequence comes from Clostridium sp. MCC344, assembly GCF_018785365.1. NCBI lineage: Bacteria > Bacillati > Bacillota > Clostridia > Eubacteriales > Clostridiaceae > Clostridium > Clostridium sp. MCC344. Next base: position 105,381 of record NZ_WQPQ01000026.1, on the reverse strand, counting down.
GTGGCAGACGGAATGGAAGAGGTGGAGTGCCTCGCGGTGTGTGACTGCCTGAGAAGAGCGAAAGTGGATGTGAAACTGGTCTCCATCATGGGAAGAAAGATGGTGACGGGATCCCACGGTTTTAAGATTGAGGCGGACTGTCTGTTCGAGGAGATCGGGGATGACGCAGATGTGCTGTTCCTCCCGGGCGGACTTGTCGGAACGAATAACCTGAAGGCACACAGAGGTCTGGCAGAGATGCTGAAGGCCCATGCTGCAGCAGGAAAGCGGCTTGCGGCGATCTGTGCGGCTCCGAGTGTTTTAGGGGAGCTCGGTCTTGTCGAAGGTCATCGTGCGACCTGCTATCCGGGGTTTGAGAATCAGATGAAGGGTGCGGACTGCCGCGGCGACGGTGTGGTGACGGACCGGCTGATCAGTACCGGACGCGGAATGGGATGGGCGATCGACCTTGGGTTGGAGCTGATCCGTATTCTGGTGAGTGAGAATGAGGCGGAGAAGATCAGAAAGGCGATCCAGTATGAGAGATAAATAGACTCGCTGAGGGTGTTGGCTGAGGTACGCGGTGAGTATCCGGGCAGGTGCACGCGGGGATGCGGGGACGGTTCCGCTAAGCTTGCGTGTGCCTGCTAAAGGCGGAACACAGATGCCGCAAACTCGCTGCGCTCAGACAGTGCGGCATCTGTGTTCCAACGCAGTCACCCGCGAGCTAAGAGGAACCAGATCCCCGGATCAAGGTGCGCCTGCCTGGATACTCACCGCTGTGGGGCAGGCGCGTTATGTGAGCGTGGTGTGCCGGGAATGGTATGGACTGGCAGGCGTGGGGAGAGAATGCAGGTATTTGCAGCAAGAATATCCCGTATTTTCTGGATTTTTTGTAATTTAGGTCTGGTCTTTTTATGCGTCTTATGTTATAATTTCATGCGGCGCTATGTGCGCGTGACGGAGAAGTGATGCCTGCGGGCGGATTTTTCGCTGAGCGGCCATCATAATGCCGGAAAACGTGTAACGCCCAAAAAGCGGCAGTTACGAGATCATACGGGCGGGACCATCCGATCCCCGCTATCGATATATTTAAGGAGGAACTCATAAAATGAGCGTACAGGTTGAGAATTTAGAGAAGAATACGGCAAAACTTACAATCGAAGTGCCGGCAGAAAAGTTTGAGGAGGCTGTACAGCATTCCTATAATAAGAATAAGGGTAAATTCAATATCCCGGGCTTCAGAAAAGGAAAAGCTCCGTTCAACATGATCAAGAAGATGTATGGTGTTGGCGTATTCTACGAGGATGCCGTTGATGAAGTGATCGACGCAAGCTATCCGGATGCTGCAAAGGAGAGCGGACTTGAGATCGTTTCCCGTCCGGCTGTTTCCATCGAGCAGATCGAGGAAGGAAAGTCCTTCATCTACACAGCAAAGGTTGCTGTTAAGCCGGAAGTTACTCTTGGCCAGTACAAGGGCGTAGAGGTTCAGAAGACAAAATCTGACGTTACAGAGGAAGATATCGAGACAGAGATCAAGCGCGCAAGAGAGAAAAACTCCCGCCTGATCACAGTTGAGGACAGAGGCGTTGAGGATGGCGATCAGGTAACGATCGACTTCGACGGTTCCGTAGACGGAAAGAGATTCGAGGGCGGCAAGGCTGAGGACTATCCGCTTACGATCGGTTCCCATACATTCATCGACAACTTTGAGGAGCAGCTCATCGGCAAGAAGACCGGCGAAGAGTGCGAAGTAAACGTAACATTCCCGGCTGAGTACCATGTAGAAGAGTTAAAGAACAAACCGGCTGTATTCAAAGTAAAAGTAAAAGAGATCCAGAGAAAAGAGCTTCCGGAAGCAAACGATGAGTTCGCAAGCGAAGTATCTGATTTCGATACAATGGAAGAGTACAAGAAAGACCTTACAGAGAAATTACAGGCTGAGAAGATTGAAGCAGCTAAGACAGCAGACGAGGATAAGGTCGTTGCTAAGGTAATCGAGAACGCAACAATGGAGATCCCGGATCAGATGGTTGAGGAGCAGGTTAACGGTATGGTCAACGACTATGCGCGCAGACTTGAGAGCCAGGGTATCTCCTTCAAGCAGTATGTTGAGATCACAGGCATGACAGCTGAGAAGATCGGCGAGCAGATGAAGCCGCAGGCGATCAAGAGAATTCAGACAAGACTTGTTCTCGAGGCAGTTGTAAAGGCTGAAAACATCCAGGCTGACGATGCTGCAGTTGAGGAGCAGTTCGACAAGATGGCTGCAGACTTCAAGATGGATAAAGAACAGATCAAGGGTATGTTTGGTGAAGAGCAGATGGCACAGTTAAAAGAAGACCTTGCTGTACAGAAAGCGATCGACTTCCTTGTAGCTGAGGCAAAGTTCGTTGACTAATCAGGGCAACATACTTTAGACGGATCTGCACAGAAAACATGGTGGAAAGTGGTCCGATGACGGACCATGACCCGCATTCAGAGGGGGTTGCTGCGGAGAGCTTTTCGCGGCAATCCCCAGTCGGTTATACAGGGATAGTTCCGAAATGTGTGCAGACAGCCGGAATTTTGACGGTGAGCACAGGTTCCGGACAGATATTTCTGTGTGCCGCGATCATAAAAGAAAAGATGGAGGAAATAATATGAGCTTAGTACCTTATGTGCTTGAATCTACAAGCAGAGGAGAGCGTTCCTACGATATCTATTCCAGATTATTAAAAGACCGTATTATTTTCCTCGGTGAGGAAGTAAACGATGTGAGCGCGAGCCTTGTTGTGGCTCAGCTCCTGTTCCTGGAATCCGAGGATCCGAATAAGGACATCAACCTTTATATCAACAGCCCGGGCGGTTCCGTAACGGCCGGTATGGCGATCTATGATACGATGAACTATATTAAATGCGACGTATGCACGACCTGCATCGGTATGGCTGCAAGCATGGGAGCATTCCTTCTCTCCAGCGGTGCGAAGGGCAAACGTTTTGCGCTTCCGAACGCTGAGGTCATGATCCATCAGCCGTCCGGCGGGGCACAGGGTCAGGCGACGGAGATCAAGATCGTTGCGGAGCAGATCTTAAAGACAAAAGAAAAGCTCAACAAGATCCTGGCTGCAAACACAGGGCAGCCGCTCGACGTGATCGCCCGCGATACGGAGAGAGATAATTATATGACAGCGGAAGAGGCAGCCGCATACGGCCTGATCGACCGCGTGATCACAGGACACTAGGTCCGGTTATAAATTTAGAATTGAGGTGCGAACATGCCAGTAAGACCTGAGGAAAAGATCAGATGTTCCTTCTGCGGAAAGAATCAGGATCAGGTAAGAAAAATGATAGCCGGCTCCAACGGCGTCTATATCTGTGATGAGTGTATCGAACTCTGCAGTGAGATCCTTGAGGAAGAACTCGGAAACGAGGAGGAGGAAAGACCGGATTTCTCCGGAATCAACCTCTTAAAACCGAAGGAGATCAAAGAATTTCTGGACGACTATGTGATCGGACAGGATGAGGCGAAGAAAGTTCTTTCCGTGGCTGTTTACAATCATTATAAGAGAATCACATCGAAGAAGGAAAGTGATGTTGATCTTCAGAAGAGCAATATCCTGATGCTCGGTCCGACCGGATCCGGCAAGACTTATCTTGCGCAGACACTTGCGAAGCTTTTAGGTGTTCCGTTTGCGATCGCAGATGCAACGACGCTGACTGAGGCCGGTTATGTCGGCGAGGACGTGGAGAACATCCTCTTAAAATTGATCCAGGCAGCAGATAATGATGTGAGCCGTGCGGAGTACGGTATTATTTACATCGATGAGATCGATAAGATCACAAAAAAATCCGAGAATGTGTCCATTACCCGTGATGTTTCCGGCGAGGGCGTCCAGCAGGCGCTGTTAAAGATCCTGGAAGGTACTGTTGCAAGCGTTCCGCCTCAGGGCGGCAGAAAGCATCCGCAGCAGGAGCTGATCCAGATCGATACGACGAACATCCTGTTCATCTGCGGCGGTGCTTTCGATGGCCTTGAGAGAATTATCGAGTCCAGACTGGAGACAAGTTCCATCGGCTTCGGCGCGAAGATCGTGGATAAGAAAAATACGGATATCAGCAAGCTGTTGAAGCAGGCGATGCCGCAGGATCTTACGAAATTTGGTCTGATCCCGGAGTTTGTCGGAAGAGTCCCGGTGATGGTATCCTTAGATCTTCTGGATGAGGATGCCCTTGTGCGGATCCTCACGGAGCCGAAGAACGCGCTCGTAAAACAGTATCAGAAGTTATTTGAGCTGGATGACGTGAAGCTGGAGTTCACTCCGGAGGCTGTCCACGAGATCGCCCATATGGCGGTGGAGAGAAAGACGGGAGCAAGAGGACTCCGTGCGATCATGGAATCTGTCATGATGGATACGATGTACGAGGTTCCGTCCGATTCCAACGTGGGTATCTGTACCGTTACGAAGGATGCGGTGGACGGAAAGGAAAAGCCGGAAGTCGTATACCGCGATGTGACGGTGCCGAAAAAGGCGTTGTCCGGAAGATCCAGAAAAGATGGAAACGGGGAGATCGCGTAAGAGAACGGCTCTCCTTACAAAATGAACCTGCAGGACCCGTATCCCGCAGATAAGAGGGGCTGCTGCGCACAGAAATGTCACGGCAGCCTTTTTGACGCAATGTATCCGGAAACTGCCGGAGACGTTTTTTACAAATACGATCGATAGGACAGCCGCATTATCCGATGGGATGCGCTGACCTGTCTGAAACTGTCTCATAGAAAAAGGCGGAAATCACGACGATCGGAATGTCGGAAACGGATTTCCGCTCAGGAGAAATGAATGGAAGATAAGAAAATTACGATGCCGGCTGTGGCACTCCGGGGACTTACGATCCTCCCGGGAATGGTGCAGCATTTTGATATCAGCCGAGAAAAATCTGTCCGCGCGGTGGAGACAGCCATGATGGGAGACCAGAAGGTCTACCTTGTGACGCAGCGGAATCCACAGCAGGAGGTGCCGACGGCCGCAGATCTGTATCAGATGGGAACAGTATCCCAGATCAAACAGATCGTGAAAATGCCGAACGGGATCCTGCGCGTGATGGTGGAAGGATTAGAGAGAGCGGCTCTTCTCACACTGTTCGAAGACGGACAGTATCTGGAGGCGGAGATCGAGGACGCTCCGATGCAGGAGGAGCAGCTCTCGGATACCGTGAAGGAAGCGATGAGCCGGATCGTCAAGGAAAAACTTGAGGAGTTTGGAAACGCGAACCCGAAGGCGGTGAAGGACTTTATCGGAAGTCTCCTCGTGATCACAGACCTGGAGCCGCTCCTGACCCAGACAGCGAACGAATTCCCGTGGGATTTTGCTGTAAAGCAGGAGCTTCTGGAATGTGACTATGTAAGCCACCTCTACGACCGAATCGTGTATTATCTGATGCGTGAGATCGAGATCCTGATGATCAAGCGTGATTATCAGGGAAAAGTAAAGGAACATATCGATAAGAACCAGCGCGACTACATCCTGAGGGAAGAGCTGAAGGTCATCCGTGAGGAGCTGGGAGATGATGCCGGGGCGGAGGACGCTGACGGGTATCTGGAACAGCTTGAAAAGCTGAATGCGGATAAGGAGACAAAGGAGAAGATCAAAAAAGAGATCCAGCGTTTCAAAGGCATGCCGGGCGGAAGCCAGGAGGCAAATGTCCTGCGCACCTATATCGAGACGGTCCTCGAGATGCCGTGGAAGAAGACGTCCAGGGACAATCAGGACATCATCCATGCGAAGGAAGTGCTGGAGGAAGATCACTATGGTCTGGAGCAGGTAAAAGACCGCGTTCTGGAATTCCTTGCGGTCCGCGCCCTCACAAAGAAAGGCACAAGCCCGATCCTCTGCCTTGTGGGACCGCCGGGAACAGGTAAGACCTCCATTGCGAGATCCGTGGCCCGCGCGCTCGGAAAGAAGTATGTAAGGATCAGCCTCGGCGGCATTCACGATGAGGCGGAGATCCGCGGCCACAGAAAGACGTATGTCGGCGCGATGCCGGGCCGGATCGCCGATGCGATGCGCCAGGCAGGCGTGGCGAACCCGCTGATGCTCCTGGACGAGATCGATAAGGTCTCCGCGGACTACAGGGGAGATGTCTCGTCTGCGCTCCTTGAGGTCCTTGACGGAGAGCAGAATGGGAAATTCCGCGACCACTATCTGGAAATCCCGTTAGACCTTTCCGGAGTCCTCTTTATCGCGACGGCCAACGATGTGTCCACGATCCCGAGACCGCTCCTTGACCGTATGGAAGTGATTGAAGTGTCCAGTTACACGGAGAATGAGAAGTTCCATATCGCGAAGAAATATCTCGTTCCGAAGCAGTTAGAGAGAAACGGACTCACAGGGGAAATGCTCTCCTTCAGCGATAAAGCGCTGGAAAAGATCATCCACAACTACACGAGGGAAGCCGGAGTCAGGAACTTAGAGCGCCGGATCGGCGAGATCTGTCGGAAGTCGGCAAGAGAATTCCTTGAGAAAAAACGGAAATCTGTGCATATCACAGAGGGAAATCTTCAGAAGTATCTCGGAAAAGAAAAGATCACCTTCGAGAATGCCAACGAGGAGGATGAAGTCGGGATCGTGAGAGGTCTCGCATGGACCAGCGTTGGCGGGGATACTCTCCAGATCGAAGTGAATGTGATGCCGGGCGACGGAAAACTCCAGATGACAGGCCAGATGGGCGATGTCATGAAGGAATCCGCGCAGATCGCACTGACGTATGTAAGATCTGTGGCTGACCGGTACGGTGTGGAAAGCAAATATTTTAAGGAACATGATCTGCATCTTCATATTCCGGAAGGTGCGGTGCCGAAGGATGGCCCGTCCGCGGGCATCACAATGGCGACTGCGATGCTCTCCGCAGTGACCGGCAAAAAGGTCCTCGCCAGCGTTGCAATGACCGGCGAGATCACTCTGCGGGGGCGTGTACTGCCGATCGGAGGCTTAAAGGAAAAGACACTTGCGGCGAGAATGGCACATATGAAGAAGGTGCTCGTGCCGGACAAGAACCGGCCGGATATGGCGGAGATCTCGAAGGAGATCACGAAGGGCATGGAGATAGTGTTCGTGAAGACCATGGACGACGTGGTGCGCGAAGCGTTCGCGTGATACAGGAAAGCTGCACCAGCCAGATAGAAGGAGAATAGGAATGGTTATCAGAAATGTGGAACTTGAGACCGTCTGCGGTGTGACGAGCACACTGCCGGAGAATACGCTGCCGGAGTTCGCGTTCGCGGGAAAATCAAACGTGGGAAAATCTTCCCTGATCAACGCACTCATGAACCGGAAAGCGTTGGCGAGAACGTCCTCCCAGCCGGGAAAGACCCAGACGATCAACTTTTATAACATCAACGGAGATCTCTATTACGTGGATCTCCCCGGCTACGGTTACGCGAAAGTTCCGCAGTCTGAGAAGGTAAAATGGGGCAAGATGATCGAGAATTATCTCCATAAGTCCCAGATGTTAAAATGCGTCTTCCTTCTCGTGGACATCCGTCATGAGCCGTCTGCCAACGATAAGACTATGTACGACTGGATCGTTTACAACGGCTTCCGCCCGGTCATCATTGCGACGAAGCTTGACAAGATCAAGCGGAGCCAGATCCAGAAACAGGTAAAACTCATCCGGACCGGTCTCGGAATGGAGAAACAGGATATCCTGATCCCGTTCTCCGCTGAGACCAAGCAGGGAAGAGAGGATATCTGGACGCTCATCGACAAGATGGCTGCCGGAGAAGATCTTCTGACCGCCGAGGAGGAGATCCAGGCGGAGAAAGCCGCGGAATGGGCTGCGAAAAAGGCTGCGAAGGAAGCGGAAAACGCAAAGAAGGAACAGGAATAAGAGAATGTAAACAAAAAAGCGGCATTGCCACAGAACATGATCTGTGGAAATGCCGCTTTTGAATATCATCCCTTCATCAGCGTTTTCATCACATAGGAGTAGATCTCCTGGCTCCGCTCCTTCCAGTGGCTGGCCATCGTCTCAGCCTGGTCTTTGTCGGGGACGGAGAGATCGAAGCCGATGAGAATGGATTTTCCCTCCCGGACTTCGCAGTGAACGATGTAGTCCTGGTTTGTTGATTTATAGAAGTCGGAGATGACGCCAACCTCGTTGCGGAGGCGGAATTTGTTCTCTTTTAAGTAGCTGTCGATATCCTCGATGATCGCGGGGGAGATATTGTTTCCGAAGAAGGAGAGCGTGTCGTCACCCTCTTTTGTGATCTCGTAGCGGGAGGAATTGTGGGTGGATTCCATCCGGATCAGCCCCGCCTCTTTCAGCTCATTTAATGCCTGCTGGAGCGTAAAATACGTTGTATATTCATGATCCAGGAAAAAATCCGTGAGCTGGGAGTTTGTCAGCGGAAAGTTGACATGGTCCAGCATATATAAGATCATCAGTTTGTAGAGCGTGATCGGATCAGATAACATAGGGGTTGCTCCTTTATTTTAGAGTCTGTAAAAATCTTTGCGAATACATCTATTTTACAGGTTTCACTGAACGGATTCAAGTCCTTTTTCCGGCTTCCCATGAAAAAGGTCGAAAATTGTAGTGAATTTGAACGGAAAATGTGCTATGATGATACCACGAATATTTCAGCAGATCGCAAAAGCGCGGGGCGCAGAGCGAGCGGGTATCGGATAATGAATTTAAGGTGAATGAATATATGAGAGAACGGATCATGCGCCTTTCCAGAGGAATCGTGGACGCGGAGACGCCGAAGCTGTTCCTTGAACCTGCGAAGGTCGAGGAGACTCTGGGGAGCGATACAGTTTATAAAAGAGAACTATACCTGGCAAGCGAGAATAATTTGTATATCAAAGGTCTTGCCTACTCAAGCCACAGCCGTGTAAGGATCTTAAAGAGTGCCTTCGGAGGCTTAAGAAACCATATTGTCTACGAGGTCGACACCTCCTGGTGCGAGAACGGAGACCTGATCAGGGGAAACTTCACGCTTGTCACGAACAGCGGAGAACTGGAGGTTCCTTTTCTTTTTCGTGTCGAGATGATCGAGTCCGTCCGTGTCCTGTCAACCCTGAAGACGATGGAAGACTTTGTGGAGCTGGCAAAAAGAGATATGGATCTGGCGCTGCGACTTATGGAGTACCGGGATTTTACGGAAGCGCCGTTCTTTAAGGACCTGAAGATCCGCACGATCTATGAGGGATTGAAGGGACATGGAAACCGCCAGAATGCATTGGAAGAGTTCTTCCTGGCAGCAGGCGTGAAGGAGCCGATCGAACTGACTCTTTCGACGGCGAAAAAGGTCTACGACAGACCGAAGGATATCGTGAGCGATAAAGTAGTCCTCCGGAAGAACACCTGGGGATATATCTATATGGAAGTCCGTGCTGACGGTGATTTCATCGAGATCCCGAAAAAAGTCATCACTCAGGCGGATTTTGAGGATGACCGTCTGGATCTCCGCTTCCGGATCCATCCGGAGCGGATGCACCGCGGAAAGAACCTGGGTGCGATCCGTCTTCTCACGGTCCACGGAGATACGGTGATCCGGATCGAGGCGATGGGAGAGGAACCGGAGAAAAAGCGCGCCGAGGGCGAGATCAGCAAGGCCGGTGTCTGCCGGTATATGAAACTCCGCGAAGCTTATGAGAGCGGACTTTACGACAAAAAACTCGTTCTCGGAAAGATCCAGAATGAGCTGGATGCGATCCGCGGCGCAAACGGCGGTTCCGTGATCCTGTCCTTACTCCAGGCGGAGACGTATCTGGATGCGGGAAGACCGGATCAGGCAGCGTTATGCCTGGATGATTCCTGGGAGACGGTCGCGGTTCTGAGAGACCGTCTCGGAACACTTTACTGCTACTATCAGTACCTTCAGTACCGGTTGGAGCCGGATGAGGAGAAAAAGGACGCGGTGATCCGCCTGTTCCGGAAGAAACTGGAGGATGCCAACGGAAGATTTTATCTGCAGCTTTTACAGCTGAAAATGATGCCGGAGATGTATGAGGAGGAGGAAGCGCTCGCGGAGAGCTTTAAGATGCAGTATAAGAACGGCTGCCGCAGCCCGTTCCTCTATATCGAGACGATCCGGCTTTTCGGGAAGAACCCGGAGCTTTTAAAGACGATGGATGTCTTTGAGATCCACGCTCTCTACTACGGGGCGATGAACGGACTTGTGGGGGAGGAACTGGCGGAGCGGATCTGTGCGCTGGCGCCGGGGGCGAAATTCTTCCACCGCCTGTATTACAGACTGCTCGCAAAGCTTTATGAAAAGTATCCGACGAAGGAGATGCTGACTGCGGTATGCTGTCTCCTGATCAAGGGAAATGTCCGCGGAAAAGAGAGCTTTTCGTGGTATGAAAAGGGGATCAGCCAGGAGATCAGTCTCACGAGGATCTATGAATATTTCCTCTATGCGCTTCCGGATTCCTACGAGCAGATGATGCCGCGCCAGGTCCTTTTATACTTCTCCTACGAGAGCGCCCACCTGGACCAGAAGAGCCGGGCGGCTCTCTACGCGAACGTGGCTGCCTATATTCCTCAGGATGATCCGCTCTATAAAAAATACGAGCGCGAGATGGAAAAGTTTGCCATGGAGCAGCTGTTCGAGTCCCGGATCAATAAGAGACTCGCGGTGATCTACAAACATATCATCTACCGGGACATCATCGATGAACAGGTGGCGCGGGTCTTACCGGGGATCTTAAAGGCGAACCGGATCCGGGTCAAAGATTCGGCGATGAAATATGTGATCGTCTCCAACGAGATCCTGACCGGCGAGGACGCTTACCCACTGCAGGACCAGACGGCCTATGTTCCGCTGTTTTTTGAGGACAGTGTGATCATGTTCCAGGATACCTTCGGAAACAGGTATCTGGACGTGGAATATACGAAAGAACCGGTTCTCGACGAGAAAGAACTGGAAGAAAAATGCTTTGAGATGTATCCGGAGCACCCGATGTTAAAGATGAAGGCGTGCCTAGAGATCATGAAGAAAAAAGATCTCGATAAAGAGGATGTGACTGAGCTCGAGACGGCTCTGGACAACCTCCCGGTGAAACCTGCCTATCAGCAGAAGATGCTGACGAGGATCATTTCCTATTACCGCGCGGCTCTCTCAGGCGATGATGAGGTGATGGACGCGGAGGGCGGTGCGTACCTCTTAAAACTTGATAAAAAGACACTCTCCAGACCGGAGCGTGTGGATGTCTGCGAGACGCTGATCGTCCAGAGTTACATGGTCCAGGCCTACGAGATGATCAAAGAGTTCGGCGAGGAGCAGATCCGCGTGAAACGGCTTGCGGCCCTTGTATCCCAGCTGATCCTGGACCGGATGTTCGAGGAGGATGAGCTGCTTCTCCACCTCGCGGGCCGCGTATTCGCGGACGGTCACGGAGACAGCGTGATCCTTGATTATCTCTGTGAACATTATAACGGCAGTGGCGAATCCATGTACCGGATCCTTGCGGAGGCTGTGAAGAACCATGTGGAGACATACGATCTGGAGGAGCGCCTGCTTGCCCAGTACCTGTTCTCCGGCTGTGAGAAACATATGGACACGGTATTTGATCTCTATGCGTCGAGAAAAGAGACCAGCGATGTGATTGTGAAGGCGTACTTTACGGTGAAGTGTACGGAGTATTTTCTGTGGGATGTCGTCCCGGGGGATAAAGTGTTTGCGTACCTGGAAGGCGCAATCCATGGGATGGAGCTTCGGAAAGTCCCGGAAATCTATCTTCTGGCACTGGCAAAATTCTACTCTGGCCAGGCATCCATCTCCGAGGAGCAGAAAGAGCTTCTCTCCCGGATGATGGATATTCTCTCCGCACGCGGCATGGTATTTGCGTGGTATAAGGATCTGGCGAGATATGTGGAAATGCCGGGCGAAGTCATGGACAAGGAGATCATTGAGTACCATGGACGGCCGGACGGAAGACCGATCTTAAAGATCCGGATCCTGCCGGATGAGGAAGAGTTCCATGAGGAAGAGATGAACATGGTCTATAAGGGGATCTATGTGCGTCAGAAGCTCTTATTTGACGGCGAGATCATGGAATACGAGATCTGGGAGAATGAGGACGGAACGATGGTGAAGAAGGCGGAGGGCGAAGTGACCTGCAGCGAACCGGCGACCGGGGACAAAGGCAACCGCTTTACGGCTCTGAATTCCATGAATCTCTATCTCGGAATGAAGGATGACCGGAAATTGAAAGAAAGCATGACAGAATATGTGACGGACAGTCAGATCGCGAAAAAACTGTTCCGTCTGGCGTAACGAGGACAAAGGAATGGAGAAACTGATCATTGGCATCGACCTCTGCGATAACTACACCCAGGCAGCTGTCCTGGGGCGTGAGGATGCGTGGATGCTCCCGACCGTCATCTGCAGAAAGAAGGCTGCGGAAGAGTGGTATGTGGGGGAAGATGCGTACAAATATACGCTGGTGGGCGAGGGAGTCATCGTTGACAAGCTCCTGAGCCTGGCGGCAAAAGAAGGAACGTCCACTATCGGAGGCGTGAAATACGGCGGAATGGAGCTGCTGCAGAGATTCCTGGGCAGCATCCTCGCCATGGTCCGGGCAGAGTACGGCGGGCAGAAGATCGACGAGCTGGTCATCAGCCTGAAAAACATGGAGATGAAGCTTTTAGAAGGTCTTACGGCTAGCGTGGAGGCCCTAGGCGTTCCGAAGGGATGCATCCATATCGCAAGCCACACGGAATGTTTTGTCCACTATGTGTTAAACCAGAGGAGAGACGTCTGGGGAGGCCAGGTGGGGATGTTCTCCCTGTCGGATGAAGATCTGCGCTACTATGAACTGAAGGTCACGAGAGGACCCCGCCAGATGACGGCCATGGCGGAGCACGAGGAGCTGGAAGAGGGCTTTAGCCTGAGCGTCCTGGATACAGGCTCCGGGGCAAAGATGGCGGATAAGATCCTCTGCGCCTGCGGGGAGCGTTTTCTGCAGAAAAAGATCTTTTCCTCGATCTTCCTGACGGGAAAAGGCTTTGCGAGAACAGACTGGGCGCCGGAATTCATGAAACAGATCTGCAACAGGAGAAGAGTCTTTGTGGAGACGGCTCTCTTTGCGAAGGGCGCTGCCATGAAGGCGGAGGAATACTTAAACGAGAGCGATTCCCCGTCATTTGTCTGCCTCTGTGAGGGCAAATTATGGTCCACGGTCTCCATGGAGGTCATGAAGCGGGACGCGAAGTCGGAGCTCGTCCTGGCATCTGCCGGTGAGAGCTGGTATGAGGCGAGAAGTGTGGTCGAAGTGATCCCGGACGGGGAACGTGAGATCACGTTTACGATCACGCCGCAGCAGGAGCCGAAAAAGAAACGCCAGGTGAAGGTTACCCTTGACGGATTCCCGGAGCGTCCGAATAAGACGACGAAGATCCGGGTGGCTGTCGGCTTCCTCGATGAGAAGACGATGGTGGTCAAGCTCACAGACCAGGGATTCGGGGAGCTGTTCCCGAAGACGGACGCGGTGGTCCGACAGGAGGTGACGTTATGAGTCTGATTCTCTGCAGACAGGAGCCTGTGAAGATTCCTCTTTATATCGAAGATCTTGGGATCCATATCTATTCTTCCCAGGAGCTCTGCTATGTGATCTACAATAACCCGCTGCTGGTTCTGGAGGACTTTATCGACAGCCGCCTCACGGAGTTCCTCCGGAGTGAGCTGCGCATGCCGTTCCTCGCGGAGAAGATCGAAAAATGGATGGAGAGCCGCGGTGCGACGGAGGAGATCCTGTATCTGATCCTTCAGGAGTGCAACTATTATTCCCCGAAGGAGCAGGCTGCTTACCGTCAGACGGTAAACGGATTAAAGAAACTCACGGAGGAAGAATACAAGAAACGCCGTGCGGATTATTTTTACGGTCTTGATCTCTTCGGAAAAGCAGTCACGATCTACGAGCAGATCTTAGACGGGGCAGGACGCCATCTCTCCGGGGATTTCCGCGGGAAAGTCTGGAACAACATTGCAGCCTGCTATGCGAAGCTTTTCTGCTACCAGAAGGCGATGCATGCCTACGAGAACGCCTGGAATGCAAAGGCGGAGGCGGAGTATGTGAAGCGCATGTACTTCCTCACGGCGCTGAATCCGGAGCTTAAATTAAAAGATAAGTTCCAGGAGATGATCGGGGAGGATGACAAGGAAGTCTGGGATCAGGAAGTGAAGGAGGCAAGGGAAGAGGCGGAAAAAGCGCCGGAGACCTTAAAACTTGCCGCTGTGTTCGAGAAAGACCCGGCTGGCCGGATCGCGGCGGCGGGGGATGTGCTGAACCGCTGGAAGATGGAATACAGGAGAATGCTGTAAGATCATTTTCACGGGCAGAAGTTTTTGGACCGGAAAATCCTGTGTGATACAGGGACAGTGGTGGATTTTGCTGACTTTTTCCTTGACATTTTATCAGGATTCTACTATATTAGGAAAGAGCAGTCGGAAAATATTTGCGGCTGTGAAGCGAACCGGATGAAAGAAAGAGCCGGTCTGGGAAACAAGTGAAAAGCTGGGAAGAAGAGGAGTACATTTTTTGCGCCTCCAGAGAGAACTGTCCATTGGCTGGAAGACGGTTTGGGAATGCGGAAATGGAAGGTAGCTTCGGAGCCGGAGCAGTGAACGGAAAGTAGCTGTTCCCGGGGAGAAACCTCGTTAAGAACAAATGAGATACTGTCTGAAGGATCGGAAGGTCCTGGGGATGGTGAATAAAGGTGGTAACGCGGTGATTCGCCCTTTGCATGAATGTGCAGAGGGCGTTTTTGTTTTAGCGGGAAAGTCCGGCAGGATTTCCGGAAAAACAAAAGGCACCGGCAACAGGAGTACAAAACGATGACAAAGAAAGATTCCAAACAGAAAAAAGTACAAATCACAAACTGCGAGACCTGCGCCTTTTACACATATGATGAAGAGTATGGCTACTACGTCTGCGAGGCAGATCTGGACGAGGACGAGATGTCTGCGTTCCTTCGGGGAAGTGATTTTTCCTGCGGGTTCTACCAGCTTGATGATGAATATGCCATCGTAAGAAAACAGATGTAGAAAAGAATAAGGAGAAGACCATGAAAGAACTGGAAAAGACCTACAATCCGGCGGACATTGAAGACCGCCTGTACCAGAAATGGCTGGACAACAAGTATTTTCATGCAGATGCGGAGAGAGGAAGACGTGAGGGTAAGAAGCCGTTCACGATCGTAATGCCGCCGCCAAACATCACAGGACAGCTTCATATGGGACACGCTCTTGACAACACGATGCAGGATATCCTGATCCGTTACAAGAGAATGCAGGGCTACGAGGCACTCTGGCAGCCGGGTACTGACCACGCAGCCATCGCTACCGAGGTCAAGGTTATCGACAAGTTAAAGAAAGAGGGCATCAACAAGAACGACCTCGGACGTGAGGGATTCTTAAAAGAGGCCTGGAAGTGGAAAGAGGAGTACGGCACAAGGATCATCAAGCAGCTCCACAAACTCGGTTCCTCCGCGGATTGGGACAGAGAGCGCTTCACGATGGACGCAGGCTGCTCCGAGGCTGTTTTAGAGGTATTTACACGCCTCTATGAGAAAGGATATATCTATAAAGGATCCAGGATTATCAACTGGTGCCCGGTCTGCAAGACATCCATCTCCGACGCTGAGGTTGAGCACAAGGAGCAGGACGGCTTCTTCTGGCACATCAACTACCCGATCGTAGGCGAAGAGGGAAGATTCGTTGAGATTGCGACGACAAGACCGGAGACACTGCTCGGCGATACAGCCGTTGCCGTAAATCCGGAGGACGAGCGCTACAAAGACATCATCGGAAAGATGTTAAAGCTTCCGCTCACAGACCGCGAGATCCCGGTGATCGCAGATGAGTATGTTGACAAGGAATTCGGAACCGGCTGCGTAAAGATCACACCGGCTCACGACCCGAACGACTTCGAGGTCGGAAAACGCCACAACCTGGAAGAGATCTGCATCATGAACGACGATGCGACGATCAATGTTCCGGGCAAATACTTCGGCATGGACCGCTATGAGGCGAGAAAAGCCATGGTCGAGGATTTGAAGGAAATGGGACTTCTCGTGAAAGTTGTTCCGCACAGCCACAATGTCGGCACCCACGACCGCTGCGGCACGACCGTAGAACCGATGGTAAAACCGCAGTGGTTCGTAAAGATGGACGAGATGGCAAAACCGGCGATCGAGGCATTAAAGAGCGGCAAATTAAAATTCGTTCCGGAGAGCTTCGGAAAAACATATCTCCACTGGCTCGAGGGAATCCGCGACTGGTGTATCTCCAGGCAGCTCTGGTGGGGCCACAGGATCCCGGCTTACTACTGCGAAGAGTGCGGTGAGATGACGGTTGCAAAGATGATGCCGGAGAAGTGCCCGAAATGCGGCTGCACACACTTAAAGCAGGATGAGGACACCCTCGATACCTGGTTCTCCTCCGCATTATGGCCGTTCTCCACACTCGGCTGGCCGAAGGAGACCGACGAGATGAAGTATTTCTATCCGACAGACGTTCTCGTTACCGGATACGACATCATCTTCTTCTGGGTCATCCGTATGGTATTCTCCGGACTTGAGCAGACCGGCGAGTGCCCGTTCAATACGGTCCTGATCCACGGCCTTGTCCGCGATTCCCAGGGACGCAAGATGAGTAAGTCCTTAGGAAACGGGATCGATCCGCTGGAAGTCATCGACAAGTACGGTGCAGATGCTCTCCGTATGACTCTTATGACAGGAAATGCTCCTGGAAACGATATGCGTTTCTACTGGGAGAGAGTCGAGGCGAGCAGAAACTTCGCAAACAAGGTATGGAACGCGAGCCGTTTCATCATGATGAATATCGAGAAGGCACCGGCAGGCGAGGCGAAGCTCAGTGACCTTACGGCAGCAGATAAATGGATCCTCTCCAAGGTCAATGATCTTGCGAAGGAAGTTACGGAAAACATGGACAAGTACGAGCTCGGAATTGCCCTCCAGAAGGTTTACGATTTCGTTTGGGAGGAGTTCTGTGACTGGTACATCGAGATGGTAAAACCGCGTCTCTGGAACGATGAGGACCAGACGAAGGCAGCGGCGATCTGGACATTAAAGACAGTCCTGATCAATTCCTTAAAGCTTTTACATCCGTTCATGCCGTTCATCACGGAAGAGATCTTCTGCAATTTACAGGATGATGAGCCGTCCATCATGATCTCCTCCTGGCCGGTATATAAGGAAGAGTGGAATTTCGCCGAGGATGAGCATGCAGTCGAGGTCATCAAGGAGGCTGTCCGCGCGATCCGTAATGTGCGTACATCCATGAATGTTCCGCCGAGCAGAAAGGCGAAGGTGTTCGTTGTGACTGAGGATGCTGATCTCACAAAGATTTTTGAGAACAGCCGTGTATTCTTCAGCACGCTTGCTTCTGCGAATGAGGTTGTGATCCAGAAGGATAAGACAGGAATCGGCGAGGATGCCGTATCCGCAGTGATCCCGAAGGCAGCGATCTATATGCCGTTTGCGGAGCTTGTTGATATCGAGAAAGAGACGGAGCGCCTGAAGAAGGAAGAGGAGCGTCTTACGAAGGAGCTTGCGCGTGTAAACGGAATGCTTGCGAATGAGAAGTTTGTGAGCAAGGCGCCGCAGGCGAAGATCGATGAGGAGAGAGCGAAGCTTCAGAAGTATACAGAGATGATGGAGCAGGTGAAAACTCGGTTGGCGCAGCTTGGAAAGTAAGTGATAGCGCGAAAGTGCTGATGATATAGGGGCAGCCGCAGGTGTTTATTACCTGTGGCTGTTCTGTTTTGAAGGGAAGGTTGTCTGAGAGGTTGGCGGAAGTACGCGGTGAGCGTCCGGACAGGAGTGCCCGGGGATGCGGGGATGGTTCCTCTAAGCTCCCGGGCGCTTTGCTCGGTGATGGCGGTGAATGTCCATGTGTGGTGAGTTTTGCTGGAATGCGTCGAATTGTTCCGACAGGTTCAGGTTGCAAATTTGATGAGAAACGGGTATCATATGTGAGAGAAGCAGGTCACGACGAGGAGGAGTTTTCTTGGAGTACATAACGATGCAGGAGGCGTGGGATCAGATCGAGGCAATCCCGGGGTATGCGAGGAAGAAGAGCGGGATCCCGAAGATACGGGAGTTTCTCGGGCTTTTGGGCGATCCGGACCGGGAGTTTCAGGTGATCCATGTTGCCGGGACGAACGGAAAGGGTTCGGTTTGTGCTTTTTTGACATCGATGCTCTGCGAAGCGGGAATCCCGTGCGGAACGTTTGTTTCGCCGCATCTGGTGGATATCCGGGAGCGGTTTCTGATCGGCGGGGTGATGGTCCCGGAGGCGGATTTTGTAAGGGCGTTTCTGGAGGTGCAGGCTGCCTGTGAGAAATGGACTGCGCGGGGAACGCTTCATCCTACCTACTTTGAGTTTTTGTTTTACATGGGACTTTGTATTTTCCGGAATGCCGGTGTGGAGGTTCTGGTCCTGGAGACGGGAATGGGAGGTACATATGATGTGACGAACGTGGTGGAGGATCCGCTTGTTTCGGTCATCACGTCCATCAGCATCGATCACACGGCGTTTCTGGGATCGACGATCGCGGAGATCGCGGCGCACAAGGCGGGGATCATAAAGCGGGGCCATCCTGTAGTATATGACTGCAGTTCTCCGGAGGCGGCAGCGGTGATTTCTGCGAAGGCTGAGGAGCTGGGAGTACAAAAGTTTCCTGTGACGCCGGAGACGGCAGGTCGCGGGATCCGAACCCGTCTCGCGGGTATGGAGGCTGATACGGCTGCCCGGCTGGACAGAAATCTGCTGGAGCTGTCTTACCGCGGAAGAGATGTGCTGTTTGAAATCCCGTTTGAGGCGCCTTACCAGTTTATGAACGCGGCGCTGGCGATCCGGGCGTTAGATATCTCGGGACTTCCTGTGACACCGGAGCAGGCGAAGGCAGGGGTTCGGAAAGCAAAATGGCCCGCGCGGATGGAACAGATCTGTCCGGGCGTATACCTTGACGGGGCGCACAATGAGGATGGGATCCGGGCGTTCCTGGATGCGGCCTGCAGGCTGAAGAAATTGCGGGATCCGGATCATGTGAGGATCCTGTTTGCGGTCTCCGCGGACAAGAAGTACCCGGAGATGCTGGCTGAGATCAGAGAGCGTCTGCAGCCGGATTTCTGGATCCTTGCGAAGATGGAGTCCCATCGGACGCTTTCCGTCAGGGAACTGGAGGAGGCGGCAAAAGTGCTTGCCGATCAGGAATGCGGGAAAAAAACGGAAATCCTGGTTTGTCCGGATGTGAAAGAGGCGTTAAACCGTCTGTTCCGCATTCACGGGGAGCACGATCTGACTTTGATCGCCGGATCGCTGTATCTGGCGGGGGAAGTGAAGGAGTGTTTCGGGAACTCAGGCTGAGAAAAGTGATAACGGATGCCGCGGAAGATACGAAAGCGGCAGCAGGAGCGGCGGTCTCGTGCATGGAACGGACTGCAGCGATAAAGGAGAGACAGATATGATCAATTTTGAAGAAGAGATCGAGCGTTTTAAACCGAGTCTGGAGGTCGAGGCGGTCAGCGATGCGATCGTAAAGAGTGACCTCACAGATATGGCTGACATCATGATGGACATCATGAAGGATATCAAGAAGGAAAAGTAATATATGGATGAAATGCAGAAGATCCAGTACGCGGCGAACAGCTATTATAACCGTGGTCTGGAAATGGCAAAGGAGAGAAACCTTTCAGGGGCGGCGAGATTTTTAAAGCGCGCCCTGCAGTTTAATAAATACCACACGGATGCCAGAAACCTTCTGGGACTCATCTTTTACGAGATGGGGGAGACGTCGGATGCGCTGATCCAGTGGGTCATCAGCATCAATCTCCAGCCGGACAACAACCGCGCGGACCATTACCTTGACGAGGTGCAGAGAAAGCCGGGACAGCTGGAGATCGCGAGCCAGATGGTGAAGAAATTCAACCAGGCACTGTTTTATGCGCAGAATGACAGCGATGATCTCGCAGTTCTGCAGTTAAAGAGGATCGTCGGCGAGAAGCCGAATTTCGTGAAGGCGCATCTGCTCCTCGCGCTCCTCTACATGGAGCACGGCGATTATGTGAAGGCGGGAAAGTCCCTGGTCAAGGTGCTCCAGATCGACAACAACAACGAGAAGGCCACCCGGTACATGGAGTATGTAAAAGAGCATACCGGAAAGGCGGAGGTGGAAAAGAGAAAGCTGAAAAATGCGTTCTCCCACCGGGAAATGCAGGATGATGATGTGATCCTGCCGCCGACTTATAAGGAGAATACGGGCTGGCAGTCGATCATCAATATCGGTATCGGTCTTGTCCTGGGCGCGGTCATGGTCGTATTCCTCATCATGCCGGCGAGAGAGCGGGCGCTCAATTATGAACATAATCAGGAGATGCAGTCCTACACGGATAAGCTGAATCTCGCAAACCAGGAGACGGACAAGTTAAAGCTCCAGGTTGAGGATTACCAGAAGCAGAAGGAGGACGCGGAAGGTCAGTTAAATGACCTGAAGGGGGATTCAGGAAGCACGGTAAACCAGTATGCGACACTCGCAAAGATCCTCGATGCGTACCGAAAAGGGGACATGAACACGGCGGTTTTAAGCTATGTGGACATGGATCAGTCGAAGATCACGGATGACAGTTCTGTGGCGATCTTAAATGAGATCAAAGCGGACATGGACACAAATGCCCCGGCGGTCCTTATGGCGGCGGCTGCTCAGTCCACAGCTGCCGGTGACTATGACACAGCGCTCCACTATTATGAAAAATACATGGAGATCGACGACAAGAACCCGGAAGTCATCTACGACATGGGCATGGTGTACAAGTCAAAGGGCGACACCGACAATGCGAACCAGATGTTCGGACAGGTCATCATGAACTTTGCGGATTCGGAGTTTGCGGAGAAGGCGAAGACGGAGCGGGGATACTAGAAATCAAATAAAAATGATCAAGAGACTTTACAGAAGAAAAGCTGTGAGGTCTCTTTTTGTTTGGCCGGAAATAATCAGATTATAGAAAAGGAGAGGAAGAACATATGGAAGATTCATTTGTATACGAGGCGAAAGGTCCGACACTCATCATTCATCTGCCGAAGGAGTTTGACCACCATAACTGCAGGAATCTGCGTTATGAGACAGATCTTCTGATGGCGGAAAATTATGTCTCCAGGATCATCTTTGATTTTACGCGGACGCGGTTTATGGACAGCTCCGGCATCGGAGTCCTCTTAAACCGCTACAAGCAGATGAAGGCGGGGCACACAAGCTTTTACGGCGCCTGCCCGCAGGTCATGCGCGTTCTGAAGGTTGCGGGGATCCTAGGACTGATGCACCAGTATGAGTCAAAGGAAGAAGCGATCTACAGCAGGGAGGTATAGGGATGGAGACGACGGTGAAGAATGTGCAGAATGGGAAAGGCGAGGAGACGGCGGCGTGTGAGACGATGGAACTCGTGATGGAGAGCCGGTCCGAGAATGAGGAGTTTGCGAGAGTTGTCGCGGCTGTCTTTGCGAGCCGCCTGGATCCGACCCTGGAAGAGCTGGATGACATCAAAACGGCAGTCTCGGAGGCGGTAACGAATGCGGTGATCCACGGATACCGGGGCGGGAAAGGGAAAATAACTCTCGCTGCGACAGCATGGGAGAAAGAGCGGCTGTTTTCCGTGACAGTCCGGGACGAGGGCGTCGGGATCGCGGATGTGGAGCAGGCGATGGAGCCGATGTTCACGACATGCCCGGAGGACGGTCGGTCCGGCATGGGATTTTCCTTCATGGAGGCGTTTATGGACCAGGTGGAGGTCGTCTCCGCGCCGGGAAAGGGAACCTCCGTCACGATGAAAAAGAAGATCGGCAGGTGACGAGATGGCGGACACTGCGGAACTTTTAAAATGTTCACACGCAGGGGATAAAGAGGCGAGAGACCGGCTCGTTATGGAGAATGCAGGACTTGTCTGGAGTATTGTAAAGAGGTTTGCGGGCCGTGGAACGGAAGTGGAAGATCTGTTCCAGATCGGAAATATCGGGCTCATGAAGGCCATTGACCGGTTTGACACAGAGCTTGGCGTCCGGTTTTCAACGTATGCGGTGCCGATGATCCTCGGGGAGATCCGCCGGTTTCTCCGCGACGACGGCATGATCAAGGTCAGCAGGCCGTTAAAGGAGCTTGCCGGGAAGGTCGGAGCGGCGAGAGAGAAGCTGGAAGCGGATCTCGGGCGGGAGCCGACCGTGGAGGAACTTGCAAAGTCCGTGGGGGCGAGCCGTGAGGAGGTGGCGGCATCCATGGAAGCCGGGGCGAGAGTCGGCTCCATCTATGAACCGTTTGATCCCGGGGACGGGACCGGCGGCTGTCTGGCCGATAAGATCGCGGAAAAGACATCGGAGAACGACCGCGTCCTGGACAGGATCGTTTTGTCAGAGCTTCTCTCTGACCTCGGGGAGCGGGAACAGCAGCTCATAAAGCTGCGCTATTTTGAAAACCAGACCCAGACTGCAATCGCATCCCGACTTGGAATTTCACAGGTTCAGGTGTCACGGCTGGAGAAGAAGATCCTGCGGGAGATGCGGGAGAGGATGATGGGGGAGTGATCTCGATACCCCCCAAAAAAGTGCCGAATAGTGCCGATAAAATGCCGGATAGTGAACAAGAACGACAGATTTATAAATATGTGCTGGAAAATGAGATACAAAAACTTAGGTTAAGACAGAAAAAAATCAGGCCGCAAATAAAACCTTGCATAAAACCATTCCATCCTGCGCATCCTTCTCCTGACAGAAAAGTTTGGATGAAAAGGTGGAATGTGAAATGAAACCGTTGAAAGACTATGTGGAGATTATTTTTGCGGTGCTGGCGCTGGCGGTTCTGGTATTTGTGTTCTGGTATTTTCTTGTGGCGGTTCCGGCGAAACATGCGGAGCAGTCCGGGACGTTTGTGATGGTTCCGGGGGCGGAAGCTCCAGTCCGGAAAGGGAGTGTCACAGGGATCTTAAAGACACTTGAGGACGTGGAAAGAAAGCCGTGGAAGGCATGAGCAGTACGACTGTCTACTTAAAAATCCCTCAGGTGAAAGAGGTTTACGAGACAGAAGTGTATCTGGGGATGATCGCAGATGTCCACAGCAGCGACAGGGCTGCGGAGGCGAAGGCGAAAGCCGTGAAGGTCACCTCATTTTCCGGAGAGGGAAAGGAGGCGGCCTATGTCGGAAACGTCATGGATCTTGTGGAAAAGATCGAGAAGGCCGGGCAGAATATCCAGGTGGACAATCTCGGAGAAACAGATTTTGTTGTCACATACCGGGCGAAAAGGAGGAAAAGCCGCCTCTGGGAGTGGATGAAGACGGGACTTGTCTCTGCGGTGGCTTTTTTCGGGGCAGCATTTGCGATCATGACCTTCAACAATGACGCCAATGTGACGGATGTATTCGCGAAGCTCTACGAGATGGTCATTGGGACACGGGCGGACGGGCCGACGATCCTCGAGGCATCTTACTCCGTAGGACTTGCAGTGGGAATCCTGCTGTTTTTCAATCATTTTGCATCCTGGAAGATCACGGTGGATCCGACTCCGATCGAGGTGGAGATGCGCCTGTACGAGGAAAACCTGAATAAGACGCTGATCAAAAACGGCGGGAGAAAGGAGTCGGGGATCGATGTATCTTAGACTTGGACTCCTGGCGTTTGCGGGTCTCGGAGCGGGTGCTGTCATCGCGGCCGGAATCTTTGCCTTTCTTGCGATCATCGGTGTTTTTCCGCGGCTCATCGGTGTGACGCACACGGCAGAACATGTGCTGCTCTATGAGACACTGCTGATCCTCGGGGGAGTATGGGGAAATCTGGCGGATCTCTACCGTGTACCGTTTCCGTTTCCTGGGAGAATCGTGCTTGTAATATGCGGCATGTCTGTGGGGATCTTTGTCGGTTGTCTCGTGATGTCACTTGCGGAGACGTTAAAGGCGCTCCCTGTTTTAAACAGACGGATCCGGCTTGCGGTGGGACTTCAGTATGTGATCCTGGCTGTGGCAGCGGGGAAAGCGTTTGGGGCAGCAGTGTATTTTATAAGAGATTTCGGATAATGAAAAGCTGCTTTCGGGCAGCAAAAAGCCCATGGCTGCAGAGAAATCCTGCAAAGTGCCTGTCAGTCTGTGCCGGTTGAAATTCTGCGCCGGAGTGTATGTGTGTCTGAGTTGAAAATTATGAGGTGAAACTTATGGAGATCGACAAAAAAGAATACGGAAACTATGTAAAGCAGGTGACGCCGGTCCACAACACCTGGAAAAATCTCTGGCGCGCATTCCTGGTCGGCGGACTGATCTGCATGCTGGGGCAGATTCTGACTTCTGTCTATATGTCTTTCGGTATCGAAAAAGAGAGCGCTGCATCATGGACAACCTTAAGTCTCATCGGACTCAGCGTGATCCTCACGGGAACCCATATATACCAGAAAATCGTAAAATTCGGCGGTGCCGGAGCGCTCGTTCCGATCACCGGTTTTGCAAATTCGGTGGTTTCGCCGGCAATCGAATATAAGGCGGAGGGCCATGTCTTCGGGATCGGCTGCAAGATCTTTACGATCGCCGGACCGGTGATCCTCTATGGGGTCTTTGCGAGCTGGGTACTCGGAATGGTGAAATTTTTCTGGAGATTCTAGGAAAATTCGGATCTTATACAGTCGAACGGTCTCTTCGTATGCTTTTGTATTTTACAATATTTTAGCTAAAAAGTCCTTGACTTAAACCTAAGTTTAAGTTTTATAATCATATCAGAAAATGAACTTATGCGGCTGTGTAAAAGAACAGCCGCAAACTTTTTATCACAAAAAGGAGGACATTGTGGCACAGAAAATTTTACCGGGAACCGGCGGAGAACATTATATTCCATATGAAGAGAGAACGGGGGAGGAGTCTGTTGTATACTTTACAAGAGATCTCTCCCCGGAAGGTCTGAGAAAGATCTACGAGCGCGTCAATGAGAAGATCGAGGGAAAGATCGGGATCAAGCTCCACACAGGCGAGAAGAACGGTCCGAATATCATCCCGCATACATGGGTGAAGGAACTGGTCGAGAAGGATCTTCCGGATGCAGCGATCGTGGAGACGAATACATATTATGAGGGAGACCGCTATACGACAGAACAGCACAGAGAGACTTTAAAGGTCAATGGCTGGACATTCTGCCCGGTGGATATCCTGGATGAGAACGGAACGACGATGTTCCCGGTAAAGGGCGGAAAATGGTTTACCGAGATGTCTGTGGGAAAAGATCTTGCAGATTATGATTCCCTGGTTGTCCTGACTCACTTTAAAGGTCACACGATGGGCGGTTTCGGCGGTTCCAATAAGAATATCGGGATCGGCTGTGCGGACGGACGGATCGGAAAGGGAATGATCCATACAGTAGAGGGTTCCGACAATATGTGGAGCATCAGCATGGAAGAGCTTATGGAGCGCATCGCGGAATCCACGAAATCAGTTGTGGACCATTTCGGTGAACACATCACATTCGTGAATGTTCTCCGCAACATGTCCGTATCCTGTGACTGTGAAGGATGTGCGGCTGCTCCGGTCGTAACACCGAACATCGGAATTGTTGCGTCCCGCGATATCCTTGCCGCGGATCAGGCTTCCGTGGACCTTGTGTACGCATTAAAGGAAGATCAGCATAAAGATCTCGTAGAGCGCATGGAGACCCGCCATGGTCTTCGCCAGCTTTCCTATATGAAGGAACTCCACATGGGCAACGACAAGTATAAACTCATCGATATCGATGATGAGGACCATGAGATCATTCCGAAGGAAGCAGTCAAAGATGTAAAGCCGTTTGAGGGCTGATCGTAACGCGCGAAACGCAGATATGGAAATAAAATATGGAAATGAAAAAGATGCTGAAATTCAGAGAGTGCTGGATTTCCGCATCTTTTTTTTCATTTTGGGGAAGATATCGGTATCAAACATTTGCATGCTGTCACAGTGTACGGAAACTTCTTGACCATGAATGGCAACGGGAAAACCGGAGCAGCAGATCATATGGGAGAAGTTGCGGAACGGTTGTTTGGCTATGAGCAGGCAGCGAAAGCGGATTGCAAATATCCGCTGAGAAATAAAAGACAGGAGCAGGAATGAAATGAAAGGAAAAACAGGAGAAGGAAAAAAACAGCGGGGTCGGGCGAGCATTGTATTTGAAACTCCGCCAGTGATTACCGCCGCAGCTTCAACCGTGGGAAAGAAGGAGGGGGACGGGCCGTTGGGGACATGTTTTGACCGGGTGGAGCTGGATCCCATGCTGGGGAAGAAAACGTGGGAGGAGGCGGAGAGCGAGCTTCAGAGCAGGACTGCGGGGCTTGTGATCGAAAAGAGCGGGCTTTCCAGGGAGGAGATCCGGTACTCGTTTGCGGGCGATCTTCTGGCTCAGCTCATTGCGACGTCGTTCGGGAATGTGAATCTGGAGATCCCGATGTTCGGACTTTACGGGGCCTGTTCCACGATGGGAGAAGGACTGGGGCTGGGTGCCATGTGCGTGGAGGGCGGATTCGCAGACCATGTGCTCGTGAGCGCGTCCAGCCATTTTGCCTCGGCGGAAAAGCAGTTCCGGTTTCCGTTGGAGTATGGGAATCAGCGGCCGTATTCGGCGACATGGACGGTGACAGGCTGCGGTGCGGTGATCCTATCTTCCGGGAGTTATCGGGGAGAGGAGCCGCCGCTTGCGAAGATCACGGCGGTGACGACCGGAAAGATCGTGGACATGGATTTTCATGATTCCATGAACATGGGCGCGGCGATGGCGATGGCGGCGCTCGATACGATCGTCAGGAATTTCCGGGATCTCGGGGTGGATGAGACGCATTATGATCAGATCATCACCGGTGATCTCGGGACTGTCGGAAGGAGACTTCTTCTCGATTATCTCATGCAGGCGGGATACCGGATCGAGAGCCGATATATGGACTGCGGGATTGAGATGTTTTCACCGGAGGAGCAGGATACCCACGCCGGAGGAAGCGGCTGCGGGTGTTCGGCTGCGGTATTGTGCGGATATATTCTGCCGAAGATCCGGAGCGGGGAGTGGAAGCGGGTGCTGTTTCTGCCTACGGGAGCGCTGCTTTCGACGGTGAGTTTTAATGAGGGGAAGAGTGTGCCGGGGATCGCGCATGCGGTGGTGCTGGAGGTGTCGTAGCTTGTGCCGGTGGCTGTGCGGCTGAAGGTAGTGTTCACTGCGCGCAGTAGTAGCTATGAGGTTGAAAATAACTGCTGGAGATTTTTATATTAGAGAATTATATCAGGAGAAGGTGCCACTATGGAATATATAAAAGCGTTTGTGGTCGGTGGATTGATCTGCATGCTGGTGCAGATCCTGATGGAAAAGACAAAGATGATGCCGGGGAGAATCATGGTGTTGCTGGTGGTCAGCGGGAGTGTTCTGGGATTCCTTGGCGTTTATGAGCCGTTTGCAGAGTGGGCGGGGGCCGGAGCGACGGTTCCGCTTTTAGGGTTTGGGAATACGCTGTGGAAAGGCGTTGTGAAGGCGATGAGCGAGGATGGTGTGCTGGGAGTCTTTAAGGGAGGATTTACGGCGAGTGCGGTCGGGATCAGCGGGGCGCTGGTGTTTGGGTATCTGGGGGCGATCGTGTTTCGGCCGGGGATGAAGGAATAGGGGGGTACGCGGCGGGGAGACTCCGGGCGCGGACGCTTGGTGGATTCCGGAATCAGGCGGTCCGTGCCCGGAGTCTCCCCGCCGCTGTGTATTGGCATGGGTGGGCTGTTTTTGCCCTGGAAGGGCAAAAAGGCGCGGATGTTTGGAATGTGGGGAGATGAGGAGGTATGATAGATGATTTTGCACAGTAAAGGATGTTTCTTCTCCAGGGGATAAAGAGTGATGGCGGCATGTAAAAATACATGGAATCTTTTGCGAATACACGTTATAATCATACATTATGAGAACACTGGTCAGTGTTGCCGGAGCGGAGGAAGATGGATGGCTCATGGAGGGGATGCTGTATGTGGGGAGTCTATCGTATGGATATGGTGTGGGATGACTGACAGGAGGAGACAGGATCGTTTATGGCGAAGGTGAGTGATGTTTTGAAGCTTCCGGTCATGCGGGGAGTGCGTGTCCTTGCAGGGGAAGCGGGGCTTTCTGGGAAAGTGGAGCATGTGACGGTGATGGAGGTTCCGGAGATCAGGCAGTGGTTGAAGGGGAATGATTTTCTGATCACGAGTTTTTATTCTGTGAGGAAGAGTGAGGAGGAGCAGTGTGCGCTGATCCGGGAGGTCGCGGACATTTGCTGTTGTATCGCGGTGAAGACGGGGCCGTATGTGGCGTGTATCTCAGATCGTGTGCGGGAAGAGGCGGATGAAGTGGGGCTGCCGATCCTGGAGTTGCCGGAAGCTCTTCCTTATATTGATATTATCGTGAACGTGATGAACCTGATCTTTGAGGAGGAAGGAAATTCGGCGATCCTGGAGAAGTATGTGAAGGATATTCTATACGAGAATTACAGTGACAGGGTCCTGATGGCGGAGCGCGGGAGACTTTTTGGGATGGATGTGGAGCATGACTGGTTTGCGGCGGTCGTGATCAATTTTAGGAAGATGGTCGTGCCGGACGAGCAGGATTGGAAGGGGATCCGTTTTCTTGCCAGAGCGGTTCTTGGACTCTTTAGGGAGAGAGCGGAGATCACGGAGTGTATCCGGATCCCGTTAAAGAAGGGATATCTTCTCCTGGCAGAGGGAGAGACGGAGGACAAGGTCAGGATGGTCCTTGCGGATCTGTTTACGGAGGAGAAGATCCGGGAACTCTGGGATGCCGGGGCGGACCGGCTCGTCTGTGCGGCCGGATCAGTCCGGAGAGGTCTTACCGGGATCCGGGATACATACAGCGATGCGTTTCAGGCGATCCGGGTCCAGAGAAAGCTCTGGCCGGAGACGAGTGTCTGTCAGTATGAAAAAGTCCGGGCATTCTGTGCGCTTCAGGAGTTTTTTGAGTCCGGAAAGGGAAAAACATTTGAAGAAATCTTAAAACCTGTGGAGAGTCAGGAGTTCCTCGATACACTTGCAACTTATTTTAGCTGTTCCGGAAACCTCGATCAGGCAGCGGAACTTCTCCATGCACATAAGAATACCGTGAAATACCGCCTGGGGCGGATCCAGGCGCTCACGGGGCTGGATCTTAAGAAACCGGAGGACAATTTTATGATCTATATGGCGGTACTGGCGTGGAAGCTGGGAGCGGGGGTATAGCAGTATAGAATGCAGGGTTCTTTCTTGGTTTACATGACTTCGATTCCCTGAAAATGAAAAACGGAAAACCATGATCCGGGTGGAAGGCGTTGTTTGTCTGTAACGCCAAAAACAATCCTCTTTTTTTGTCGTAATACACATATGATTCTGAGTATTTTGCGTTTATAATGATATTATCAGAAAAAGCACACTGGAAATCTGTTTCCTGAAGGAGAACAGGCGGACAGTTACGATAAACATGAGCATACGCAGGAGGAAGCGCATATGAAGCATAAACCCAAGGATATTCAGTACTGTGAAAGACTGTTTCAGAGTTTTTATGAGATCGGGAGCACGCCTCAGGGAGGTGTGACAAGACTTGGCTATACGGAGACGGAGGACGCGATGCATGAGGTCTTCAAAGGACTCGGCAGGGAACTCGGCGGATCGATCCATACGGATGAGGTCGGAAATACCTATGTGGCCAATACGGATGAGATGGGGTATACGCTGATCGGTTCGCATCTCGATTCCGTGATCGACGGCGGCCGCTATGACGGCGTCGCGGGTGTGATCGCGGGACTTATGGTGATGAAGTGGGCGAAGGAGGACGGTCTCCGGATCCCGCTGCGGGTCGGTGCATTCCGCTGTGAGGAGTCGAGCAATTTCGGCTGCTGTACGATCGGAAGCGGACTGATCACGAAGGAAGTCTACAAGCAGGATATCGGACATCTGACTGCGAAAAACGGGGAGACTCTGGAGCAGATCTTTGCCAGCCGCGGTCTGAACCTTCATCCGAAACAGATCTCCGGTGTGGGGCGTTATCTGGAACTCCATATCGAGCAGGGAAAGGTCCTCGAGGAATATCAGACGGAGGTCGGGATCGTCGGCACGGTCGCGGGACCGATCCGGTACCGGGTGTATTTGAGAGGAATGGCGGAACATTCCGGAGCGACGCCGATGGACATGAGGAGTGACGCGCTGTGTGCGGCGGCGGAGATTATCCTGGAGTTAGAAAAGATCGGAAAGCAGGAATCTGCGTACCAGTCCGTTGCGACCGTCGGCGTGATCCAGAATTATCCGAACGTTTTAAATGTGATCCCGGGACGTGTAGAGATCGGCGTGGACATGCGCGGGATCGATCAGGACAGCTTAAACTGCATGGAACGGAATTTCAAGGCCGCTGTGCGGGAAAGCTGCAAAAAGCGCGGCGTTGAGTATGTGGCGGAAAAGATCAACAGCATCCCGCCGATCAGGATGAGCTCCGAGGTGGAAGACGGCCTGGAACAGGCGGCAAAGAAGCTCGGGATCTCGAGCCGGAGAATGCCGAGCGGTGCCGGCCATGATTCCATGTCTTTTGCGGATATCTGCGACACCGGCATGGTATTCATCCCGTGTCGTGGCGGAATTTCCCATAACCCATCCGAGCACACAGAAATTTCAAGTATCTGTGACGGGGCGCGGGTGATGTATGAATATCTGAAAACAGTCGCCGGTTTGCAGGGACAGGAATAGGCAGTGAGTTTGAGTGTGGTGCCTTCGGGTACATGCAGGAGAAAAATTCGGTGCACAATGAAATTCCGGGTGAAATTCTGTGGACACGATCAGAAAGCAGTTCTGGATTTTTACAGTGGATGATGGTATAATATCTGCATTGCGACATAGAAGTACGATCAATGAGGAGGAACTGATTATGGATATCGTGTGTCTTGACCTGGAAGGAGTTCTCGTGCCGGAGATCTGGATCGCATTCGCGGAGGAGAGCGGGATCCCGGAGCTTAAGAAAACGACGAGAGATGAGCCGGATTATGATAAATTGATGAACTGGAGACTTGGAATTTTAAAGGAACACGGTCTTGGTCTGAAGGAGATCCAGGAGACGATCGCAAAGATCGACCCGCTCCCGGGCGCGAAAGAGTTTTTGGACAAGCTTCGTGAGATGGGACAGGTTATCATCATCAGTGACACCTTCACGCAGTTTGCAAAGCCGCTGATGAAAAAACTCGGCTGGCCGACGATCTTCTGCAACTCTCTGGAGGTTGCCCCGGACGGAACGATCACAGGGTTTAAAATGCGGATCGAGAAGTCGAAGTATACGACGGTAAAGGCGCTCCAGTCGATCGGATTTGAGACGATCGCGAGCGGCGACAGCTACAATGACCTCGGAATGATCGAGGCGAGCAAGGCGGGATTCTTATTCCGCAGCACGGAGCAGATCAAAAAGGATCACCCGGAGCTTGCGGCATATGAGACATATGATGAATTATTTGATGCGATCAAAAAAGCAATGGAAGCGTAATAACGGAAAGGCGTGAAAGACTACAGCCGGTACATGATACCGGCTGCAGCTTTCAATTATCATGTATCCGAAAGGAGCTGCCGGCGGCTGCGAAGGACATACGAATGTGCCATGGCACATTCCTTTTTTCTGTCCTGAATAGGAAAAATTCCGTATGATACCAATGGGGTCGCGGATTTTGCCGATTCGGAATGCGGAGCGTGAAAGGCATGACGGTTCCGGACAGGAAATGATTTGGGGAAAGGATCAGAAACGATGGAGAAATCCTATGAAAAAGTCATTGAATATGTAAAGAAAGGGATCGGAAGCGGAGAGATCCAGGCGGGAGAAAAACTTCTTCCGGAGCGGGAGCTCGCCCAGAAACTGGAGATCAGCCGCAACTCTGCAAGAGAAGGACTCCGGATCCTGGAGAACATGGGAGTCCTGGAGAGCCAGCAGGGAGCCGGGAATTATGTCTCCGGAAATTTTGATGAGATCCTCGCGGAGATGCTCTCATTCATGTTCATCTTAAAAAAGATCGATGTGGATAAGATCACGGAATTCCGGTCCACCCTGGAATGGGGAGCGCTTGAGAGCGGGGTCCGTCAGGCAACCGCGGAGCAGCGCGAAAAAATGATGACATATCTGGAAAACCTGGAGAATGCTGAGACGGAGGAGGAGCGTGTCCGCTGGGACAAGGCGATCCACTATCTTCTGATCGAGGCGGGCGGGAATCTCTGCATGATCGCGAACTATAAAGCACTCAATAAGATCATGGATGAGTATATCCCGAAGATGCGCGGAAAGATTATCGAAGGAATGCACAGCGAACAGTTTTTGAGCCGTGCGCACCGGACGCTGGCGGAAGGTTTTGCGGAAGGAAATATCGAGAAGGCACGAGAGGGACTGAAACTCCATTTTCATTATATTTATCAGTATATGTAAGGAGCAGGAGAGAACCGGAATCAGGAATCGTAAACGATTCAGAGGAACTGGAAAGAGATCCGGCCTGCAGAGCACGGAGAAAGAAAAGAGGAGCAGACTTCCTGAGATTGACAAAAATCAGACAATCTGTGCGAAATTCATGCAAAGAAAAACAAAATGTCTTGACAAAAATACAAGACAGCGCTATCCTTGTATCAGAAAAAATACACTGCTTATGAGAGCAGTTATTTTTTAAGACTAATTGGTTCTACCAATAAGAGGCAAAGAAACAACAATGTGCGCATAGTAAAAACAAATGTTCACATTGTTTTAAAAGCAATATGATTGGTACTACCAATAAAAAACGATGATCGATATGATCAAAAAGATAGCAGGAAAAGGACAGGAAAGACAGGAAACGACATTTCATGTCAGACTGGAGGGGAATATGGCAAACATCACACTTCCGTACGGAAGAGAGAACAAGACGGTCTGTATTCCGGACGAGCGGCTGCGGGGGATCCTGGTTTCCGGAGCGCATGGATACCATGCAGAGAAACAGGAGCGCGAGATCGTGAGGGATGCGATGGAGCACCCGATCGGATCACCTCGTCTGAGAGAACTTGCGAAGGGAAAAGACAACATCGTCCTGATCGCAAGTGACCACACGAGACCGGTCCCGAGCAAAGTGATTTTTCCGGAAATGTTAAAGGAGATCAAGGAAGGCAATCCGAATGCGAAATTAACAGTTCTGATCGCGACAGGTTTCCACAGGGAGACCACGAGAGAGGAGCTGGCAGATAAGTTCGGTGAGGAATATCTGGACCGCGACGATATCCGCTTTGTGGTACATAAAAGCCACAACAAAGAGGAGATGAAGGAGATGGGAGTTCTCCCGTCCGGCGGGATCTTAAAGGTCAACCGGATCGCTGCGGAGGCGGATCTTCTGATCTCGGAGGGCTTTATCGAACCGCATTTCTTTGCCGGATTTTCCGGAGGGCGAAAGAGCATTCTTCCGGGAGTTTCCAGTGCGGAGACGGTCATGGCAAACCACTGCTCCAAATTTATCGATAGTCCGAATGCAAGAACGGGAATCCTTGATGGAAATCCGATCCACAAAGATATGGTATTTGCGGCAAAGACCCTGAAGCTTGCCTTCATCGTCAATGTGGTCCTCGATGAGAACAAGAAAGTCATCCGGGCGTATGCCGGGGACTTCGATCAGGCACACAGAGAAGGATGCCGCTTCGTCGATAAACTTTCCGGAGTTGACGCGATCCCGGCAGACATCGTGATCTCCACAAACGGAGGTTACCCGCTCGACCAGAACATTTACCAGTCGGTAAAGGGAATGACGGCTGCGGAGGCCACCTGCAATCCGGGCGGAGTGATCATCATGGTCGCAGAGTGCGGACAGGGTCACGGCGGTCAGTCTCTCTATGACACCTTTGCAGGCGGAAGAGACAAAAATGAGATTATGAAGCAGTTTCTCGACACACCGATGGAGAAGACGATCCCGGATCAGTGGGAAGCACAGATCCTGTGCAGGATCCTTTTAAAACACAAGGTGATCATGGTGACCGGTGCACCGGAATCCATGGTGCGGGATATGCAGATGGATTACGCGGAAAGTGTGGAGAAAGCGATCCGGATGGCGGATGCGTACCTTGGCAAAACGGATGCGGGGATCACCGTGATCCCGGACGGGGTATCCGTGATCGTGAGAAACACGAAAAAATAGAAAGACAGCAATACGGAATGACTGAAAATTTAGGATATGAGAAGAGGAGAAACAAACATGGAAGCAAAGAAGTACAATCAGGTGACGCCTGAGATCCTGGAACAGTTCAAAGCGATCGTTCCGGGAAAAGTATACGCAGGTGAGGAGATCAACAGCGACTATTTTCATGATGAGATGCCGATCTACGGAAAGGGAATCCCGGAGGTTGTGATCGAGGCGACAACCACAGAGGACATTGCAGCGATCGTGAAAGTCTGTTATGAGAACTCCATCCCGGTGATCCCGAGAGGAGCAGGAACCGGTCTTACCGGAGCGGCGGTTGCTGTTGATGGCGGCGTCATGATCGACATGACCAAGATGAACAAGATCCTCGGATATGACCTTGAAAACTTTGTTGTCCGCGTAGAGCCGGGCGTTCTGTTAAACGACCTCGCGGAAGACGCACAGAAACAGGGACTCTTATATCCGCCGGATCCGGGTGAAAAATTCGCAACACTCGGCGGCAATGTTTCCACAAATGCAGGCGGCATGCGCGCAGTAAAATATGGATGCACAAGAGATTACGTGCGCGCGATGACGGTTGTCCTTCCGACAGGTGAGATCGTAAAAATGGGCGCGACGGTCTCCAAGACAAGTACCGGCTACAGCCTGCTGAACCTGATGATCGGTTCTGAGGGAACACTCGGCATCATCACCGAGCTCACCTTAAAACTCATCCCGGCTCCGAAGGAGACGATCAGCCTGATCATCCCGTATGAGAACCTGGAAGACTGTATCGCGACCGTTCCGAAGTTCTTCATGAATCATTTCCAGCCGCAGGCAGTGGAGTTCATGGAGAAAGAGATCGTCCTCGCTTCCGAGCGTTATCTCGGAAAGAGCGTATTCCCGAAGCAGGTCGAAGGTGTTGACATCGGTGCTTACCTTCTTGTGACATTCGATGGTGACAGCATGGACCAGCTGGAAGAGCTCACCGAGCAGGTTGCTGAAATTGTTCTTGACGCGGGAGCAGTCGATGTTCTCGTTGCGGACACACCTGCAAAGAAGAAAGATGCATGGGCAGCGAGAAGCTCCTTCCTCGAGGCGATCGAGGCGGAGACAAAACTCCTCGACGAGTGCGACGTTGTTGTTCCGGTCAACCAGATCGCAAAATATCTGACATATGTCAAAGGTGTTTCCGAGAAATATGATTTCGCAGTCAAGAGCTTCGGACATGCAGGAGACGGCAACTTACATATCTACACCTGCGCGAACGATCTGGATGAGGAGACCTTCAAGAAAGAAGTTTCCGAGTTTATGGCAGACATCTACAAGAAGGCAGCAGAACTCGGCGGCCTGATCTCCGGTGAGCACGGGATCGGCTTCGGAAAGAAAGGCTACCTCGCAGAGTTTGCCGGTCCGGTCAACATGCGCCTGATGCGCGGTATCAAGGAGACCTTCGACCCGAAGATGATCTTAAATCCGGGCAAGATCTGTTATGACCCGAAGGAAGAGGCATAACGATCCGTTTATGATTCCCCCGGCGGCAGCCGCTTTCCTCCCCATTTGGCAGCCGCCGTACACCATATTTGTCAAATAACTGCCGGCCGGTGTGCTCCCACGCACCGGTCAAACAAAAAGAGACACGAAAGGAAATCGATTATGGCATATTTAATTTCTGAAGAAGCGCAGGATCTCCTGCAGGATGTAAAAAATTTCTGTGACAAAGAAGTTGTTGAACAGTGCAAAGAATACGATGTTTCCGGCGAATGGCCGAAGGCAATTTATGAGAAAGCGATCGAGCAGGGATATCAGGCTCTCGAGGTTCCGGAAGAGTACGGCGGACCGGGACTTTCCCGTGTGGATGTAGCAGCACTCATCGAGCAGATGGCGATCGCAGATGCCGGATTTGCGACCACGATCTCTGCGAGCGGCCTTGGAATGAAGCCGGTTCTGATCGCAGGAAATGAAGAGCAGAAACAGCATGTCTGCGACCTCGTTCTCGACGGCGGTTTCGGTGCATTCTGCTTAACAGAGCCGGGTGCAGGTTCCGATGCCAGTGCAGGCAAGACGACCGCAGTCAAAGACGGCGATGAGTATGTATTAAACGGAAGAAAGTGCTTCATCACAAACGGCGGCGTCGCTTCCTTCTACTGTGTAACGGCGATGACAGATAAGTCCAAAGGCGTAAAGGGAATCTCCATGTTCCTGATCGATGCAGGGACTCCGGGTCTCTCCACCGGCCATGAGGAGAACAAGATGGGAATCCGTACTTCCAACACCTGCGATGTTGTTCTGGAAGACTGCAGGATCCCGGCAGCGAACCTCATCGGTGAGGAAGGAAAGGGCTTTGGCATCGCAATGAAGACGCTCGACCAGGCGCGTGCATGGATGGGCTGCGTGGCGACCGGTATTGCACAGAGAGGCATCAATGAGGCTGTCGCATACGGCAAAGAGAGGATCCAGTTCGGCAAACCGATCATCAAGAACCAGGCATTACAGTTTAAGGTAGCCGATATGGAGATCAAGACCGAGACTGCCCGTCAGATGGTCGCACATGCCCTGACAAAGATGGATATGGGACTTCCGTACAGCAAGGAATCCGCGATCGCGAAATGCTACGCATCCGACATTGCGATGGAAGTTGCTTCCGAGGCGATCCAGATGTTCGGCGGTTACGGCTACAGCAGAGAATACCCGGTCGAGAAGCTCTTAAGAGATGCGAAGATCTTCCAGATCTTTGAGGGCACCAACGAGGTACAGAGGATCGTTGTTGCAAATAATGTGATCGGGAAATAAATAATGAAATAAGGGAACTGTTCAGCAGGTCTGCGCACTTGCTGCGCTGACCGTAATACCTGTGAGGGGACTGAACAGCTGCGAATAAGTTTGGAGGATAACATGGAAATTTTAGTTTGTGTAAAACAGGTTCCGGACGATTCCGTAGAGATCGCTCTGGATCCGAAGACAGGCGCACCGGCGCTCGACGGTGTGACACCGGTCGTAAACGCATTTGATACATATGCACTGGAGATGGCAGTCCGCTTAAAAGAGGCAGCAGGAGGAGAGGTCACAGTTCTTTCTATCGGTGATGAGAGCGTTAAGAACTCTTTAAAGAACTGTCTGGCAGTCGGCGCTGACTATGCATATCTGGCAGCAGATGACGCATATCAGAATGCGGATCCGGAGGTCATCGCAAAAGAACTCCAGGCCGCAAAAGCAGAGATCGAGGAGAAGACAGGAAAGAAATTTGACATCGTATTCTGCGGCAAGGAGACTACAGACTTTGCATCCGGACAGGTTGGAACGATCCTCGCAAAGGAGCTTGACGTTCCGGTAACTGCTGACATCGTTGATATCACAGCCGGCGAGGGCAAAGTGACAGCAAAACAGGAGACTGAGGAAGGTTACCGCATGATCGAGTCCGTTCTTCCGTGCGTTGTGACCGTCAATAAGCCGGAGTATGACCCGCGCTATCCGACGATCAAGAGCAAGATGGCAGCGAGAAAGAAACCGATCGAGGAGCTCGCAGCGGCAGAAAAGGCAGAGGCTCAGGTAACGGTCCTCAAGGTCTATGAGCCGGCAAAGAGAGCTGCAGGAACAAAGATCAAGGTGGAAGATCCGGAGGAGGCAGTGCACCAGGCACTTGCCATGATGGATGAGGCAAAGGCGCTCTAAGACTGCCTGATTTGCCGGTCTGAATGCAGTTCATGGCAGAAATGTTCATGAACTGCAGCAATCTAGTCGTGGAAGGAAATGAAAAAATGAAATATACAGATGGAAAGAATATCATGGTCTGCGTCCAGAGCGCAGACGGCGCTGCGATCGGAGCTGCACTCGAGACAGTCAGCAAGGCAGCAGAGCTTGCGAAAGCAGCAGAAGAGGAAGTCCTCGCAGTCGTATTCGGGAAAGATACCGATACAAAGCCTGTGATCGCAGCAGGAGCGGCAAAAGTCCTCACAGCAGGAAGCAATGAGCTTCAGGCAGCAGAGAAAGCAGAGATCCTTACAAAGCTTGTGGAAAAATATCAGCCGAAGGCTCTCTACATGGCAGGAACACCGGAAGGAAAGATGATCGCTCCGGCAGTTGCGGCAGCGTTTGAGTCCGGCTGTGCGACGGATGTGACAGGGATCACTGCAGACGGTGTTTACACAACACTTTCCTACAACGGAAATGTATTAAACGACATGAAGATGGGAGAGAACCTTCCGCATATCGCGACTGTCCGTTCCGGATCCTTCGCAAAGAATCTGGATGAGAGCAGGAGCGGAGAGGTTGCAGATGAGGATGTGACAGCAGAGGATGTCCACACAAAGGTCGTTGAGACTGTAAAGGAGATCGCTGAGAGCGTCAACCTCGAGGAAGCCCAGGTCATCGTATCCGGCGGAAGAGGAATGGGAAGCAAGGATAATTTTGCTCTTGTGGAACAGCTTGCAGAGGTACTTGGAGGCGTTGTAGGCGCTACAAGACCGGCGATCGAGGAGGGCTGGGTATCCAGAGCCCACCAGGTCGGACAGTCCGGCAAGATCGTCGCTCCGAAGCTCTACATCGCATGCGGAATCTCCGGTGCGACCCAGCACGTATCCGGTATGATCGGTTCCGGATATATCGTAGCGATCAATAAAGATGAGGACGCATCCATCTTTGATGTGGCCGATGTCGGAATTGTCGGAGATGTCACAAAGGTTCTTCCGGTGATGATCGAAGAGATGAAGAAGAGAAAAGCAGAATAAAGCGAGCGGATCACAGTCAGAATTTACAGAAAATGCCATGATGTAAATGAAAACACGCTTCGCGTAAATTAAGAAAAATCCCCCGGTATGGAAAGTGCCGGGGGATTTTTCTTAATGGAAAAGAGCTTACTTTTATGCAACGTCTCAGACTCTTTTTTGTATACAGGGAAACCGGATATATGCTCATAAAAATACGCCATGCAGGAATTTCTGTATGGCGTATTTCCTATGGATTTTATTCGTATCCGGGACCTCTCGGGATATATACCTGGTCAAGCGGCGATTTCGGCGCTGCCTTTGTGGTCTCGGGAACCGTTTCCTGCGTGGTCTCAGCCTGAGAGGAGCTGTTTTCATCAGACGTCTCATCGCTCGGGACTACAACGGAAGACGATCCGTGGATCGTGCAGGTTCCAGGTGAGCGGTACTTTGAATCATCCGTTCCGCCGGACTCACCTTCCGGGATCACCATGAAGGTTCTCGTGGTCTTTTCCGGACAGTATTCGGTCGCAAGACCGCCGGATTCACTGCAGACGGTCAGCTGGACGTGATGACCGCAGACCTCGGTGGGAACTGTCCCCTTTGCGAAATATTCCGTGTAGACGGCGCTTCCTCTCGGGTCATGATCGCAGACGCCTGGGATCGCGAGTTTTCCGGATTTCCGGCAGATCTGGGCGGTCGTGACGGAAGACGGAACCGGGAAACCGGTATCTGCAAGTCCTTCGTGGATTGTTGTCATGATCTTTTTCCAGATCTTCTTGTGGTAGGAAGTGCTGCTTCCGATCGCGGAGATCTTCTGGTTATCATCACATCCGGACCAGATTCCCGCCGTGTAATACGGGGTAAATCCGACGAACCAGATATCGTTGTTGCTCGTTGTCGTACCGGATTTACCGGCATTGGACATCCCCGGGATATTAGCCACCGCACTGGTGGAGTTTAAGCTGACTCCGGAGGAGGCGAACATGCGGCTGCTCTCCATCGACTGTGCCATCGCATCCGTGAGAAGGAATGCGGTGGAATCCTTGAGAACACGTTTTGTCTCCGGCTCATTCTCCAGAAGAACTTTTCCGCTGTGGTCCAGGATCTGGGTGAAGAAGACCGGCTTCGTGTAGATACCGCCGTTTGCGATCGCAGCGAACGCGTCCGTCAGCTCCAGGTTGGAAACACCTTTTGTAATACCGCCGAGAGCGGTAGAGGCGTTGTAATCGCTGTCCGTCAGGGAGGTGATCCCGAGGTTTCTCGCGTATTCCACGCCGAGCTGAGGTGTCACAGTCTCGATCATACAGCGCACGGCAACGATATTCATGGAGTAGACGATACCGTCACGGATCGTACTGTAGCCCATATAGCCTTTGCTGCTGTACCAGTTCCGGAATGTCTTTGTTCCCATCGTGTACGGAGCATCATAATAGACACTTCCGAGGGTAGCTCCGCATGTATCGATCGCCGGAGCGAAGGATGTGATGACCTTGAAAGTAGATCCAGGCTGGCGGAGCGTGTTTGTCGCACGGTTTAAGGAACGGCTGACTTCTTTCTGCCCGCGGCCGCCGCTCAGGGCTTTTACATAGCCGTTGGACTGGTCAATGAGGACGAAGGACGCCTGCGGCTGGAGTACGTAGTGTACGGATTCACCGAGAATCGTATCGCCTTCCTTTGTCATCGCCGTCCGGTATTTCTCGATCGCCTCATCCGCCTTTTCTTTCGAGGTGAACAGGCCGTCAAAGTTAGATTCTCCGAGATCCTTGCGGAAATATGTCTTTAAAGTCTCATCAGAATAGTTCGTTGTTGTCTGGTCTGCGTGCTGGATCGACAGCCGATAGTCGATCGAGTAGTAGACCACGTCATAGTTTTCAGGATTGCTGATCTCCGTATCCACAACGGACTGGATATCAGGATCCTGGGTGGTGTGGATCTCAAGACCGCCGGAGAAGAGGAGATTGTAGGCCTGTGTCTCCGTGTAGCCTTTTTTGTCCTGCAATGCTTTTAACACCTGGTCGATCAGCTCGTCGGTAAAGTAGGAGTACGGAGTCTGGGTCTCCTTTGTGACGATATCCACGTTTTTGATGCGGGAGTAAACGTCATCGGCGAGAGCCTCTTCCTGTTCGTCCTTCGTGATCTTTCCCTGCTCGTACATGTACTGGAGGATGACGCGGCGTTTTTCCTCGTTGCGCTTTCTTCCGTTTTCGGAGAGCGGGTTGAATCTCGACGGGTTCTGGGTGATACCGGCGATGACCGTTGCCTCTGAGAGCGTGAGCTCCGAGACGTCCTTGTCAAAGTAGCGGAGAGCCGCCGCCTTTACGCCCAGGGTGTTGTTTCCAAGGTTGATCGTGTTTAAATAGTTTTTGAGGATGATCTTTTTATCCATGATCTTCTCTAACTGGATCGCCAGATACTGCTCCTGGATCTTTCGCTCAAGCTTTTCTCCGAAGGTGTCCTCATTTCCGCCTTCAAAGATATTGTTTTTGATGAGCTGCTGGGTCAGGGTACTTCCGCCGCCGGCACTGGAGTCGCCGGTGATGATCCCGACGGCCGCACGGACCATCGAACGGACGTCAACGCCCTTGTGGGACCAGAACCTGGAATCCTCGATCGCAACGAAGGCGTCGATCAGGCACTGGGGAAGTTCCTCGTAGGATGCCTCAAGACGGTTCGCTCCGGATTTTACGAGCGTTTCCGTGAGGTTTCCCTTACTGTCATAGACCATGGTGGCATAACCGCTTGGTTCGATGCTCGCCACATCAATCTCCGGGGCCGCATCGATCACGCCCTTGAAGATCCCGTAGCCGAAGCTGATCCCAAGCACCGCCGCAAACAGGACAAGGATCAGGATGATCTTTGTGAGAAGAAGTACCAGATGTGAGGTAATCTTCTGAGCCCTGGAATTTGTTTTGCAGAGTGTCTTTTCCACCTCGTTTTTTCCATAATTCATTCAGGATGCCTCCTTTGTCATTCCCTAATTATAGCAAAGTTTCTTTCATTTATAAATAGTTATTGTGGAAAAGTTTGGTTTGTATTATGATATTTTTGACCGCAAAGTGGGGAAATATGAAGGAAAAATTACATTTTGTGGTCGGATTCGTCAAAAATATGACAAAAAGATAAATATCATGGGCGACTTTCCATGATGTGGAATTCAGAAACGACACTCAGCTATATACAGGGAACATAGAAAAATACACCGTTGGATTGGTTGCATTTGTACATTTCGGCGGAAATTTTCTGTCATATGCAAATGAAAACAGGAAGCAGGGAATGGCTGAGCTGACTTTTGAAAAAGGAGATAAGATATGGCTGCTGACAGCGTAAAAATTTTGTATAAAGGCGGAACGGCGGAGACTGAGGTGAAGAAATCCCGCTTTATCGCGAACTTAAAGCCGGTGGAGTCCGAGGAGGAGGCGACGGCATTTATCGCGGAGATGAAGAAGAAATACTGGGATGCCCGCCACAACTGCCAGGCGTTTACAATCGGGATGAACCACGAACTGACCAGGTGCAGCGATGACGGGGAGCCTGCCCAGACAGCGGGACGCCCGATGCTCGATGTGCTCCTCGGCGAGGATGTCCACAATGTCTGCGTTGTGGTGACCAGGTATTTCGGCGGAACACTGCTCGGGACCGGAGGACTTGTACGGGCTTATTCGGGTGCGGTGAAGGAAGGACTTGCGGCCTCCGAGATCGTGGAGAAGAAGCGCGCCTTTGAGATGAAAATCGTGACCGATTACACGGGAGTCGGAAAGATCCAGTATATTCTCGGGCAGGAAAACATGACGGTGCTCGACAGCGTGTATACAGATAAGGTGGAATTCTCCGTTCTCGTCCCGGTTGCTGCTTACGACGGTCTGGAAAAGAAGATCACGGAAGGAACGAGCGGCAGCGCGAAGATCGAAAAGGGCGACGAGGTGTGGTACGGCACACTTAATAAGGAAGTGATCCTTTTCTAGACCAGCCATCAGCACCAGGACATAAGAGGCTGAGGGCTGATTTCCCACGGAAATGGCAGAAGAGAAGATAGAGGGCGGCAATCTGTACGGTGTAGACTTTCGCGCTCGCATGCCGTAGGAGGCACACAGTCTGAACATAGGCAGACTTCGGCTTTTTAGCAGCCTGTTTTCTCAGGCGGAAACAGAGGCGCTCTCCAGAGAGTAAGAGATGTCTAACCGCAAATTGCTCAGAAATAAACACAAAGAATGGCGAATTCACCCCGAATTTTGGATGATTTTGTATTGCATTTTGATTTCATGAATGCTATAATTTTGAGTCGGTAACGCAAAAATCAGGAAATGTAACAGATACAAGATAAGATGACTGTGCAAAACGGGTCGGAAAATGATCGGTGTGCGGACAGTTATAGATGAAGAAAGAGGATTGATTATGAAGATCAAACGCGAAGATATCAGAAACATTGCGATCATCGCCCACGTTGACCACGGTAAAACGACCCTGGTAGACCAGTTATTAAAGCAGAGCGGCGTATTCCGCGCAAACCAGGAAGTAGAAGAGCGTGTCATGGACTCCAATGACATCGAGAGAGAGAGGGGAATCACTATCCTCTCCAAGAATACGGCTGTGTTCTACAAAGGAGTAAAGATCAACATCATCGACACCCCAGGCCATGCGGACTTCGGCGGTGAGGTTGAGCGTGTCCTTAAGATGGTAGACGGTGTTGTTCTCGTTGTCGATGCATTTGAGGGACCGATGCCGCAGACAAAGTTCGTTCTCCAGAAGGCACTTGACCTTGACTTAAGAGTTATCGTCTGCATCAACAAGATCGACCGCCCGGAGGCAAGACCGGAGGCAGTCATCGATGAGACACTGGAGTTATTCATGGACCTCGATGCATCCGATGAGCAGCTCGACTGCCCGTTCGTATATGCGTCCGCCCGTGCAGGTTTTGCAAAGAAAGAATTAGATGATCCGGAAGTGGACATGAGTCCGTTATTCGAGACCATCATCGACTATATCCCGGAGCCGGAAGGTGATCCGGATGCTGAGACCCAGGTCCTGATCAGCACGATCGACTACAACGAGTTCGTTGGCCGTATCGGTATCGGTAAGATCGACAGCGGTTCCTTAAAGTTAAATCAGGACTGCGTGATCGTAAACCATCATGATCCGGACAAGATGAAGAAAGTAAAGATCGGTAAGCTCTATGTATTCGATGGCTTAAAGAGAGTTGAAGTACAGAGTGCGACGATCGGTGAGATCGTTGCGATCTCTGGTATCCCGGATATCCACATCGGTGATACCCTCTGCTCCCCGGAGAAGCCGGAGGCGATCCCGTTCCAGAAGATCTCCGAGCCGACGATCTCCATGAACTTCATGGTAAACGACAGCCCGCTCGCAGGTCAGGAAGGTAAGTTCATCACTTCCCGTCACCTCCGCG
This sequence comes from Clostridium sp. MCC344, assembly GCF_018785365.1. Taxonomy (NCBI): domain Bacteria; kingdom Bacillati; phylum Bacillota; class Clostridia; order Eubacteriales; family Clostridiaceae; genus Clostridium; species Clostridium sp. MCC344. The sequence continues at coordinate 61,166 of NZ_WQPQ01000026.1, read as the reverse complement.
ACCGTCTGTTCCGTGAGTTAAACACAGACGTCAGCCTTCGTGTCGAGGAGACAGAGTCCGCAGACTGCTTCAAGGTTTCCGGACGTGGTGAGCTCCATCTGTCCGTCCTGATCGAGAACATGCGCCGTGAGGGCTTTGAGTTCGCTGTCAGCAAGGCAGAGGTTATCTACAAATACGATGAGAGAAACAGAAAGTTAGAGCCGATGGAGCTTGCTTATGTGGATGTTCCGGATGAGTTTACCGGAGCTGTCATCCAGAAGCTCACGAGCAGAAAGGGCGAACTTCAGGGAATGAGCCCGACAAACGGCGGCTACACAAGACTTGAGTTCTCCATCCCGTCCAGAGGTCTCATCGGTTACCGCGGTGAGTTTATGACAGATACAAAGGGTAACGGTATCTTAAATACAAGCTTTGACGGATACGCTCCGTTCAAGGGTGAGTTAAGCTACAGAAAGACGGGTTCCCTGATCGCATTCGAGGCTGGTGAGTCCATCACTTACGGTCTGTTCAACGCTCAGGAGAGAGGTACTCTGTTCATCGGACCTGGTGTAAAGGTTTACTCCGGTATGGTCGTCGGACAGAGCCCGAAGGCAGAGGATATCGAGATCAACGTCTGCAAGACAAAGAAGTTAACAAATACACGTTCCTCCAGCGCGGACGAGGCATTAAAGCTTGTTCCGCCGAAGATCATGAGTCTGGAGCAGTGTCTGGACTTCATCGATACAGATGAGCTTCTTGAGATCACACCGACAAGCCTTCGTATCAGAAAGAAGATCCTCGATCCGACTCTCAGAAAGAGAGCAATGATCAGCAAGAAGAGCCAGATGTAATCTGATCCGGAACGAATTGAGATACAAGTGAAGAGGGGATTGCGAAGACGCAGCGTGATCTCTGAAAATAGAAAGAGAAAGCAGGATCGCTTCCGCAGGTTGATTTGTGGGGCGGTCCTGCTTTTTTCGAACAGATGGCCTGCATTGGCAGATGATCGAGCGAGCGTGAAAGAGCTGGATTTGCGGTTTGCGCGAGCTGGTCTATGAAAGAGGGAGAATTATGATACATATTCTTATCAGTGCCTGTCTCATCGGTGAGAACTGCAAGTGGGATGGGACGAACAATCGGAATCAGGGTGTGCTTGAGTTTATGAAAAAGATGGAGGGAAAGGCCGAGTTCCATCCGGTCTGTCCGGAACAGCTGGGCGGTCTTCCGACTCCGCGTGCGGCTTCCGAGATCCATATGCCGGATGAGGCGGTGATCAATACGGAGGGCGAGGATGTGACGGGAGAGTTTCTTCTCGGTGCGGATGCGGCATTGCAGACAGCGAAGAAGTATGGATGTGGGATCGCGATCCTGAAGGATAGAAGTCCGTCCTGCGGATCGAATGGGGTTTATGATGGGAGTTTTTCGCATAAGCTGCGTGAGGGAATGGGGAAGACGGCGGCGGTGTTGGCCGGGTATGGGTTGAAGGTGTATGGGGAGAGCCAGATTGAGGAGCTGGTGGATCTTCTGGATAAAGATATGAAGGAATGATGTGATTGGCGAGAGGGACGCGGTGAGCTTCCGGGCAGGGGCGCTGGGGATGCGGGGAGGGTTCCGCTAGGCCTGCGTGAGACTGCTAAGGGCGGACGAGTGGAGGTAGCCAGCGCCTTTTATATAGGAATTTTCTGAACTGAAAATTCCGTATGATACAGTAGCGGTCGCGGATTTTGCCGATTCGGAATGCGAAGCATCGGCAAAATCCTGTCACAGTGCGCAGGCAGGAAGGCCTGCGTACTGTGACACAACTCGCTGCGCTCAGACAAGTGTTCCCTGCTCTCCAACGCAGTCACCCGCGGGCCAAGAGGAACCAGCTCCCCGGATCATGCGCCCCTGCCCGGAAGCTCACCGCTGTTGGTTGGCGTGAGATGATAAATGCAGAGGGTTCGAAAGGCATGGAAACGTTGTGAACGTGTTTCCATGCCTTTCTAGGTTTTGTAGAATTTAGTTTGCATCGATTGGTTTTACATTTTGAGTGCTACAGTTTGCTTGCCCGCTCCTTGATGTTCTGGTGGAAGTTGATGATCTGGTGATCATATTCTTCGTTCATGAGTGGGGAGGTGATCATGAAGTCGGCGGTCGCGCGGTTGTTGGCGATCGGGATATCGTAGACCTGGGCGATGCGGAGGAGAGCTTTTACGTCCGGGTCATGTGGCTGGGCTGTGAGGGGATCGGAGAAGAATACGACGAAATCGATGCGTCCTTCGACGATTTTTGCGCCGATCTGCTGGTCTCCTCCGAGAGGACCGCTGTTGTAGCCTTTGACCGGGAGACCGGTGGCTTCGGTGATCATTCTGGCGGTTGTTCCTGTGCCGCAGAGAAAGTGTCCCTTTAAGATTTCTTTGTTTGCTTCGCACCAGTCGATCATTTCATGCTTTTTGCTGTCATGGGCGATCAGGGCGATGTTTTTTTGTTTTCCGATGGTTAATGTCAGAAAATCCATAGGAATCCTCCTTTTCTTGAGGTTGTTTTTCGTTTGTTTTGCGGGCAGATCATATATAAATTCCATGGAATGGAATATTAACAGATTATTCCTGCCTATAAACTGATGATGCCATAAATGGCTGGATGTGTCAAGAAAGTGAGAGAAAATTTCGCTGAAATTTTACACTTATTATGCGGGGACAGTGTATGTTAGAAGGTTTGGGCGGGAAACTGCGTTGTGTGCAGTTTTGGTGCTGATTTTGCCTCTGCCCCGGTGAGACTTGACAAACCAGTGGGAATGTGCTACCATCGACCATGTGTGAAACGCAATGACAGAGACAGTACAGGAGAGTTCCGGTATGACAGAGAGAAGGTTCACCGGCTGAAAGACCTTCCGAAGGAAACTTTTGTAAATTCACTCTTGAGCAGCCTGTGCGAAAGGGATCCAAGTAGTGCAGGACGGGAAGTCCCGTTACAGACGTTTGAGTGCCGCATGAATGCATGCGGAATCTGGGTGGTACCACGGAGAGTCAGCTTCGTCCCATGGCGGGACGGAGTTTTTTTTGTCCTCGCACTGATAGAATGTAAAACCATACCGAAAGAATGAGGTGGACTATGGAAGAGAAGATCAAAGCACTGAAGGAGCAGATGGAAGCCGCTCTCGGCAGTGTACAGTCCAAGGAACAGCTTGGTGAGTTCTGGCAGAGCTTCCTTGGCAAGAAAGGCAGCATCGCAGACCTGATGAAGGGTCTTGGAAGTGTTCCGAAGGAGGAGCGCCCGAACGTCGGAAAGACGATCAATGAATTTAAGAACCAGGTAGAAGCCCGCTACCAGGAAATGAAGAATAAGATGGATGAGTTAGAGCTCGCAGCCCGCAATAAGAGCGAGCAGGTCGATATCACGATGCCTGCAAAGATGCGTCCGGCCGGAGGTCTCCATCCGCTTACCGTAACAGAGAATGAGATGATCGATGTTTTCGCAGGAATGGGCTTCGAGATCTTCGACGGTCCGGAGATCGAGGATGACGACCACAACTTCACAAGATTAAACGTTGCGAAGAATCATCCGGCGAGAGATATGCAGGATACGTTCTATGTAGCGGAAGATATCTTACTCCGTACCCATACAAGCCCGGGACAGGTCCGTGTGATGGATGCGAAGAAGCCGCCGATCAAGATGCTGGCACCGGGACGTGTATTCCGTTCCGACAGTGATGCGACTCACTCCCCGATGTTCCACCAGATGGAAGGCCTTGTTGTCGATAAGAAGATCACGCTCTGCGACCTTCAGGGTATGCTCGACAAGTTTGTACAGGCGATCTTCGGCAGCAACGTAAAGACACGTCTCCGCCCGAGCTATTTCCCGTTCACGGAGCCGAGCGTTGAGGTCGATGTCAGCTGCTTCGAGTGCGGCGGAAAAGGCTGCCCGCTCTGCAAGCACACCGGCTGGATCGAGGTATTAGGCGGCGGTATCGTACACCACAAGGTTCTTGAGAACTGCGGCATCGACCCGAATGAGTATTCCGGTCTCGCCTTCGGTATCGGTATCGAGCGTATCGCCATGTTAAAATACGGTATTAACAACATCAACCTGCTTTATGAGAATGATCTTCGTTTCCTGAAGCAGTTCAAAGGCTAATAAGGGAGGGAGAAGATCATGAAAGTACCATTTAGTTGGCTGAAAGAATATGTTGACATTGATGTCACTGCCCAGGAGCTGGAAGACAAGCTCTTTGGCTGTGGATTTGAGGTAGAGGAACTGATCGATCTCTCCGCTGAGATCGACCGTGTCGTTGTCGGCGTCGTAAAGGAATGCGAGCCAATCGAGGGAACACACCTCTTCAAGTGTAAAGTAGACTGCGGCGAGTATGGAAATGATATCCAGATCCTCACAGGTGCTCCGAACGTCTACGCAGGCATGCACACACCGGCGGCTCTTGATAATTCCACACTGCCGGGCGGCATCAAGATCAAGGCAAAACCGATGCGCGGCATCGAGTCAAACGGTATGCTCTGCTCCGGTGAAGAGCTCGGCTTAAACGATGACCTGTATCCGGGCGCTGAGGTTTACGGTCTCCTGGATCTTCCGAAGGACACCGTTCCGGGAACTGATATCGCAAAGGTTGTTGGTCTCGACGACTACATCTTCGATATCTCCGTAACGGCAAACCGTGCAGACTGCCAGTCTGTTCTCGGTATTGCGAGAGAAGTTGCAGCAGTTCTTGATAAACCGCTGAAAATGCCGGCTCTCGACTACAAACAGAGCGATTATAAATATGAAAATCTTGATATTAAAGTAGAGGCACAGGATCTCTGCCCGCGCTACTTAGGACATGGCGTGAGAAACATCACTCCGGGCCAGTCCCCGAGATGGATGCGCCGTCATCTGGCTCTCTGCGGTCTCAGAAGCATCAGCAACGTGGTCGATATCACGAACTACGTAATGCTTGAGATCGGTCAGCCGATGCATGCATTCGATATGAGCACGTTGGAGAGCTCCCAGATCATCGTCCGCCGCGCAAAGCAGGATGAGATGATCCAGACACTTGACGGCAAGGAATTCAAGTTAAACGAGAATAACCTTGTGATCTGCGACGGAAGCAAGCCGGTTGCTCTTGCGGGTATCATGGGCGGAATGAACAGTGAGATCACAGAGAATACGACACAGCTTCTCTTTGAATCCGCAAAGTTCATGCGCGACAACATCCGTAAAACTGCGAGAAGTCTCGGACAGAACACAGACGCATCCAGCCACTACGAAAAAGGCATCGCGGAGTACACCGTTGAGATCGGTATGGCGCGTGCCCTTCACCTGATCGAGGAACTCGGTTGCGGCGAGATCACAGCGAGCGCATTCGATGTGGATGCGGGAGCACCGAAGGAAGGAAAGAAATTTACCGCAACATTGAGTGGCATCAACAAGATCCTCGGCATCGAGGTCCCGGCAGAGAATGTTCTCGACATTCTCCGCAGACTCAGCTTCGAGGTTGAGCGCGACGGCGATGTCATGACTGTCACAGCACCTCGCTACAGAGAGGATATCGAGGTTGGCGAGCCGGATCTTGCGGAGGAAGTCATCCGTGAGTACGGTTATGACCACATCGTTCCGACCTTCTTAAAGGATTCCGCAGTCACAAACGGCGGATTAAATCCGGCACAGAAGAGAAGAACAAAATTAAAACAGGTGATGGTATCCCAGGGTTACTATGAGGTTTCCACACTTGCATTCTACTCCGACGCAGACCTCGATGCACTCCACATCGCAGCGGATGCAAAAGAGCGCAATGTGATCCGCCTGTTAAACCCGATCACGACAAACCTTTCCATCATGCGCACCACACTGGCTCCGTCCATGTTAAATACAGTCGTTGAGAACGTGAAGAAAGGCAACACAGCCGGACGTTTCTTCGAGTATGCAAACGTATACTATCCGAAGGCACTTCCGCTCACAGAGCTCCCGAACGAGATCCCGCATGTCGGCTTCGCGGCATTTGGCGAGCAGGAAGATTTCTTCACTGTAAAGGGAACGATGGAAGAGCTTGCAGCTTCCTTCGGTGTAAGCTTTGAGTATGAGAGAGCGGAGGATGTTCCGTATCTCCATCCGGGAATCTCCGCGTATGTCCTCTGCGACGGCGAGCGCGTTGGTTCCTTCGGTAAGCTGGCAAACAGCGTTGCCGGTGAGTTAAAGCTTCCGAAAGACAGCAAGGCGAACAACCAGATCTACATCGGTGAGATCGACTTCGCAGCACTTTCTGCCCATATGCCGGAAGGTCTGCGCTACAAACCGATCTCCGAGTACGATACCGTGACCCGTGACCTCGCGATGGTCGTTGACGAGGAGACAAGCTGCGGCAGCCTGATCGATGAGATCAAGAAGGCATGCAAGCAGGTCGGAGATGTTGAACTCTTCGATATCTACCGCGGCGACCAGATCGGCAAGGGCAAGAAGAGCATGGCATTCAAGATCTCCTTCATCCCGGAGGACAAGGCCCTTGATCCGAAGGACGTCGAGCGCTTTGTAAAGAAGATCCTCGGAAACCTGAAGTTCCGTCTCGGTGCGGATATCCGATAAGTGATATAATACAGAACGGTCATTCCTGTGGGAGAAATCCTGCGGCGGATGGCCGTTTTTTGACCCCTAAGTCACGATCAGCGAATGATGTGCACTTGCAAGACGAGTGAGATCGATGCAAGCAGCCGCGCCCGGCACACTCCTTTATATGCCGGAAAATCAGTTCCGGCCCGGAAAACACGAGGATTGACAGCCATCCAATTTTATGTTATGATGACTTTAATTGTGGACAGGAGGTGTAGTCGGTGATTAGAATTATTCTGACGATTGTATTCGTTATCTTATGTATTGCAATGACAGTGATCGTGTTAATGCAGGAAGGAAAGACTTCCGGACTTGGTGCGATCAGCGGTGTGGCTGAGAGCTACTGGGGAAAAAATAAAGGCCGTTCTATGGAAGGCAACCTTGAGAAATTTACAAAAATTGCGGCAGTCCTGATTTTTGTACTTGCCCTGGTATTAAATTTAAAGGTAATCTAATTCTAAGATGACGAACACTCCTGCAGCGATCATTCCCGTGCAGGAGTGTTTTTGTTTAACACAAAGATCGGAAGCTGCACTGTCTGAGAACTGTCCGCAGGATCTATCCGGTTATTTGCGGCTGCCCGGCGTGAAGTCTGTGCCGGGAACTTTTGAAAAACTGTTTTTGATATGACAAGGAGAAGAATGGAAGAAACGTTAATGGAAGAGCGGAAACAGATGCTGCTGACCCTGATGAAGGATCCGACATATGTTCCGATGAAATTAAAAGAACTCGCGATGCTTCTCGGAGTTCCGAAGGAGCAGAGAAAAGATCTGGAAGAGGTCTTAAATGAACTGGTCGCTTCCGGCAAGGTCGGGATCTCGAAGAAGGGAAAGTACGCGAGATCCGAGGTGTTTGCGCAGACGGGGATCTTTTCAGCGCATCACAGAGGCTTTGGATTTGTGACGATCGAGGGACGCGACGGCGATCTATTTGTCCCGCCGGATGATACCGGGGACGCGATGGACGGGGATACGGTCCAGGTCATTATTGATGAAAACGGAAGAGGCGGCCGCGCGGAGGCGAGAGTTTTAAAGGTATTAAAACATGCCAACGAGACGCTGATCGGTACATTTGAAAAAAATAAAAGCTTTGGCTTTGTGATCCCCGACAATCCACGGATCACGATGGACATCTTTATCCCGCAGGGGAAAGAGAACGGCGCTGTCTCCGGACACAAGGTAGTCGTGAAACTGGACACATATGCGACCAGAAATAAGAATCCGGAGGGACATGTGCAGGAGATCCTCGGACATATCAATGACCCGGGAGTCGATATCCTGTCGATCGTCCGTGCCTACGGACTTCCGGAGGAGTTCCCGGAGGACGTGATGGAAGAAGTTTCCCATGCGCCGGAGGAACTCTCCGCAGACTATGTGGCGGAGGAGATCGGGAAGAACGGAAGAGTGGATCTCAGAGATGTTCCGATGGTGACGATCGACGGCGAGGACGCGAAAGACCTCGACGATGCGGTCAGTGTGTCGAAGGAGACGATCAACGGGGAGACGATCTACCATCTCGGAGTCCATATTGCGGATGTGAGTCACTATGTGAAGGAGGGGACGCCTCTCGATGCGGAGGCATATAAGCGCGGAACGAGCGTGTATCTCGTGGACCGTGTGATCCCGATGCTGCCGCACCGGCTCTCCAACGGAATCTGTTCCCTGAATGCGGGCTGCGACCGTCTGGCAATGAGCTGCCTCATGGATATCGATGAAAAAGGGATCATCGTGGGACATAAGATCTGTGAGTCGGTCGTCCGGATCGACCGCAGAATGACATACACGGCGGTGAATGCGATCCTGGAAGCAAAGAATGGGACTGAGGAACCGCAGACGGATGCGCCGGAGAAAGAGAAATCGAAGGAAAAAGCGGAATTTGCAAAGAAGTGCCTCGAAGAATATGCAGATTTCGTTCCGATGTTCCTGCTTCTCGACGAGACGGCCCGTGTGCTGAGGAAAAAGCGCATGGCGCGCGGTGCGGTCGACTTTGATTTCCCGGAGTGCAAGATCATCCTGGACGCAAAGGGACGCCCGGTCGAGATCAGGCCGTATGAGCGGAACGCGGCGACGATGCTGATCGAGGACTGCATGCTGGCTGCGAACGAGACGGTCGCAGAGGATTATTACTGGCAGCAGATCCCGTTCCTGTACCGGAGCCATGAGAAACCGGACGGTGAGAAGATCAAGCGCTTCGGCATTCTGATCAACAATTTTGGCTATTCGATCCGGCTCCAGAACGGCGAGCTTCATCCGAAGGAGATGCAGAAACTGCTCGAAAAGGCAGCGGGATCCCCGGAGGAGGCGCTGCTCGCGAGACTGGCACTCCGCTCAATGAAGCAGGCAAAGTACACGACGGAATGCATGGGCCACTTTGGTCTCGCAGCAAACTATTATACGCACTTCACCTCCCCGATCCGAAGATACCCGGATCTCCAGATCCACCGGATTATCAAGGAAAATCTCCACGGCGGTCTCACGAAAAAGAGGATCGCCCATTATGAGAAGATCCTTCCGGAAGTTGCGATCTGGACATCTTCCCGGGAGCGTCTCGCAGACGAGGCGGAGAGGGAGACCGATAAGGCAAAGAAAGTTCAGTTCATGGAGCGCCATATCGGGGAAGAATTTACCGGCGTGATCTCCGGGATCAGCAATTACGGCTTCTATGTGGAGCTTCCGAATACGGTGGAAGGCATGGTACGCTTAGCGAACCTCGACGGTGACTACTATGTGTTTGATGAGGAACACTATGAACTGGTGGGAGAGCGGACGAGAAAGAAATTCAAGCTTGGCCAGACCGTGAAGATCCAGGTCGTCTCTGTGGACCGGTATCTGAAAACGATCGATTTCCTTCCGGTGCGGAATTTCGACAAACGATAGCACGGTTTCGTTTTTTGCAGCGGACAGACCTTGTGATAGAAATGGTTCCGGCATGGGACACTCCTGCCGGAACGGAAAAGAGGACGAAGTTATGGCAAAGAGCAGCGGATTTAAGCTGATCGCAAACAATAAAAAGGCATATTTTGATTTCTTCATCGATGACAAATTTGAGTGCGGTATCGCGCTTGCGGGAACCGAGGTAAAATCTCTCAGGATGGGAAAATGCAGCATCAAGGAATCTTTTGTGCGGATCACGAACGATGAGGTCATGATCTACGGCATGCACATCAGCCCGTACGAAAAGGGAAATATCTTTAATAAAGATCCGCTCCGCGAGCGGAAACTCCTGATGCACCGCTATGAGATCAACAAGCTGAAGGGAAAGATCCAGGAAAAAGGATACACGCTGGTCCCGCTTCAGGTGTACTTTAAGGGAAGTCTCGTAAAGGTTGAGATCGGTCTGGCGAGAGGTAAGAAATTGTACGACAAACGTGCGGATATCGCGAAAAAGGACCAGAGAAGAGAGCTTGAGAAAGAGTTTAAGGTGAAAAACCTGTATTAATAGCGGAGAAAATTGTTGTAAAGAGACCTCAGTCCGGAAAGAGATGATCTATCAGGTGCATTTTGGAGCAAACTACGAGACCGGGGAATACGGCTGGACAACAAATCTCGAGAAGGTGAAAAAGCAGATCGACTGGCAGTTAAAAGAATTTCCGGGGATACGATGGCGGCGGACCACTACGCGACACTGGAAAAACATGCTTCCGACTGTATCTCCTGCGGTCACTGCGATAAGCGCTGTCCGTTCCATGCCGTACAGACGGGAAGAATGAAGGAGATCGCGGCGTATTTTGGAAAATAGGCGGAAAGCTCTGTAATGGAAAAGCGGCAGAGGATCCGGAATCTGAAATGACAGAAAATAAAAATGAGGAAAAGAGAACTGAGCCTGCCGGGGCAAGGTTCTCTTTTTTAATTTACGCGAACAACGAGCCAAAGTCCGCGCTTGCGCGAGATCTTGGCGACTGTCGCGATAACAAGGGGAAACTCGCGAAACGTGTTTTCACTTGTTTACGCGAACAACGAGCCAAAGTCCGCGCTTGCGCGAGACGCCCGAATGTGACAAGGCACATTCTTTTCATATCGAAGAACATGCCTTTACAGCAACATGCCGGTACTACCAATTCTGACAATCTAAAACATATGTCGAAACTGCACAAAAAAAGCAGAAATACGAAACATAATTATACAAAATCACAGGATTTCACAAACTATCGCAGTTTTGTCCACTGTTAAATTTTTCTGCGCACAGCTATAATAAAAGTACAAAATGAGTCGTGAGAAAAACAAAATGACCCAATCAGATGAAGGAGGAACAGTTTTATGAGAAAACGTACTTTGTCATTGGCACTTGCAGTTTCCATGGCAGCGATGTCCCTCGCAGGATGCGGCGGCGGTGGAACCACAACGGCAACCACAGCGGCGACAGGCGGTGAGACAGCGGCAGCCGGAAGTGAAGCGGCAACGGAGGCAGCGAAAACGGACGATGCTGATCTTTCCGATGTAGAAAAGATCATCAAGGAAGCCGAAGGAATGTCGATGGAAGAGCTTGCAAAGAAAGCCATCGAGGAGTCCAACGGAAAGACCTTCTACGGTGTCGGAAACTCCAGCCGTGGTAAGAGCGCACTCCCGTTATTCATCGAATACCTGCAGTCGATCGACCCGTCCTACAATATGGAATATGAGTGGCAGCAGCCGAAGAACAACAAGATCTTTGAGCAGTTGACCGCAGATTCCTTAAAGACCGAGGGAACTTTCGCGATGACCCTGATCCAGGACGGCAACCAGATCCAGACGAAGATGGTAGAGCCGGGAATCTTAAAGACTTATATCCCGAAGGAATGGGCAGAGGCAAACGGGACCACACCGGATGCATATGAAGGATTCCTTCCGTTGCAGACCTTAAACAAGGTATTCATGTACAACAGCACCGGAAGCGCAGAGTACAATAACTGCTGGGATTTCGTGGCAGAAGGCGTTCATCCGTTATACATGGATATCGATTCCGAGATCGTCGGAAAGAACTTCTTATACATGCTGACAGAAGATAAGTATGCGGGATGGTTAAAAGATGCTTACGATGCTCTCGATGATACAAAGAAAGCATACTTCAAGCCGGTCATCGACGAGATGGCAGCAGATGCCGAGGATCTTGGACTTGGCGAGAACGGCGCATACGCACTTGCATGGATCAAGCTCTGGGTTGAAAATTACAACGAGCAGACAGATGATGGTCCGATCTGCAACACACTTGTATCTGATTCCGCAACGGATCAGGCTGGCCTTTTAGTTTACTCCAAACTTCGTTCCGTAGAAGAGTCCGCAGGCGTTTCCTTAAATAACATTAAGGTTGCCGCTTATCAGGACGGCTACAAAGGCATCGGCGGTTACGGTTACTGCCATTACCTTTTCGTTACAAACAACAGCCCGCTTCCGTGGACTGCATGTGCATTCATCCAGTACATGACATGCACAGAGGACGGTTTCTCCGCATGGGGCAAAGACATGGGCGGCTACTCCGCAAACCCGGAAGTTGCAGCAGCGATCGAGGAAACTTATCATCACAGCAAGGGCGGCTACAACGAGGCCGGCGAAGATGTATATCCGTGTAAAGATGACCGTGGATATGACTGGTGGACAACTGACGGCGAGTTAGTTCTGGAAGATCCGGACTACTGCGCATCCGTTTCCTTCACAGTCGGAAGCTGGATCGAACTTCTCACGAAGTACAGTGACTCTGCTAAGTAAATCTGACTGACACTTGAGAGGGTGCCGTACATGCGTGCGGCGCCCTCGTGTTACATATGGCATCTGCCGTAACAAACGGCATCCATGTTTTAGGAAAGGAGCGGACATTTCTGTGAATGGATATAACCGGGTAAAAACATATTTTTCAAAACCGCAGAACATCATCCTTCTCCTGTTCGGCATCGTACTGACTTTCTCCACTGTTGCACCAATCGTTGCGATCGTAAAGGATACGATCACGATCCATCCGGGAACCATCGACGCCCACCTCGCGGGAAAAGCGTCCGGTTACACGCTGGTCAACTATGTGGACCTCTTTACAAGCCGTCTGGCGAAGACAAACCTCTGGAAGCCGCTGTGGAATACGATCCTCTTAGCAGTATTTACCTGCACGATCTCCATCATTTACGGCGGAACCTTCGCATTTTTAGTAACAAGAACAAACCTGAAATTCAAAAAATATTTAAGCTCTATTTTCATTTTTCCGTACATCATGCCGCAGTGGACACTCGCCGTTGTATGGCAGAACGTGTTCAACAGCAACGCGGTTGTCGGAACGTCAAACGGACTTCTTGCATCTCTTGCGGGGATCTGTATGCCGAAATGGTGGTGTCAGGGGCTGTTCCCGAGTTCCGTTGTCTTAGGACTCCATTATGCGCCGTTCGCCTATATCCTGATCGGCGGTATTTTCCGGAATATGGATGCGAACCTTGAGGAGGCAGCGACGATCCTTGATACACCGAAGCTCAAGACGATGTTCCGGATCACGCTCCCGATGGTAAAACCGGCGATCCTCTCGACGATCCTTCTTGTATTCGGAAGTTCGATGGGAAGCTACCCGGTACCGCATTACTTAGGTCTTACAACGCTTTCCACAAAGTATATCTCCTTAAACTCCAAGTACACAGGTGAGGCGAGTATCCTGGCGATCATCATGATGATCTTCGGAGTCGCGATCCTCACGATGAACCAGGTGAGCTTAAAGAGCCGGAAAAATTACACGACAGTCACCGGTAAATCGGGACAGCTGTCAAAGATGAACCTTGGAAAAGTCGGAAAATATGCGATCGGTATCGTGATGATCGTCCTGACATTCTTTACAAGTATCTTCCCGATCTTCTCCTTCGCACTTGAGACCTTCCTTCCGAACCCGGGCGATTACAGCTTCCTCTATACAGGAGATCTGAGCAACCTGACAACGAAGTGGTGGATCACAAAGGAGAATATCACCGAGAACGGTATGTACGGACAGCACGGCATCCTCTACAACAATACGATCTGGCATGCATTTGCAGGAACCTTGCTCGTCGCTGTCTGCTGTGCCCTGCTTGCCGGAACGATCGGTACCCTGATTGGATATGCGGTCGCGAAGAACCGCAGAAGCCGGTGGGCGAGCTATGTAAATGGTGTGGCATTTCTTCCGTACCTGATGCCGTCCATCGCAGTTGGTGCAGCGTTCTTCATCCTGTTTTCGAATGAACATATCAACCTCTTTAATACATATACGCTGCTGATCATCGCAGGTACGATCAAGTACATCCCGTTTGCGAGCCGGAGCGCGCTGAACTCCATGCTGCAGATCAGCAATGAGATCGAGGAGGCGGCGATCATCCAGGATATCCCATGGACGAAACGAATGTTCCGGATCATCATCCCGATCCAGAAGTCAGCGATCATCAGCGGATACATGCTCCCGTTCATGACATGTCTCCGTGAGCTGTCCCTGTTCCTGCTCTTATGTACGCAGGGCTTTATCCTCTCGACAACGCTCGATTACTTCGACGAGATGGGACTTTACGCGTTCTCGAGTGCGATCAACCTGATCCTGATCGTTACGATCCTGATCTTCAATACATTAGTCAATAAGCTGACAGGTGCAAGCCTTGACGATGGAATAGGAGGAAACTAATATGCCGGAAATCACATTGAGAAATATCACAAAACGCTGGGGGAAATTTTACGGGGTCGATCATCTGAACCTGGATATCGCGGATAACTCCTTCATCACACTGCTTGGACCTTCCGGATGCGGAAAGACGACGATCCTCCGTATGATCGCAGGACTTGAAACGCCGACGACCGGTCAGATCAAGATCGGGGACAAGGTGGTCTTTGACAGTGAGGCGGGGATCAACATTCCTGCCAACAAGCGAAAAGTCGGTTTCCTGTTCCAGAACTACGCACTGTGGCCGAACATGACCGTCTACCAGAACATTTCCTTCGGTCTCAGCAATATCAAGGAGAAACTCCCGAAATATGATTTTGATGCCATGACGACCGGGGAACTGATCCGGGCTTTAAAGAGCGGAAAGAAGATCAAAGAGCTCGTGGAAGAGTGCCGCGATAAGCGCGGAAAACTCGACACGGATAAGGTATATCTGAAGTTTATCGACGCGTTCATCCTCTCGATCTATACAGCAAAAATCCTCTACGGATACGGGATCCAGGATGCAGCGGATCCGGATGCGGCTGCGAAGGCGAAGGCGGAGGAGCTGAAAAAGAAACTGGACGGGATCAGAAAATCCTATGAGGCAAAAGGACAGTCCCTGAATGACGAATATGCGATCGTATCCGGCGGAAAAGTCCTCACCGAGGAGAGAAAACTCACAAAAGAGGAGATCGATAAATCCGTCCGCAGAGTCTCCCGGATCGTAAAGATCGGGATGTTCATGAACCGCTACCCGGCAGAGCTTTCCGGCGGCCAGCAGCAGCGTGTCGCGATCGCGAGAACGCTTGCCCCGGAGCCGTCCGTGCTCTTCATGGATGAGCCGCTGTCCAACCTGGATGCGAAGCTCCGTCTTGAGATGAGATACGAGCTGCAGAGACTCCATGTGGAGACGGGAAGCACCTTTGTCTATGTCACACATGACCAGATGGAGGCGATGACGCTGGCGACGAAGATCTGTCTGATCAACAACGGGGTCCTTCAGCAGTATGACGCACCTCTTGATGTATACAACCGACCGGCGAACCTCTTTGTTGCGGACTTCGTCGGAAATCCGTCGATCAACTTTGTGGAGGCGAAAGGAAAGGAACAGGCGGACGGAAGCTTCCGCTTTACGATCCTGGATGACCTCGAGGCGACTTTCCGGCCGAATGAGCCGATCGATATGGATGCCTGGTTCAGAAAGCGTGATCAGGATGCGGCGGACCTGGAAGCCCAGCGGCTGGAGATGTTAAAGGATAAGAAGGCTGTCGAGAAGAGCAATAAGGATGAGGTATTTAAATATCATATCGCGAAGGTCGATGAATCCGACTATGCGGTTGAGGAAGAGCCGGAGATCACCAACGAGGATTTTGTCCTTGCGATCCGACCGGAAGCATTAAAGCTTTCGAAAGACGGTTCTGTCGCATCTACGATCTACGGAGCGATGCCGACCGGTATGGAGTCGACCGTGAAGTTAAAGATAGGAAAGTACCTCCTGACAGGCGTGATCTTCGGAGGCGTTACCTTTAAGCTCGGCGAGGAGACAGGTGTGGACATCGCAGGTACGGATATCCTGCTGTTTGACAGGAAGTCCGGGAAGGCGATCGCGGCTGGAAGTCTCAGCGTGAAAGGGTGAAAAGCTGATATTGGATTTATAAAATTGAATGATGAGTAGAGGAGTGCGGCAGATCTGTGAGTGGGTCTGCCGCACCTTTTTGCGTATGCAGCCGGTCGCGTTGCACAGCGCCGTTGCGAGAGGTTGGCAGTTCAGGGATGGTTGTGGGGATTAAAGCGTTGCATGGGAGGGAAAAGTCTGGTAAGATGGAACGAAGGAGAAAAATCGAAAGAAACCAAAGAAAAGAAAGGTGGAACCGAAAGAGCGTTTTCTTGCGGTAAGAGTATATTATGAGAAAAGAAACAGCAGCTGGCTGGCTGACGGCAATTCTGACATGTGTCTTGCTTACAGGCTGCGGAAGTCAGGCAGCCGGGGCAGCGAGAACGGCGGCAGCCATTGAAAGTCAGGCCGGGAGTACGGAAGAGATAGCTGATCATTCTGAAGAAAAGGCGGAAAAACCGCGCGTGGTCCTGCAGCAGGAGGAGATGGGAAAAGAGACAGAACGGTCGGAGAGCGAAGCAGGAACAGAGCCGGAACCTGAGACGGATACGCCGGATCCTTACGCGGATCTTTTAAAGGATCCGGAAGTGATGGCGGCAAATAAGATCTATGCGAAGGAGACAGCAGAGCCCGGAAAGACGCGGATCGTCTTTGCGGGTGATATCCTGTTTGACTCCCACTATGCGATCATGGCATCGCTTTTAAAGCGCGGACAGGGAATCGAAGGCGGGATCTCCGCGGATCTTCTCTCCATCATGCGGGACGCAGATATTTTTATGGTAAACAACGAGTTCCCGTACACGAACCGCGGGACGCCGACGGCCGGAAAAAAGTTTACCTTCCGGGCGGATCCGAAGTATGCGTCCTGGCTGTTTGACATGGGCGCAGATCTTGTGTCGCTCGCGAACAACCACGCGTATGATTACGGGGAGGTGTCCCTGACGGACACGCTCGATACGCTGGAGTCCATCGGAATGCCGTATGTCGGAGCCGGGAGAAACCTCGAGGAAGCGGTCAGACCGGTTTCTTTTATCGCAAACGGGAAGAAATTTACGTTCATCTCCGCGACACAGATCGAACGGCTGAATCCGCCGGATACGAAAGGGGCGACGGAGACATCCCCGGGCGTGTTCCGGTGTCTCGATATCACAAAACTCCTGGAAGTGATCGGGGAGGCAAGAGCGGACAGTGACTATGTGATCGTGTACATTCACTGGGGGACCGAAGGAACTGACAAGCTGGACCACTGGCAGACGGAACAGGCTGCGCAGATCGCGGCAGCAGACGTGGATCTCATCATCGGGGATCACCCGCATGTGCTGCAGCCGATCGGGTATGTGGGGGAAGTTCCGGTCGTGTACAGCCTCGGAAATTACCTCTTTAACTCAAAGAGTCTCGACACCTGCCTCGTCGAGGCGGTGTTTGGAACGGAGGGACTGGAGTCCCTGCAGTTTATCCCGGCAAAGCAGGAAAACTGCCGTGTCACGAAGGCGGAAGGAGCGGAGAAGGAGCGGATTCTTGCATATATGAGGAAGATCTCCCCGGAAACTGCGATCGATGACAACGGGTTTATCACTGCCAGATAGGACGTTGCTTTTTTGAGGGAAAGATCAGGAGAATCATGAAAATGCTCTGCTGAAAATACAGACCGCAGCAGAGACTCGGAAAACGCATGGGATTGCAGACAGAAGATGTGTCGGAATCCCATGCATTTTTTATCAATAATACTGCAGATTACAGTGCGTTCCAATAAGCAGCGGGGTGCTTGATGATCAATGGAGAACGGACTGTCTGAATCTGCAGCCCGACGGATAAAGAAGAACGGATCGAGGATTCTTTTAGAAAAAATTCATAGGAAATTTATTTTTTTCATAAATATTCAACAAAAGGTTGCAAATGAAAAACTTTACCGCTATAATATATTAAAAAATAAAGAGCTGCCTAATCAATATGGCAGTGGAAAGAAGGGGTCATCTATGAGTGAGAACAGTTCCGCAAAGAAAAGCCGCCTTGATCGTATTCTGGATGCGATTGAGCGTGCCGGAAACAAACTTCCGGACCCGATCACGATGTTCCTTGGACTGGCGATCATTGTCACGATCATTTCAGCGATCTGCAGTGCAGCCGGCGTCTCCGCGGTAAACCCGGCGGATGGATCAACGATCGAGGTATTTAACCTCCTGTCCCTCGATGGAATTCGTTATCTCTGGACGAATGTCATCACAAACTTCTCCGGCTTTGCACCGCTCGGCATGGTGCTTGTCGCTGTCATCGGTTCTTCCGTTGCAGAGAAGAGTGGTTTCCTCGTTGCCGTCATGGTCAATTTCCTTGGCAAGGCAAAAGGATGGATCGTCACCATGGTCATCATGTTCCTCGGAATCAACTTAAATATTGCCGGTGATGCAGGCTTTATCGTACTGCCGCCGCTTGCAGCGATCCTGTACATGTCCATCGGACGTCATCCGCTTCTCGGAATGTACACCGCATTCGCATCGGTTGCAGCCGGTTTCTGTGCGAACATTCTTCTCGGTCTTTCCGATGCACTTGCATACGGATTCACAGAGCAGGCAGCACAGATGATCGATCCGAACTATCAGCAGTCCATCGCGATCAACTGGTATTTCCTGATCGTCTCCTGCGTACTTCTTACGATCGTGGGTACGATCCTGGTTGAGAAAGTTCTTCTTCACCGTTTCCCGGTTTCAAAAGAAGAACTTGCCAAATACGATTTTGATGAAGATAATTCCAATATCACACCGATCCAGAAAAAGGGAATTGCAGCAGCAGGTCTTTCTGTTCTGATCTATGCGGCTGTCGTAGTCTTCATGTGCCTGCCGATCTTCGGCGGACGTGCGATCCTCGCAGATGAGAACGGATCCATCACAAGCGGTGCATCCCCGTTCTCAAAGGGTATCGTCTTTACGGTCACTTTATTCCTCATGATCCCGGGTATCGTTTACGGTGTTGTGATCGGAAAGTATAAAAATGATAAAGATGTCTGGGCAGATATCAGCCAGGGCTTTGCCGAGATGGGAAACTATGTATTCATGTGCTTCTTCATCGCCATCTTTACAAACTTCTTCTCCGTATCAAAACTCGGAACTGTCCTTGCGATCAAGGGAGCAAACCTTTTAAGCACGATCGGATTTACAGGAATCCCGCTGCTTCTTGGCCTGATCTTCCTTTCCTGTATCGTCAACATCTTTATTGGATCTGCTTCTGCAAAATGGGCGATCCTTGCACCGGTATTTATTCCGATGATGATGTTGATGGGCTTCGATCCGGCGATCACACAGGTCGTTTATCGAATCGGCGATTCCATCACAAACCCGCTGTCTCCGTTATTTACATACCTTCCGGTCATTCTGGGCTTTGCTCACAAGTATGACGAGAAGGTTGGTCTCGGAACTGTCATCGCGAACATGCTTCCGTTCTCGGTAACATTCGCGATTGCATGGATCCTTCAGGTTGTGATCTGGGTTCTCTTAAACCTTCCGCTTGGACCTGGAGGAGCGATCTATCTGTAGAAACAAACGGAAATGTTTGAGCAGATAAAAGAACTATAGTAAAAAAGAGCACCGCATGAGATGGCTGTTATGCCGTGCAGTGCTCTTTTTACTTGTTAAGAAAGGAGCACTTATGAATTTTGCAAAAAGAGCAGAGGAAACAGAGAGTGCGATCATAAAAGACCGCCACTTCCTCCATGAACATGCCGAGCTTTCTTTCGAGGAGAAAGAGACAACGGCATATCTCGTCTCAGAACTTGAAAAAATGGGGATCCCGGTGCAGACATTCCCGGATTATACGGGCTGCATCGCGACCATAAAAGGAGAAAAAGGAGACGGACCAACGATCCTGCTCCGCGCGGACATCGATGCACTCCCGATCATGGAGGAGAGCGGAGTCGATTTCGCGAGCAGGACTCCGGGCGTGATGCATGCCTGTGGCCATGACTGCCACGCGTCGATACTTTTAGGGGCGGCGAGACTCTTAAAGGAGCAGGAAAAGGAATTAAAGGGAACTGTAAAACTCCTGTTTCAGGCGGCGGAAGAGGCGTTTATCGGAAGCCATTACTATGTGGATCACGGATATCTGGAAGGGATCGACGCGGCGATGGGAATGCATGTGTGGCCGACAGGCCCTGCCGGACAGGTCCTTATCAAAGATGGAGAGCTGATGGCAAGCTGTGACAACTTTAAGATCACGGTCCACGGCATTTCGACCCACGGCTCCATGCCGCATCTCGGAAAGGACGCGATCGTCGCGGCGAGCTCGATCCTGCTCGGACTCCAGCACATTGTGAGCCGTGTGAATGATCCGTTGAATTCGCTGGTCGTTTCGGTCGGAAAGGTCTCCGCGGGAACCCAGTTCAACATCATCACGGACACCGCTGTCATGGAAGGAACTGTCCGCTGTTACGCGAAGGAGACACGGGCGATGGTCGAGGAGACCATGAGAAGGATCGTGACGGATATCGCAGCTGCGGAAGGATGCACGGCGGAGCTCGAATATTCCTATCTGGAGCCGTCGGTTGTAAACGGGGATCCGGAGCTTACGAAGATCGCCAGGGAGGCTGCGGAAAAGCTCTACGGACCGGGTGCATGGGCTGAGGCGAAGAAGGCAAGCGGAAGTGAGGACTTCTCCTATGTGATGGATCATATCCCGTCTTCCATGTTCGCATTTTTAGGCTGCTATGATGAGAACGACAAGGACATCTATCCGCTCCACAACGGAAAATTCAGAGTCAACGAGAAGATCCTGAAAAAGGGAGCTGCGTTCTACGCGCAGTTTGCCGCAGATTATCTGGAGAAAAAGGGAGGAGAAGAGCGATGAGAGTACAGGAACTTGCAAAAGAACAGGAAGCATATGTGATCGCGTGCCGCCGCCATCTCCATGAACATCCGGAACTCAGCACGCAGGAAGTTGAGACGACAAAGTTCATCAAAGCGGAGCTTACAAAGATGGGGATCCCGGTACAGGAATTCGACGGGATCACCGGCTGCGTCGGAACGATCGAGGGGACGATGCCGGGAAAGACCGTGATGCTGCGCGCGGACATCGATGCGCTCCCGATCCAGGAAAATCCGGGAAAATCATACTGCAGCAAAAATCCGGGCGTGATGCATGCCTGCGGTCATGACTGCCACACGGCGATGCTGCTCGGAGCTGCGAAGATCTTAAGTGCAAACCGTGATAAAATTCACGGGACCGTGAAGCTGATCTTCCAGATGGCGGAGGAGATCGGAAGAAAATCGGAGGAATATGTAAAACGCGGGGCGTTGGAAGGCGTGGATGCGATCTTCGGAATGCATATCTGGGCGACGATGCCGACCGGAACCGTAAACTTTGAATCCGGCGAGCGGATGGCGTGCAGCGACCGCTTTACGATAAAGATCCATGGTCAGAAAGCACACGGAAGTGCCCCGAATCTCGGAAAAGACGCGATCCTGGCGGCGGCTGCGGCGATCCAGGTCCTCCAGACGATCCCGAGCAGGATCAATGACCCGTTCAATGCACTCGTCGTCTCCGTCGGAATGTTCCACGGGGGAACAAAGGAGAACATCATTGCGGATGAGGCGGAGCTTGTCGGAACGGTGAGAGCCTTCAACCGGGAATTCCGGAACGGAATGCCGGAGCTGATCAAAAAGGTCGTGGAGCCGACGGTCGAAGGATATGGATGTACAGCGGAGTTTGACTACTATTTCGGACCGAGCCCGCTGATCAATGACAATGAGGAGCTCGTGAAGACAGCGAGACGCGCGGCTGCGGAGGAGATGGGCGAGGAAGCACTCATCCCGTTAAAGAAGATGACAGGGGCCGAGGACTTCAGCGTCTACACGGAACATGTCCCGGGCGTGTTCGGCTATCTCGGCTGCAGAAATGAGGAAAAAGGCGTCACAGCACCGCATCATCATCCGGCATTCGATGTGGATGAGGACGTTCTGTTCCACGGCACAGGGATCTATGCGCAGTTTGCATTAGACTATTTGGAATAACCTTTTGCCAATTTTCCTGTTTACAGAAAAAATATCCTATGTTATAATACGCTCTAGACGTTTCCTGTACCAGTCTGCCCTTTTGGAGCTTGGCGGTGCGGAAAAGAATAGAAACAGTATACGAAAAGGATGGAACTGATATGGCAACATTACTTGAAACATGGAGAAACCTCGCTTACGGCGACGGTCTCGATGATAAAAAGAAAGAAGAACTCTGGACAAACTATTTTACGATCGAGAAAGGCATCTACGAGAAGATCCTCTCCAACCCGACAGAGGTTGTTGAGGGAACTGTAAAAGAGCTTGCTGAGAAGTATGGCACAGAAGTTCTCATTATGACCGGTTTCCTCGATGGAATCAACGAGAGCTTAAAGGGATATGAGAACCCGATCGACACAATGACAGAGGATACTGTTGTTAAGATCGAGATCGATCCGGAGAAGCTTTACTACAATATGGTAGAGGCAAAGGCTTCCTGGCTCTATGAGCTTCCGCAGTGGACAGAGATCCTCTCCGCTGAGACAAGAACCGAGCTCTACAAGAAGCAGAAAGCTTCCGGAACCGTACGCCGCCAGGGCCACAAGATCTACCCGAACGATCCGTGTCCGTGCGGAAGCGGAAAGAAGTACAAAAAGTGCTGCGGCCGCAACGCATAAGATGAAACGTAAGCCATTACCTATTGCGGGTAGTGGCTTTTTCATTACTGTACACGGGCAGGAATTTTCTGAACGGAAAATTCTGTGTGATACAGTTGTGACCGCGGATTGATAAGGAGAAAAAACAATGCAGGCATATACAGGATTTGCCGCTGTCTATGATACGTTCATGGACAATATTCCATATGAAGAGTGGTGTGAGTATCTCACAGGACTTTTAAAAGAGCAGGGAGTTTCAGAAGGACTGCTCCTGGATCTCGGCTGCGGGACTGGAAGTCTCACGGAGCTTCTGGCAAAGTCCGGCTACGATATGATCGGAGTCGATAATTCCGAAGAAATGCTGGAACTTGCCCTGGAAAAGAAGGAAAAATCCGGAAGCGATATCCTCTATCTCTGCCAGGATATGAGGGAATTTGAGCTTTACGGCACGGTGGCGGCGGTTGTCTCCATCTGTGACTGTATGAATTATATTCTGGAGCCAGAGGATCTGACGGAGGTGTTCCGCCTGGTCAACAACTATCTCGATCCGGGCGGAGTCTTTATCTTTGATCTGAATACCGAGTACAAATACCGGGAGATCATGGGTGACAGTACGATCGCCGAGGACCGGGACGACTCCAGCTTTATCTGGGACAACCAGTACGAAGAAGAGGAAAAGATCAATATCTACGACCTGTCGATCTTCGTCCGGGAAGAGGGAGACCTTTTCCGGAAATATCACGAGACGCACTACCAGCGGGCGTATTCCCTGGAGGAAGTGAAACGCGCGATCAGTGAGGCAGGCATGGAATTTGTTGCCGTTTATGACGCGTTTACGAAAAATCCGCCGCGAAAAGACAGCGAGCGTGTTTATGTGATCGCGAGAGAACATGGAAAAGAAAGGAAATAGAGCATGAATGATTATATGATCCGTGCGACGGCTGCGGACGGACAGATCCGCGCCTTTGCCGCAACGACAAAAGAGATGGTGGAAACCGCGAAGAATGCCCACAATACAAGCCCGATCGCGACGGCTGCCCTGGGACGTCTCATGACGGCGGCTGCCATGATGGGATCCGACTTAAAGGGGGAAGGAGAACTCCTGACACTCCGGATCGAGGGAGACGGCCCGATCGGAGGACTTTTAGTGACTGCTGACGGAAAGGGCGATGTAAAGGGATACGCGTTCAATCCGGATGTCATGCTGCCGCCGAATGCGCAGGGAAAGCTTGATGTCGGCGGTTCCCTGGGACTCGGCGTCCTGAGTGTGATCAAGGATATCGGTTTAAAAGAGCCGTATGTGGGACAGACACAGCTCATCACGGGTGAGATCGCGGAAGATCTGACTTACTATTTTGCAACATCCGAGCAGGTTCCGTCCTCCGTCGCTCTCGGAGTCCTGATGAACAAAGACAATACCGTCCGTCAGGCCGGCGGCTTTATCATCCAGCTTCTTCCGGACGCATCCGATGAGATCATCGACCGCCTTGAGGCAAAGCTTTCCGGAATTTCCTCCATCACATCCCTTCTCGATGCAGGAAAGACTCCGGAGGAGATCCTGACAGATATTCTCGGGGAGTTCGGACTTGAGATCTTAAAGAAGATGCCGGTGCAGTTCCACTGCGACTGTGAGCGCTCCAGAGTGGAGAAGGCGATCATCAGCATCGGAAGAAAAGAGATCCAGGATATGATCGATGAGGGAAAAGAGATCGAGGTCAACTGCCAGTTCTGCAACAAACATTATAAATTCTCTGTGGATGAACTGGGTGAGATGTTAAAAAAGGCGACAAGAGAGTAACTGAGGATCCGCCGCGGGCAGACCTCTGCAAAAATATGGATCTTTGCCGGATCGCACACCGGAAGATGGAACGGTCCGGAAGATAAGGAAATAAAGATATGAGTTCTGTTAAGTTAAATGATGAGGAAAAACGGCTGCTTTGCAATGCATGGCATCATTTTCTGACGATCACGCACCACAAGCTGGTTGTCATGGAAGGATGTTTTAAGGTGGGGCTGTTTAAACAGGGACTGCTCCATGACCTGTCAAAATATTCCTGGGAGGAATTTCGGACAGGTGTAAAGTATTATCAGGGAACGAGAAGCCCGAATGCTGCGGAGAAGGAAGAGAAAGGATATTCCTCCGCATGGCTTCATCATAAAGGAAGAAACAAGCATCATTTTGAGTACTGGACTGACGTGTCCACAGCGGAAAACAACTGGAAGATCGTCGGAGCGAAGATGCCGGTGAATTATCTGGCAGAGATGGTCATGGACCGGATCGCCGCATCTAAGATCTATCAGGGAAAGAATTACACGGACGCGGCGCCGTATACCTATTTCTCCAGAAACAAGGAATTTATCGTCATGCATCCGGAGACGAAGGCATGTCTCGATAAGATCCTTCTGATGTTAAAGGAAAAGGGCGAGAGAAAAACGTTCGCATATATCAGAAAACTTCTGAGAGACGGGGATTATTAGAGGAACAGATGTGCAGGCAAAACGACAGCAGCGGGAAGAGAGAAGGATCTCACAGTCGGCTGCTGTCATCATTGTCATGCCGGTTCCCGGAAAATGACGATCGTGGGCGGGATCTGTGTTCATGTGCGGTCATTTCAGAAATGAAAAGATCTCATGGATGTAGTGATTCAGTTTTTCGGCATCGGAAAAACAGTCTTCCCGGACTTCAAAAAATCCTGTTTTATCTTTGCAGGAAGTTTTAAATTCCGGTTCCCAGATATCCGCAGGCTGAGGGAGAAAGACGCTGTCTTTTTTCGTATAGCAGGTCTCCTTCGTTGCCTTGATCCGGGCGTCCTTGTCAACAAACTCGCCGACGCTCTTATGGATCGCAGTGTCCTCGTAGATCAGATAGTAGTAGTCTTTATAGTTCGGATAGTAATATTTCAATGTGCCTTTGTAGACCCGGATGGAAAGCTCCATCCGGTCTTTGTCTGCCCGAAAAGCGTAGGCGGGGACAGAGGCACTCACCGGGGCCGGAAGGATCGTTTCCGGATCTCCGGCCAGGGAGAGGAGAAGCCGGTCCGTCTCACCGGAAGCTTCCCTCACAGAGCTCAATGTGAAATCCTGAGCGAAAAAGTCCGGATAGAAGAGGACTGGGAGAAGTGACGGCATTCCTTTTAAGTCATCCTCGTTGTGGAGGAGAAGAAGGCGCTTTTCTTCCTCATCCCGGGTCTTCAGATAGTCCAGATAGACTTCGATCAGCTCGCCGCCGTTATAGAGATCCTCGCGGCTGATCTTTAAAAACCGCTCGATGGTCTTCTGCTTCATGTCAGGCAGACCGAGGAGTTTTTTGAATGGTTTGATCCGGCGGAAGATATCGATGCTTTCCACGCAGTCAAACGTGGGAGTGAGCTTTAATGTGCCAGCGCGCTTTGTGACAAAGGGGATATCGAACATGTCCCCGTTGAAATGGACGAGGGTGCGGAAATTCTTTAAAAATTCAAAAAATGCATTGAGGACATCGGTCTCGGCAGTTTTTGTGTCGGCAAACCACTGGATAAAGCGGAGCTGATCTCCTTCCGGCCAGATACAGCCGATGAGATACACCGTGTTGTAGCCAGCGGAGAATCCCGTGGTCTCGATGTCAAAAAAGACGAGTTTTTCCGGGTCGCCGAGGCGCTCTAACGGGTAGGCGATGGTGCCGGGAAATGTTTTTTCTATTGTAATCATACGTTTTTCCTGTAGTGTTTATGTTCGGTGTCTGCGTTTTCTGATTATACCTGTGGGCTTTTGGAAAGTCAATGAAGCATCGATAAAATAAAATCGAAAATATGTTCGATTCTGCCGGCGGTTTTGCTTGCACTTAAATGGCGGCTATGGTATGATTACGACATGCATTATGATTAAGGAGGTTCATCCAGTGATTTCATATATACGTGGTCCTCTGGAGGAAAAGAGGGAAGATTCCGTCGTTGTCGAGGCGGGGAATATCGGCTACCGGATCTTTATTCCGTCGTCGGTTCTCGGGGAACTGCCGGGACTTGGGGAGGAAGTAAAGATCTATACCTATTTTTCTGTGCGCGAGGACGGAATGAGCCTCTATGGATTTCTCTCGAAACAGGATCTTGAGATGTTCCGCCAGCTGATCGGAGTGAACGGAGTGGGACCGAAGAGTGCGCTCGGGATCTTATCCGCCCTGAAGCCGGATGTCCTGCGGATGGCGGTGCTCTCCGGCGATGCGAAGGCGATCTCAAAGGCACCCGGTGTCGGAGCAAAGACGGCCCAGAGGATCATTCTTGACCTCAAGGACAAGGTAAAAGCGGAGGACGTCCTGTTTGCCGGGGTGGAACCGGAAGAGACAGGAAAGATGGAATTCTCCGGAATGGCGGAAGCTGGAAAAGAGGCAGTGGAGGCACTCACGGCGCTCGGATATTCCGCATCCGAGGCACAGACGGCCGTGAAGAAAGTGACGATCACGGAAACGATGACTTCCGAGGATGTGTTAAAGGGTGCGCTGAAACATCTTGCGTTTTTATGATACCGCAGCGTATGAGGCAATTCGGTATCAGAGGAGCAGAAACTAAGACAGGATAGGAAATATTATGAGCCGGAAAATCATTACGACCGAAGAGACGGAAGAAGATAAGAAAATAGATGGGACTCTGCGCCCGCAATATTTAAAAGATTATATCGGTCAGGAGAAGATCAAATCTACATTGAAGATCTTCATCGATGCGGCGAAGAGCCGCGGGGAGGCGCTCGATCATGTGCTTTTCTACGGTCCTCCGGGACTCGGAAAGACGACGCTCTGCGGGATCATCGCGAACGAGATGGGCGTGAATCTGAAAGTGACCTCCGGTCCCGCGATCGAGAAACCGGGGGAGATGGCCGCGATCTTAAATAATCTCCAGGAAGGCGATGTTCTGTTCGTGGATGAGATCCACAGATTGAACCGCCAGGTGGAGGAAGTATTATATCCCGCGATGGAGGATTTTGCCATCGATATCATGCTGGGAAAAGATTCCTCGGCCCGCTCGATCCGGCTGGATCTTCCGAAATTTACGCTGGTGGGCGCAACGACGAGGGCAGGACTTTTGACAGCCCCGCTCCGTGACCGTTTCGGCGTGATCCAGCGGCTGGAATTTTATACGCCGGAGGAACTCTGTGTGATCGTAAAGCGCTCCGCGAAGGTTCTCGGCGTTGAGATCGATGAGGAGGGCGCGTTTGAGATCGCCAGAAGATCCAGAGGAACTCCGAGACTGGCAAACCGCCTCTTAAAGAGAGTGCGCGACTTTGCCCAGGTAAAATATGACGGCGCGATCACAAGAGATGTGGCGGACTTTGCCCTCGATATCCTGGATGTCGATAAACTCGGTCTCGACAATAATGACAGGACCCTGCTCCTCACGCTGATCCAGAAATTCTCCGGCGGTCCGGTGGGACTGGAGACGTTAGCAGCGTCGATCGGGGAGGATTCCGGGACGTTAGAAGACGTATATGAGCCGTATCTTCTGATGAACGGGCTCATCATGCGCACTCCGAGAGGAAGAATGGCGACGGATCTCGCCTACAGACATTTCGGACTTGAGACGGCAAAAGAATGAAAAAATATGACAGCTGTGAGAATATGAAACAGTTACCAGTTAAGATAGATCTTTTCGCTGACTGGAAGGCAGAAGAACGGTCATGCGGGGAGAAAAAGTGAGGAATATTGGAATGGAAGAGAAGAATTATACAGAAGTACTGATCAATGGAAACGTCTATACACTGGGCGGAGCGGAAGACCCGGAATATCTGCAGAAAGTGGCTGCCTATATCAATGAAAAAGTTGCCGTATTAAAGGCGCAGCCGGGTTTTACAAGACAGAACAAAGATTACCAGGAAGTCATGATCTACTTAAATCTTGCGGATGATTATTTTAAGACGCTTCAGGAAGCGATGATGCTGCGCGCCCAGAAGGATGAGATGGAGAAAGAGATCTACAGCCTGAAACATGAGCTGATCAGCCTTCAGATGAAGCAGGAGGCTGCCCAGAAAGAGGACTAGCCGGGGAAAATACGGGTTGTCCCCGGGAATGTGACTGTAAATATATGCGGATCTGCAGCTGCTGGATCCAGCCAGCTGCAGATCCTGATGTAAAGAAGGAGACAAGATGAAGAACAGAACGGTTGAGATCCTCGCACCGGCCGGCTCCTACGAGAGTATGGTGGCAGCGGTGAACGCGGGAGCGGACGCAGTCTACATCGGCGGAAGCCGGTTTGGCGCGCGCGCTTATGCGAACAACCTGGATGAGGAGACGATGGTAAAGGCGATCGATTTTATGCACATTCACGGATGCAGGATCTATATGACAGTCAATACTCTCGTCAAAGAAAAAGAAATGTGGGATCTGTATTCCTATCTGAAACCATATTACGAGGCGGGGCTGGACGCTGTCCTGGTCCAGGACATGGGCGCACTCACCTATATCCGGAAACACTTTCCGGATCTGCCGGTGCATATCAGTACCCAGATGACCGTGACGGGAAAGTACAGCGCGAGGGACTTAAAGTCGTTAGGCGCTGTCCGCGTGGTCCCGGCGAGAGAGCTTTCACTGAAGGAGATCCGCGAGATTTATGATGATACAGGGCTTGAGGTGGAGACGTTCGTCCACGGGGCGCTCTGCTACTGCTATTCCGGCCAGTGCCTGTTTTCAAGTCTGATCGGCGGGCGCAGCGGAAACAGAGGGCGTTGTGCCCAGACCTGCCGTCTGCCTTTTGACGCGGAGCAGAATGGAAAATATGTCAATAAAAAGAACGAGAAGTATCTTTTAAGCTTAAAGGACCTCTGCACCCTGGATCTGATCCCGGATATCCTGGAAGCAGGAGTCTGTTCCTTAAAGATCGAGGGACGGATGAAGAGCCCGCGCTATACGGCCGGTGTCGTGAGCATTTACCGGAAATATGTGGACCTCTATTTAAAAGAGGGCCGCGCCGGGTACCATGTAGACCAGGCGGACCGTGACGCCCTGCTCGCCCTTTTTGACCGCGGCGGGCAGTCACAGGGCTATTACAGAGCCCACAATGGCCGGGATATGGTAGTCCTGAAAGAAAAACCGGAATACCGCGACGTGAACCAGGAGCTTTTCGACTATCTGGACCGCACCTATGTAAATACGGAGAAGAAGATCCCGGTGACGGGAAATGCGTATATCGCGGTTGGAAACGCGGGATATTTTTCTGTGTCAGATGAGGCCGGAAATACGGCCTGGGAGGAATCCCAGCCTGCTGAGGAAGCAAAGAATGCCCCGATGGACGCGGAGCGCATCCGGAAACAGCTCTCAAAGACGGGAGATTCCATGTTCACCTTCACAGATCTCTCCGTGGAGTGCGAGGGAAATGTGTTCATGCCGGTACAGGCGTTAAATAAGATGCGTCGGGATGTCCTGGAAAAACTTAAGGAAGAGATCCTTTCCGGATATCGGAGAAACAGCTCAGTTCCTCCGACAAAGGAAGAGGAGACGCTTCCTGTAAGGAAACCGTCGGAAAAGATCCCGGAATTTACTGCGTTTGTCCAGACAAAGGCACAGTTCGAGACAGTTCTCGGGAAGTTCAAGATGTACCGGAAATTATCCGCGGGAGAATACGGGATCTATCTGGCGTCGGAGAGCTTTGATGCCCAGGAGTGGAAAAAACTTGCGGACCGCTGCCATGAGGCCGGAGTGAGATGTTATCTGATGATGCCGAGAATCTTCCGGAAAGAGGCGGAGCAGTATTTTAGAAAGCAGATGGATCTTTTAAAGAACGCCGGTTTTGACGCTCTCGGGATCGGATCAATGGAAGAACCGGGATTCCTTAAGGAAGCTGGGATTGGGCTGCCGCTCTTTTTTGACCAGGGAATGTATTCCTGGAACCACCTGGCCGGGGAGGCGATGGAGCAGTACGGGGCAGACCGTCTGACCGTTCCTGTGGAGTTGAATGAGCGGGAGATCCGGGATTCCGGGATCCACGGAGAGATGATCGTATACGGCTATCTGCCGATGATGATCTCCGCACAGTGTATCAGGAAGACGACGCTCGGATGTTCCGGAAAACCGGAGATCATGTGGCTGAAGGACCGCAAAGAGATGCGTTTCCCGGTGGTGAATCAGTGCCGTTTTTGTTATAACACGATCTACAACTCGGCTCCGCTTTCTCTTCTTGGACTTTCGGCTTCGGTGGAAGGACTCGGACCGAAGGCGCTCCGCCTGAACTTTACGGTAGAGGAACCGGCGGCTGCGGGCGAGATCCTGGACGCGTTTTTCGAGGAGTACGCTCTGGGAGAAAAGGCAGCAGAACCGTCTGTTTTGAAAAATCAGTTTACGCGCGGACATTTTAAGCGCGGAGTAGAGTAGGTGATAATTTTTGACGAATCTGATCATACAAATATCGAGATACCTGATGATCCTTCTCATTGCCCTGGATACCTATTACAATTTCCGTTTCTTTTCCGTGCGGGATGAGGAGGGAAAAGACCGCGTCTGCGGGCGTCAGCTCGTGTGCCTGTTTATGCTTCACTTTCTGGCGAATGTCCTGATCTGGCTGAATACGGGATCTGTGACGATGCTGGCCTTTTATGGGGTGCAGGTGCTGTTTTTCCTGCTGTATATCTATCTGACCCGCCTGTTTTACCGGAACAGCTCCAAGCTTCTCGTCAACAATATGTGCACGCTCCTGGCAACGGGATTTATTATCCTGACAAGACTGAATCCCGACCGGGCGATGCGTCAGTTTGCGATCGTTGCGGTGGCAGCAGTCGTGACATGGATCATCCCGTTCATCATCGACCGGGTGTGG
This sequence comes from Clostridium sp. MCC344, assembly GCF_018785365.1. Lineage (NCBI taxonomy): Bacteria > Bacillati > Bacillota > Clostridia > Eubacteriales > Clostridiaceae > Clostridium > Clostridium sp. MCC344. Next base: position 29,989 of record NZ_WQPQ01000026.1, on the reverse strand, counting down.
CAGCTTGTCACGTTTCCGTGGGTCTACGGGATCCTGGGGCTTGTGCTTCTCGCCGTGGTGTGCGTGATCGGAAATACTTCCTACGGAGCCCAGCTCTCCCTGACGTTCGGGGGATTTACGGTGCAGCCATCCGAGTTTGTAAAGATCAGCTTTGTATTCTTTGTGGCTGCCATGTTCTACCAGTCGACAGACCGGGACACGATCATTAAGACGACCGTTGTTGCGGCGGTCCATGTTCTGGTCCTGGTGCTCTCGAAGGACCTGGGAAGTGCGCTGATCTTTTTCGTGGCCTATATGACGATGCTCTTTGTCGCGACATCCAGTTATCTGTGGTTCGGTGCAGGCATCGCAGGCGGATCCGTTGCAGCGGTCGCGGCTTACTACCTTTTCCCGCATGTGAGAAGACGTGTGGAGGCCTGGGCGGATCCGTGGTCTGATATCGCGAACAAGGGCTACCAGGTTGCCCAGGCGCTGTTCGCGATCGGAACAGGCGGCTGGTTCGGAATGGGATTATACCGCGGAATGCCGGAGAAGATCCCGGTGGTGGACAAGGATTTTGTCTTTGCAGCGATCTCCGAGGAGATGGGAGCGCTCTATGCGCTCTGTGTTCTGTTTTTGTGCCTTGGCTGCTATATGCAGTTCATGATGATCGCGATGAAGATGCAGGCGATGTTCTACAAACTGATTGCATTCGGGCTTGGAAGCGTCTATATCACACAGGTGTTCCTGACGATCGGCGGTGTGACAAAGTTTATCCCGTCGACGGGTGTGACGTTGCCGCTTGTGAGCTACGGCGGAAGTTCCATCGTCTCCACATTTATCATATTCCAGGTCATTCAGGGACTCTACGTCTTAAAACGCGGAGAAGAAGAGGAGGAGGAACATTCAAGTGAAGAAGAGTAAACCGAATCCGAAAGCAAACCGGAATATCCTCTGGTTTGTGTATGCAGCAGTATTTTTATTTCTGGCGATGGGGATCTATCTGGGATACTTTCTCGTTGTGAAGAGCGATACGGTGATCGACAATCCTTACAATGCCAGAGCGACGATCTTCGAGGACCGGGTCACCCGCGGAAAGATCCTTGCCGATGACGGGACCGTGCTTGCGAGGACCGTGACAGCGACCGGTTCTGACGAGACAGAGACCCGTGAGTACCCATACGGCAGTCTGTTTGCCCATGTGGTGGGGTATTCGACGGTGGGAAAGACCGGAATCGAGTCGCTGGCAAACTTTGACCTCCTGCGGTCCCATACAAACCTGATCGAGCAGACGGCGGATGAAATCATGGGGAGAAAGAGCGTCGGTGACAATGTGGTGACAACCTTAAATGTGAATCTGCAGCAGATCGCCTCGGACGCACTCGGAAAGAACCGGGGAGCGGTCATTGCCATCGAGCCGGATACCGGAAAGATCCTCTGCATGGTGTCAAAACCGTCGTTCGATCCGAACACGGTGGCGGCAAACTGGCAGGACCTTGTAAACGGGGACAGCACGGAGGCAAAAATGTTGAACCGTGTGACCCAGGGACTTTACCCGCCGGGCTCCACCTTCAAGATCGTCACGGCCCTGGAGTATATGAGAGAGCACCCGGGCACATACAATGACTATCACTTTGACTGCAGCGGGATCTTTTCGTTTGAGAATAATAAGATCCAGTGCTACCACAAGACGGCTCATGGGTCCCAGGACTTTACGCAGGCGTTTGCAAACTCCTGCAACGGAGCGTTCGCGAACCTCGGCACAGAGCTTGATCTGACAAGCTACCGGAATCTTGCGGAGCAGCTGCTGTTTAACCGGAGTTTGCCGCTCGACATTCCGTACAGCAGGAGCACCTTCAAGATGCAGCCGGACGCAGAGACATGGGAAGTCCTGCAGACAAGTATCGGACAGGGACAGACACTGATGTCCCCGATGCATAACCTCCTGATCACTGCAGCGATCGCGAACGGCGGGATTCTGATGAAACCGTATCTGATGGATCATGTGGAGAATTCCGGCGGCGATGTGATCCGGAAGTTTTCCCCGTCAGTGGCGGGAGAAATGATGGTGCCGAACGAGGCGGACGCCTTAAAGAATCTGATGGTACAGGTTGTCAACGTCGGAACAGGATCCGCCTTGAAGCGGGATTCCTACCAGGTGGCAGGAAAGACAGGATCTGCGGAAGTCGACAAGGCAAAAGAGACCCACGCCTGGTTTGTAGGCTTTGCTCCGGCGGATGATCCGAAGATCGCAGTCTGCGTGATCGTCGAGGAAGGCGGTTCCGGCGGACACACTGCGGCTCCGATCGCGGCGAAATTGTTTGACGCGTGGCTGCAGTAAAGGAAAGAAATGTTACAGTACACGGGCACTCCATGCCCGCGCACTATAACAGGATTTTGCCGATGCTCCGCATTCCGAATCGGCAAAATCCGCGACCCCAACGGTATCATACGGAATTTTCAGTTCAGAAAATTCCTACCCGTGAAGAGTAACAAAGAAATCTGTATAGGATAAAAGAAAAATGATATTCCCTTTTATCTGCAGCGGTGTTAAAATGATAACGAAAAAGTAAAATAACCGTATCTCAGAACGGCAATATTCGGGGAGGGTTCATCATGAGAATTTTAGTAACCGGCGGCGCAGGATATATTGGAAGCCATACATGTCTGGCACTTTTAGAGCAGGGACATGAGGTCGTAGTTTTTGATAATCTCTACAATGCGTCGGAAGAGTCATTGAAAAGAGTAAAACAGCTCACAGGAAAGGATATCACATTCTACAAGGCGGATATGCTGGACCGTGATGCGATGGAAAAGATCTTTGACGCGGAGAAGATCGACGCAGTGATCCATTTCGCTGGATTAAAGGCAGTCGGCGAGTCCGTGGCAAAACCGTGGGAATATTACCACAACAATATCACCGGTACGCTGATTCTTCTCGACGTGATGAGAAAGCATGGCGTGAAGAAGATCATCTTCAGCTCCTCCGCTACCGTATACGGAGACCCGGCGTTCGTCCCGATCACCGAGGAGTGCCCGAAGGGACAGTGCACAAACCCGTATGGACAGACGAAGAGCATGCTGGAGCAGATTCTTACCGATATGCAGAAGGCAGATCCGGAGTGGAATGTGATCCTGCTCCGCTACTTCAACCCGGTTGGAGCTCATGAGAGCGGCCTGATCGGCGAGGATCCGGAGGGAATCCCGAACAACCTGACACCGTACATCACTCAGGTTGCGATCGGAAAGTTAAAAGAGGTCGGTGTATTCGGAAACGACTACGATACTCCGGACGGAACGGGCGTCCGCGATTATATCCATGTGATGGATCTTGCGGAAGGTCATGTAAAGGCGTTAAAGAAATTTGAGGACAAGCCGGCGGTATATATCTATAATCTCGGAACCGGTCACGGATACAGTGTTCTCGATGTGATCCACGCATTCTCAAAGGCGGTCGGAAAAGAGATCCCGTATGTGATCAAGCCGCGCCGCGCGGGAGATATCGCGACCTGCTATTCCGATGCGACAAAGGCGAAAGTGGAGCTCGGCTGGGAAGCAAAGAGAACACTCGATGATATGTGCCGTGATGCATGGAACTGGCAGTCCAAAAACCCGAACGGATATCGTTCATAAAAGAAAACAACAGGCGACCTGAAAATGGTCACGGATGTGAAAACTCCGGCGGAATGTCGATATTCCTGCCGGAGTTTTCTTTTTAACAGGAAATACCGATGGAACTTCCTGTTAAAAAAGGGCACTGCCTCCCTAAGATGAGTACTCGCGCGAAGAGGAAGGTTGTCGCAGGCGACCGCGCGAGACGCCCGAATGTACCTTGGCACATGCCTCCTGGTGTCAGGGTCAGAGAAAACGTGGTTGCAAACACGGATAAAAAGAAGTATACTAAACACAGTTAAAAACACACCTGCGGAATCTGCTTTTAGCGGAGTCCCTTGAATGCCTGTCAGGAGGAAATTGCGATGATAGAAGCAACGAGCTGTGGCGGTGTGGTTATATTTCGGGGCAAGATCCTGGTCCTCTATAAGAACTACAGAAATAAGTATGAAGGATGGGTTTTGCCGAAAGGAACTGTGGAAGCAGGAGAAGAGTTTAAAGAAACGGCTCTCAGAGAGGTGAAAGAGGAGACCGGGGTTCAGGCCCAGATCATCAAGTACATCGGAAAGAGCCAGTATTCATTTAACACGCCGCAGGATACCGTCGACAAGGAAGTCCATTGGTATCTGATGATGGCGGACAGTTATTACAGTAAACCACAGCGCGAAGAGTACTTCGTAGACTCCGGATATTATAAATATTATGAGGCGTACCACCTTCTGAAATTCTCAAATGAGAAGCAGATCCTGGAGAAAGCCTACCACGAATATCTGGATCTGAAAAGATGTAATCTCTGGGGCAGCAAGAAATATTTCTGATCCCGGGATCACAACTGTGTCATGCAGAATTTTCGGTCAGGAAGATTCCTGACCGTGAAAAGCAACCGGCAAAACCTCTGGAAACAGAGGTTTTTGCTGTATATGAAGACCGGAAAGCAGCAAGTGCGGCAAAACAGTACAGGGAAAGACATAAGGAGTGAGAATATGAAAATTATTGATGCACATCTTCACTTTGTGCCGGAGAATCCTTATTTTCAGGAGATCGCGGTGCGGGCGGAACATAAAAATACAGAAGAAGATTTAAGGGCAGTCTATCAGAAATACGGGATCGTCGGCGGTGTCGTTATGGGAAACCGCGGCGTTGATCCGGCGGCACATTCCTACCCGGATTTTCTGAAATACTGTGTCGGACTCGACCGGGATTTTCTGGTGAGTCAGGATAAAAAGAAGAGTCTGGACCAGGTGGAGGCAAACTTAAAGCGGGAAGACTGCGTCGGGATCAAGCTGTATCCCGGCTACAATAAAGCGTATGTGACGGATGAAGTGTATGAGCCGGTCTATGAGCTTGCAAAGGCATATAATAAGCCGGTTGCGATCCACATGGGGCAGACGGCCGGTTCCCGCGCTTACTTAAAGTACAGCCACCCGCTGACCCTGGATGAGGCAGCAGTCCGCCATCCGGATGTGACGTTCGTGATGTGCCATTTCGGAAATCCGTGGCTCATGGATGCGGCGGCTGTCGTGGAGAAAAATGAGAATGTGATGACGGATCTCTCCGGACTTCTGGAGGGAAAGATCGATTTTCCAAAGCTTTTAGAACAGCAGAGAGGATATTTTGACACGCTGAAGACCTGGATCTCCTATTGCAGCCAGTATGAGAAGTTCATGTTTGGAACCGACTGGCCGTTAGCCAATTACGGAGATTACATCGAGGTCGTAAAATGGCTGATCCCGGAGAAAGAGTGGGAGAAAGTCTTTTACGAGAATGCAAAGAGGATCTACGGATTTTAAGAATTGCTCCGCAGACCGGCCGGTCTGAAACTCAAATCTTTGTAGTAGGATCCGAGGCAGTTTTCTTCTGTGAAATTTGGATCCTTTCCCTGTAAAACAGCAGAAACCAGTTGATCTCCGCCCCCACAAACAGAATGCAGATGGAGGCATAGAGCCACAGCATAAAAAGGATCACGGCGGTCAGACTTCCGTAGGTGACAGCGTATGAGCCGAAATACCGGAAGTAGACAGAGAATGCCAGGGAAGTGAGTGCCCAGCCTGCGGCGGAGAACATTGCACCGGGGATCTGTCCGGGGATTGAAAGCCTGCGGTGCGGAAGCGCAGTGTAAAGCGCAATAAAAAAGATCGTCAGCATGAAAAACATGACAAGACCGCGGCACAGGGAGATCGTTCCCGAGAGGTACACCAGGGCAGGGATCCATTTTAAGAGCATTCCCTGAAGGAAGTTTCCGAAGACGAGGAGCGCGAGACTTGCCACGCACATCAGGGAAAAACAGAGCGTGTAAACGCTGCAGAGTGCCCTGCGGAGAATATAATTCCGCGGGGACGTGACTCCAAATACCCGGTTTAAGCCCTTTTCGATCCCGAGCATCCCCTTTGATGCGGACCAGATGGCGGCTAGCGCAGTCACGGAGATCAGGGCTGCCGGGGAGTCGGAGCGCAGACTGTCCAGAAGGTAGATCAAGAGTCCGCGAAAGCGGTCCGGGATCGCCGGGAGCAGAAAGCGGAGAAGGTCCGCTTCGTGGATCATAGGAGCGACCTGGATCAGGGCCAGGAGGACCATGAAAAACGGGAATGCCGCCATTATGATGAAAAATGATGCCTGTGCGGCATATACGGACATTTCGTCCGCAGAATATTTCAAATAGACCTGTCGTCCGAAGAGAAGCAGGTGGATCATAAAAGTCTTTTCCTTTTCACAACAGCCCAGGGATCCCAGGGCTGTTGTCCTTTCATATATTCATAGAGTGGAAGGCAGAAATCCCATCGGCGGAGCCGATCCGGAATGGATTTTTGCCCGTAACGGTGAGGGTACTGAACAGTTACGATGATCTTTATAAAATATTAACATGAACAGAAAAAAATAACAAGTACAGGCAAAAATGAAGAGGTCCCGTGAAGAGTTCCAGGGAAAATCTGCTGTCGTAACTGCATTGTCCGGGATTTTCAGCTCGGAAAATTCTTATCCGCGAAAAGTAATAATTCTGCCTGCATATGGTAAAAATGGGGGTTCCTGTCAGAAACTGGAAAAACAAAAGGAGTATTGTCGACAAAAACAGAGAAAAAACGGACACAAAACGGTTCTGAAATACGTTCTGATTACATACAAATATACGGTAAAAGCTGTATAGCGGAAAAAACAATCAAAAAGGAGAAAATACTATGACAGAAAAAGGAATGGAGAACAATAAAGTAACCGTAATCGGAACGATCGTTTCAGGATTCACATTCAGTCATGCAGTGTTCGGGGAAGGATTCTATCTGGTGGATCTTCTCGTAAATCGTTTGAGTGAGCAGGCGGACACGATCCCGCTTATGATATCAGAACGTCTGATCGATGTGACGAAAGATTACCGGGGCTGTACAATGGAAGCTTCCGGACAGTTCCGCTCCTACAACCGCCATGAGGGGACGAAAAACCGTCTGGTCCTGTCTGTGTTTGTCAGAGAAGTCCGTTTCATGGAGGAGTTCACGGATTATACGAAGACGAACCAGATCTTCCTGGACGGGTACATATGCAAGGAGCCGGTCTACCGGAAGACCCCGCTCGGAAGAGAGATCGCGGATCTTCTCGTGGCAGTGAACCGGCCGTACGGAAAATCTGACTATATCCCGTGCATCGCCTGGGGCAGGAACGCGAGATATGCATCCGGATTCGGCGTCGGAACAAGGATCCTGATCTGGGGGCGTGTCCAGAGCAGGGAGTACACAAAAAAAGTCAGTGAGACAGAGTGCGAGAAACGCGTGGCGTACGAGGTATCCGTGAGCAAACTGGAATGCGCGGAACACGCAGAAGTGTAGAAGATCCTGCTGCAGTGCACGGGTATGGAGTGTCCGTGTACTGCAGCATACTGCCGTCCGGATCCCGCCGGCATACAGGCAAATCTCTTGCAAACGGAAGTAAGGTGTGATAATATAGCATAGCAGAAGCTCTGAAAAGCTTCAGCGAATGGTATACACAAAGAGAGGGAATGATCATGGCAAGTGGCAGAGTCCGTGTGATCTGCGGAGCGGGTAACGGAAAGTCCGCATCGGCGCTTGGATACGCAATGATGGGAGTTTTCCGCGGAAAAAGGGTCATTATGGTACAGTTCCTGAAAGGAATGATCGGAGAGGAAGCGGCGGACGTTTTAAAACGTCTGGAGCCGGATCTGAAATTTTTCTGCTTCGAACATTCAAAGGAACGGTTTGAGGACCTTCCGGAGGAGCAGAAGCACGAGGAACTGATGAATCTGCGAAACGGCTTCAATTTCGCGAAAAAGGTAATGACAACGGGGGAGTGTGACGTTCTGATCCTGGATGAGATCCTTGGGATCGTGGACCAGGGGATCATCTCAGCCGAAGAATTCCAGAGTTTCCTTGAGGCAAGAGATGAGGAGACCGATCTGGTCGTGACCGGGCGTGTGTGTCCGGAGGGAATCGAGAAGTATGTGGATGAAATTTCTGTAGTTTCCACAGGAAAGAATTCACGGATTTCACAGGCAGAAAACATAGACATTGACAATCATCAGGAATGATGATACCATAAATGATAAGTAGAGGTCGCGCCTGACAAGAGTAGATCGGCAGATAGAGGGAAATGGCTGCCGGAGAAAAGGGGAGGGCGCCGAAGAGACAGGAAAATAAGTCCCTAGGGTTCCCGTTTCTGGGCATGCGGTGAAGAATCGTATGACTGTCATCTTTAGAAAAAGATGGAGGGCTGCTTAATCTGGAAGATCCGGGAGCTGACATCTTATTTGATCTCAGCTCCTTTTCTTTTGACATGATATTTTACATAATAAAGAGGAGGACGCAGTATGGCTATTTTTGAAGGAGCCGGCGTAGCACTTGTAACGCCATTTAAGGAAAATGGATCAGTAAATTATGAGGTACTGGAAAGCCTGATCGAGGAACAGATCGCAGGCGGAACTGATTGTATCGTAGCGATGGGAACCACAGGCGAGTCCGCGACAACATCCGAGGAGGAGCACATCCAGGTGATCCGTTTCGTATGCGAAGTCGTAAACGGAAGGATTCCGGTCGTTGCCGGAACAGGATCCAATTGTACGCAGACAGCGGTTGAACTTTCCGTTGAGGCTGAGGAAGCTGGTGCGAACGGTGTCCTGTTAGTCTCCCCGTACTACAATAAAGCGACACAGAATGGCTTAAAGGCACATTTCACAAAGATCGCAAACTCCATCAAGATCCCGGCGATCCTCTACAACGTACCGAGCCGTACCGGCGTCAACATCGCTCCGGAGACCATCGTTGATCTCTGCAAGAATGTCGAGAATATCGTCGGAGTCAAGGAAGCGAGCGGAAACTTCTCCGCAGTTGCGAAGATCCTCCAGCTCTCCGGCGGATATGTGGATGTATATTCCGGAAATGATGACCAGGTTGTTCCGATGCTGGCACTCGGCGCAAAGGGCGTGATCTCCGTTCTCTCCAACGTTGCTCCGAAGCAGACCCACGATATGTGTGCAGAATTCTTCAAAGGCAATGTGGAAGCCAGCAGACGAATCCAGTTAAAGGCTCTTCCGCTGATCGAAGCTCTGTTCTCTGAGGTAAACCCGATCCCGGTAAAGGCAGCGTTAAACTTAATGGGTAAGAATGTCGGCGAGCCGAGACTTCCGCTTACAGTGATGGAGCCGCAGCACCAGGAAGTATTAAAGAAGGCAATGCAGGATTTCGGTATCCTGTAGGAAACGATAGGAAAAAAGCCGCGGCGGAGCTGCAGCATGGCGGCGCACTGCCGGTCGGTTTCAGATGAGGAGAAAACAATGATCAGAGCAATTATGAATGGATGCCACGGTGTGATGGGACATGTGATCACGGATATTATCTCAAAGGATGACGCGATCGAGATCGTCGCAGGCGTGGATATGAACACAGAAACTTACGCAGGATATCCGGTATTCAAATCTCTCGCTGAGTGCCCGGAGGCCGATGTCATCATCGACTTTTCCACAGCGAAAGCGGTTGACGGACTCCTGGATTACTGTGAGGAGAAGAAGGTTCCGGTCGTTTTATGTACCACAGGACTTTCTGAGGATCAGTTAAACCATGTAAAAGAGGCGAGCAAAGTGGACGCAGTCCTTCGCTCTGCAAATATGTCCATCGGGATCAATCTTCTCATGAAGACATTAAAAGAGGTTGCCCCGGTCCTTGCGGCAGCAGGATTTGATATCGAGATCCTGGAGAAGCACCACAACCGTAAGATCGACGCGCCGAGCGGAACAGCCATCGCTCTTGCAGACGCTATCAATGAGAGTCTTGACAATACCTACCACTATAAATATGACCGTTCCTCCGAGCGTGTCGCAAGAGATCCGAAGGAGATCGGGATCCAGGCTATGCGCGGCGGCACCATCGTCGGCGAGCATGATATCATGTTCGCAGGCCGCGATGAAGTCATCACCTTCACACACACCGCTTACTCCCGCGAGATCTTCGCAAAGGGCGCTGTGGAGGCTGCGAAATTCCTCGCAGGAAAACCGGCAGGACTTTATGATATGTCCGACGTGATCGGTTGATATCCATTTTTTTCCAAAATACTTCTCCTTTCTATGGCACATAATAGCCGTAGAAAGGAGATTGTTTTTTATGGGAAAAATCAGATGGATCAGAGTATGTGTGCTTCTTGTGATGACCGTGACCGTCATGACAGCATGCGGAAGAAAGAACGGAAATAATATGACCACGGCTCCGGATACGGGAAGCGCCGGAGCGGGAACGACCATGGAGAGCCGGACCGATGGAACGAACCAGAGTACGAACGCCCCGTCCCAGACGGCCGGCGAGAGCGGAGGAGTCCTGAGGGACATGGTAGATGATGTGGGAGACGGCATCAATAACCTGACGGACGATGTGACCGGCATGTCAGGGACCACCGCGGCGGGAGCGGAGAGCAGCGCGCGGGAGACAACCCGGGCAGACTAGGAGGGAACGCGAAACCGTTGCAGTACACGAGCGTCCCATGCCCGTGTGCTGCAACATGTTTCTGCCGATGCCCTGCATTCCGGACCGGCATGTCGGGAACCAATGCGACGGTATCATGCGGCATTTTCCGGCCGGAAAATGCCCGCCGTGTGCAGGAATGTGAAATACCGCAGTATGATCCTGCGGGCCATTTTTCAGTTGAGAAAATGCGGGAAAAAAGATATAATAAGAATGCATATTGAAAAACTACATAGGAAACCGTTAAACTGTGAAAACGAACCCTAAAAAATCCTGAAAGGAGGGAACGCTATCCGCTATCTGTATCGTCCATACCATCCGTGGAGACACGGATACCGAAGGGAAAAGATAAGAAAAGCCGCCGTAAAGACTGCAAGGATCCTTTTGCTGCTGGAGCTTCTCTGGTTCGCATACTCGTATGCGAGATCCGGGATGACGGAGAAGACCTTCCTGGTGCCGGAGCTGGAGGCGGGACACTCCGGGGAATCTGTCTCTGAGACGGAAGGGGAAATTTATGGTATCGGGATCGAAAAAGGAGCCGGAAATTTGTTCTGGTTTCACAAAGAAGTACGCAGGACGCCCGGAAGCTGAACTTTTTCTTGATTTTCCATATGGTATGTATTATAATTTCTACTGAAACACTGCTGTTTTATCGTAAAAACTTATAAATCAGAGGATGAAAAGCATTTATGGAGAAATCACTTACTTTAGACTGGGGAACAGATGAGCTGCACGAGGAGTGCGGCGTTTTCGGAATGTACGATCTGGACAGAAATGATGTTGCGTCTACCATTTACTACGGATTGTTCGCTTTACAGCACCGCGGACAGGAGAGCTGCGGAATCGCGGTGAGCGATACATACGGACCGAAAGGTGTTGTCAATGCCTGTAAGGGGATGGGACTCTGCAACGAAGTCTTCACGTCAGAGAAACTGGAAAAATTAAAGGGAAATATCGGTGTCGGTCATGTCCGGTATTCCACGGCCGGGAGCAGTACGATCGAGAATACCCAGCCGCTCGTTTTAAACTATGTGAAGGGAACTTTAGCGCTGGCGCACAACGGAAACCTTGTCAATGCGCCGGAGCTCCGCAGAGAGCTCGCTTACGACGGAGCGATTTTCCAGACCACGATCGACTCCGAGGTCATCGCCTACCACATCGCGAGAGAGCGCTGCAAGGTGGGAACCGCTGAGGAAGCCGTGGCAAACGCGATGAAGAAGATCAAGGGTGCCTACTCCCTTGTGATCTCCAGCCCGAGAAAGCTGATCGGCGCCCGCGATCCGCAGGGATTCAAACCGCTCTGTATCGGAAAGCGCGATAATGCCTATATCCTGACCTCCGAGACATGTGCGCTTGACACGATCGGTGCTACCTTTGTCCGCGACGTGCTTCCGGGCGAGATCGTGACGATCAATAAGGATGGCATCAAGTCCAACCTCGCGATGCATGACCCGAAAAAAGAGGCGAGATGTATTTTTGAATATATTTACTTTGCGAGACCTGACAGCGTCTTTGACGGCGTCGGCGTCTACCACTCCAGGATCTATGCGGGCCGCTGCCTTGCAAAGGATTCCCCGGTGGACGCAGATATTGTTGTCGGCGTTCCGGAGTCCGGAAATGCTGCCGCCCTCGGATATTCCATGGAATCCGGAATCCCGTATGCGATGGCGTTCGTAAAGAACTCCTATGTCGGAAGAACTTTCATCAAACCGGGACAGAGCAGCCGTGAGTCTGCGGTCCGGATCAAACTGAACGTCTTAAAAGAGGCCGTGGAAGGAAAGCGCGTCGTTATGATCGACGACTCTATCGTCCGCGGAACGACCAGCAACCTGATCGTGGATATGCTGCGTGAGGCAGGAGCGAAGGAAGTCCATATGCGGATCTCCGCGCCGCCGTTCCTTTACCCGTGCTACTTCGGAACCGATATCCCGTCCAGCGAACAGCTCATCGCCCACAATCGTACCGTCGATGAGATCTGCAAGGTGATCGGAGCAGATTCCCTGGCTTACTTAAAGATGGACCGCTTAAAAGAAATGGCAAACGGACTTCCGATCTGTACGGCCTGCTTCTCCGGAGAGTATCCGGTGGATCCGCCGGAAGAAGATATCCGCGGAAGTTATGAGAAATAACAAGGGGAATTTTAATGTTCCACAAAACCCCATAGTTAGCTGAAAATTCGTGAAAGTATATTGAACTACAAAAACATTGAATTAGAAAAGAGGATTTTGTCATGAACGACAGATACCAGAGCCCGCTCTCTGAGCGATACGCAAGCAGGGAAATGCAGTACATTTTCTCTCCGGAGAAGAAATTCCGCACATGGAGAAAATTATGGATCGCATTAGCTGAGACAGAAAAAGAACTCGGTCTTCCGATCACAGATGAGCAGATCGAAGAGTTAAAAGCCCATGCGGAGGATATCAACTTCGAGGAAGCAAAAGCGAGAGAGAAGCTTGTCCGCCACGATGTGATGTCCCATGTATACGCTTACGGACTCCAGTGCCCGAAGGCAAAGGGGATCATCCATCTGGGTGCAACTTCCTGCTATGTCGGCGACAATACAGACATCATTCTTATGACAGAGGCGTTAAAGCTCGTCAGAAAGAAACTCATCAACGTGATGAAAGAACTTTCCGACTTTGCGGATAAATATAAAGAACTTCCGACACTGGCCTTCACACACTTCCAGCCGGCGCAGCCGACAACGGTCGGAAAGCGTGCGACCTTATGGCTGCAGGAACTCTGCCTTGACCTTGAGGACCTTGACCATGTGATCGGTTCCATGAAATTACTTGGCTCCAAGGGAACGACAGGAACCCAGGCAAGCTTCCTGGAACTCTTTGACGGGGATCATGAGAAGTGCCGCGAGGCGGACAGACGGATCGCTGCGAAGATGGGATTCTCCCAGTGCTTCCCGGTATCCGGACAGACGTATTCCAGAAAGATTGACAGCCGTGTGCTCTCTGTTCTTGCCGGGATCGCGCAGAGCGCCCACAAATTCTCCAATGATATCCGCCTTCTCCAGCACTTAAAAGAAGTGGAAGAGCCGTTTGAGAAGAACCAGATCGGATCTTCCGCGATGGCATATAAGAGAAACCCGATGAGAAGTGAGCGTATCGCTTCCTTAGCGAACTATGTGATGTCCGATATGATGAACCCGATGCTCGTCGCTTCCACCCAGTGGTTTGAGCGTACCCTTGATGACTCTGCGAACAAGCGTCTTTCCATTCCGGAAGGATTCTTAGCGATCGACGGCATCCTGGACCTCTACTTAAACGTTGTCGACGGTCTTGTGGTATATCCGAAGGTGATCGAGAAACACTTAATGGCAGAGCTTCCGTTTATGGCGACCGAGAATATCATGATGGATGCGGTAAAAGCCGGCGGAGACAGACAGGAACTCCATGAGCGCATCCGTGAGCTCTCCATGGAGGCAGGAAAGAACGTCAAAGTGGAAGGAAAGGACAACAATCTCTTAGAGCTTATCGCTGCAGATCCGTCCTTCAATTTAAGCCTCGACGAGTTAAAGAAGACTATGGATCCGAAGAAGTATGTCGGCCGCGCACCGAGACAGGTTGATGAGTTCCTTGATGAGGTTGTCCGCCCGATCTTAAAGGAAAATGCGGATCTTCTCGGAGTAAAAGCGGAGATCAATGTATAATGGAACATGCGAGCAGCATCAGTACAGAATATTATAAAGTATTTTATTATGTAGGGCGCCTCGGCAGCATTACCGCTGCAGCAGAGGCGCTCTGCATTTCCCAGCCTGCGGCGAGTCAGGCGATCAAGCAGCTGGAAAAAGCGCTGAACACGAAACTTTTTCTGCGGACCCAGAAAGGCGTAAAACTGACCACGGAGGGAAAACTCCTGTATCCTTATGTGGAGCGCGGGATGGAAAACATCCTGGACGGCGAGGAGATGTTAAAGCGCCTCGTGGATATGGACATGGGAGAGGTGCGGATCGGCGCGAGCGATATGACACTGCAGTTCTACCTGCTTCCGTACCTGGAGACCTTCCACGAGCGATATCCGAATATCAAGGTCATGGTCTCCAATGCGCCGACGCCGGAGACGATCGAGTCTCTGTACGAGGGAAAGATCGATTTCGGCGTTGTGAGCACGCCGTTTGACGCGAGACCGGAGGTGGAAGCCTTTGAGGTGAAGAAGATCCGGAATACCTTTGTCGCCGGAAACAAGTTCTGGACGCTGAAGGGAAAGCGGATGGAGTACGGGGAACTGGAGCATCTGCCCTGTATTTTCCTTGAAAAGGATACGAGTACGAGAAAGTTCATGGACCGTTTCCTGGAAAAGCGCGGGATCGTCTTGGAACCGGAGTTTGAGCTCGCCACCAGTGATATGATCGTCCAGTTCGCGATCCGGAACATGGGGATCGGCTGTGTGATGGAGGAATTCGCGAAGGAGAAGATCGAGAGCGGAGAACTCTTTGAGCTTGCCTTCCGGGAGATGATGCCGGAGCGCGAGATCTGCGTCGTGACGGACCGGAAGGTACCGATCTCACCGGCGGGAGAGCGGTTTTTAGAAGTGCTGAGGGAACGTCGGGGGTGACGGATCCGGCCGTGTATAGTAATGCATAAGCTGCTATTATGGACTTCATAATAAATATTGACTTTACTTATGGAGACTTTTGTTGTAAACTATGAAAGTGTCATGAATATGACAGCTACAACTGCGTAAGACGCCGGGATGCGCAAAGTGCATTCCGTTTGAACGTCCAAAGGAGGATATTAGAACATGGTTAGAGCAATCGTAGGCGCCAACTGGGGCGATGAGGGAAAAGGTAAGATCACGGATATGCTTGCAAAGGAATCCGACATTATTGTCCGTTTCCAGGGCGGCAGCAACGCTGGTCACACAATTATCAACAATTACGGAAAATTTGCCCTTCATCTTCTTCCGTCAGGTGTATTCTATAATCATACAACAAGCATCATCGGCAACGGCGTGGCATTAAACATCCCGTTCCTTGTAAATGAGTTAAACGACCTGACAAGCCAGGGCGTTCCGATGCCGAAGATCCTCGTGTCCGACAGAGCACAGATCTTAATGCCGTACCACATTTTATTTGATACTTATGAGGAAGCGCGTCTGGCAGGTAAGTCTTTCGGCTCCACAAAGTCCGGAATTGCTCCGTTCTATTCTGATAAATACGCAAAGATCGGTTTTCAGGTCAACGAGTTATTCGGTGATGAGAAGGAACTGATGGATAAGATCAAAAACGTCTGCACACTGAAAAATGTGATGTTAGAGCATTTATATCATCAGCCGGCCCTTGATCCGAAGGAGATCTTCAATACACTTATGGAGTACAAGGAGATGGTCGCTCCGTATGTATGCGACACATCCAAATACCTTCGCGATGCGATCAAGGCAGGAAAGAATGTCCTTTTAGAGGGTCAGCTCGGTTCCTTAAAGGATCCGGATCACGGTATCTACCCGATGGTTACATCTTCTTCCACACTGGCAGCTTACGGCGCGATCGGCGCAGGCATCCCGCCGTACGAGATCAAGAACATCACAACAGTCGTTAAGGCTTACTCCAGCGCAGTAGGCGCAGGTGCGTTTGTCAGCGAGATCTTCGGTGAAGAGGCAGACGAGTTAAGACGCCGCGGCGGTGACGGCGGTGAGTTCGGTGCGACAACAGGACGTCCGAGAAGAATGGGATGGTTCGATGCTGTTGCTACAAGATACGGCGTTCAGATCCAGGGTTCCACAGAGGTTGCCCTCACGGTTCTTGACGTTTTAGGATATCTTGACGAGCTTCACATCTGTGTAGGCTACGAGATCGACGGAAAGGTAACAAAAGACTTCCCGACAACTCCGGAGCTTGAGAAGGCAAAACCGGTATACAAGACTCTTCCGGGCTGGAAGTGCGAGATCCGCGGAATCAAGAACTACGAGGATCTTCCGGAGAACTGCAAGAAGTATATCGAGACGATCGAGGAAGAGATCGGAGTGCCGATCACCATGGTTTCCAACGGACCGGGAAGAGACGAGATCATCATGAGAAAGTAATCCTGATCGATGACCGGAAACTGCAGCGGAACATCGCTGCCGGGAACGGATATCGGATGCAGGGATCAGAGATACAAACAAGTGGAAAAAGCGGCAAATCTATGTCAGAAATGACAAAATTTGCCGCTTTTTTCTTAATTTTTCATAAATCCTGCCATCCTCCAGTTCTTAGCGCTTGCGTTCTCAAAAAAATACCTGTATAATGGCATTAGTTGATAAAAACCCATGAAGGAGTGGATTGAAAATGAAATTAAAGAAAGTTATGCTTATGGCAGCGCTCGCTGCAGCGATCGGCAGTGTAAATATGGTGACTGCATTTGCAGATGAGACTGCTTCCGGAGAAACAAAGTACGGCTGGGAGAGTGACGCAAAAAACAACTGGCGTTATTATGACAAGGACGGAAACCTCGCAAGCGGATGGATCAAATCCGAAGAGGGAGACGGACGCGGAAATGAAGTATGGTACTATATCGATCCGGCAACCCACATTATGGTCTCCAACACCACAAGAAACATTGACGGCGTTGATTATACATTTGGTGACGATGGAAGCTGGGTAGCGCCGAGAACAACTGCTCCGAAGGGACATATCACAGGAGGAAGATATTACAATACCTGGTCGAACCTCTGCATCCCGCAGATCATCGGAACAACGGAGACAAAAGAAGATGTCGGTGACGACTATATCGGCAGCGAATATAATGCGATCGGAAACCCGTACCGCACACAGGATCTCTGCATGAGCACAGATAACGGTGATGTTGAGATCTATTATCTCGATATGAAGAATAAACCGGATATGGATGCACAGACATTTGTAAATACACTTGTCGGTATTGAGAAAGCACAGAAAGGCCAGGCAACGCAGGCTGCTGCTGTGACGATCGCAAATCAGCAGTATTACAAAGCGTCAGTAACCGGAAAGAAGACAACAAACACTTACTACTGCCGGAAACAGGATGGATATATGGTTGTGATCTATACCAACGGAAGGATCAAAAATGCAAGTGCTCTTGACAGCATTGTCATGAATATTACAACTGCACAGTAACAGGATCAAACGTGTCATTTGCACGATGCCCCCGGGTCTGATGGCTCCGGGGGTCTTTTTATAGACTCTTTTATGGATTCAGGGGGATGGGAATGGTCTTACAATCGATAAAAAGTATTTTTGCACTGTTGATATTGATCGGAATGGGCTTCTATTTCGCCGGAAAGAAATGGTTCGGAAAAAACGGAATGGATTTTCTTTCTAAATTTACGGTGGAGGCGACGCTCCCGTTCTATATGTTTTATAATATCTATCGAGACCTGGAAAGCCGGGAACGCCTTCTGTTCCTGATCACAAAGGTGCCGTATGTGTTTGCGCTGATCTTAATGTGCGTCTGTTTAGCGGCAGTGACGGCAAAGGTGTGCCGCATCAGGGAGGACAGGCGGGATACTTTTATCGTGGCAGCGGGTTTCCCGAATGTCGTTTTTATCGGATTTCCTGTGATCCAGGCGCTCTGGGGAGAGGGGATCACTTCCGTCGGCGCGATCTATTATATCGCGAGCACAGTCCTCTTCTGGACGCTGGGGATCAGTCTGCTGCAGCGGGGAGAAAAAAACGGCAAGAGTGCGAGATGGGCGCAGAATATCAAAAATCTGTTTTGCCCGACGGTCGTAGGAATGTTTCTTGGAATGGCAGCAGTCTTTTTCAGGATCGAAGTCCCTGATTTTATCCTGAAACCGCTGTCCATGATCAGCGGGGTCACATCCCCGTTGGCACTTGTGTTTATCGGAAGCGTGATCCGGAACATGGAAACATCATCGATCAGGATCGGAAAAGATATCGTTGTGGCGGTCCTTATGCGGTTTATCATGGTGCCGGCGACCGCCGTTGTGTTCCTCAGACTCCTGCCGGTGACACAGGAGATGAGAGAGGTATTCTTCATGCTGACCGTGATGCCGGCGATGGCACAGATGGGGATCATGGCGCGGGAGTATGACAGGGACTATGAGTTTGCCTGTACCGTCATCACTGTGACAACCGTGATCAGCATGGTGACGATCCCGGTGTTCATGTACCTGATGCAGACGTTTGTAATCTTCGGATAGAGGTTCGGAACAGGATCCGCAGTCACTGCATAAAATATCCGGAATGAATCTGTCTGCGTTGGAATCTGCGTCAGATCGTGATGATGTGGGATCCGGCGTGTAAGTTTCGCCGGCGTGAGACAGGCAGGGGACAGAGGAGATGCGGCACGGCGGATATGGAAGATCAGAAGGCTGAAAATCTCTTAAATCTGGCACTTTCCGTTCCGGAGGAGACGAGAGAGCGGACAAAGGAGCTGAATATTGGATATGACAGGGCGGACCGGACCTGGGAGATCATCGTGAAATACCACGGGGATCTTGCGTCTGTGCTGAGAGAAAAATTCCCAACTGTTTCGGGGACATATCTTTTAAATGATTTTGCGATCCTCCGGATCCCGGAGCGGGATGTCCCGGGAGTGATTGCACTTCGGGAAATTGAATATGCGGAGAAACCAAAGAGGCTGTTCTTTGCCCTGAACCGGGCGAGAGCGGCCTCCTGCTTTCTTCCGTCACAGAGCGGAAATGAGGGACTCACAGGAAGAGGCGTTCTGGTGGCGGTGATCGACTCCGGGATCGATCTGTTTCACGAGGATTTCCGGAATGAAGATGGAACTACGAGAATTTTGTATCTGGACGATCAGGTCACCGGGAAGACATATGAAAAGGCGGAAATCGATGAGCTGCTCCGCGGGGAGAAAACACCAGGAAATTTCGGAAGTCCATCGTTTGACACGAGTGGTCACGGGACAGCGGTGGCGGGGATCGCGGCCGGAAACGGGAGAGCAAGCGGCGGGCTGTACCGCGGGGCCGCATATGAGAGCGAGCTGATCGTTGTCCGTCTTGGGATCCCGGATCCGGCAGGATTTCCGAGGACGGCAGAGCTGATGAGCGGGATGGATCTTGCTGTGCGAAAGGCATTGGAGCTGGGGAGACCGATGGCGGTGAACTTAAGCTTCGGAAATACATACGGGTCGCATGACGGCGGCGGACTTCTGGAGAGGTATCTCGATTCCCTAGCGCAGATGGGACGCTTCGTATTTGTGACCGGAGCGGGGAACGAGGGGGATTCAGGAGGACACGCAAGACCGGTGATCGTGCCCGGAAGGATCGCGGAAGTCCGCCTTTCGGTGGGCAATTATGAAACGGGATTCGGAGTACAGATCTGGAAAAATTATGAGGACGGGATGCGGATCTTTCTGAGAGATCCGTCCGGTGACGCGGAGTTCGAACTGCTTCCGATACGTGGGACGGACCGGATCCGGATCGGGGAGACGGAGCTTCTGATCTATTACGGGGAGCCGTCCCCGTTTAATGCCGCCCAGGAGATCTACATCGAGTTCGTTCCGGAGCAGGCGTATGTGGAGAGCGGAATCTGGATTTTCCGGTTTCTCGGAAAGGGGCGGGAAGATACATATGTGGATCTCTGGCTTCCGTCATCCGCCGCACTCGGGCAGAATACGGCTTTTCTCGAACCGTCGCCGGAGACGACGCTCACGATCCCGTCCACGGCGTTCCGTCCGCTCACTGTCGGCGCCTACGACAGCCGGACCAGGATCTATGCCCCGTTTTCCGGCCGCGGGGACACCAGAATCTACCATGCCCAGAAGCCGGATCTCGCAGCGCCGGGCGTCGGGATCATGGCTCCGAAG
Organism: Clostridium sp. MCC344; assembly: GCF_018785365.1. Taxonomy (NCBI): domain Bacteria; kingdom Bacillati; phylum Bacillota; class Clostridia; order Eubacteriales; family Clostridiaceae; genus Clostridium; species Clostridium sp. MCC344. The sequence continues at coordinate 9,693 of NZ_WQPQ01000026.1, read as the reverse complement.
AGCGGAGGCGGATATGAGGCGGTCACAGGAACGTCCTTTGCGGCGCCCCTCGTCGCCGGAGCCGCGGCGCTTCTCATGGAGTGGGGGATCGTGAGAGGGAATGACCCGTACCTTTATGGGGAGAAAGTGAAAGCGTACCTGAGGAAAGGGGCGAAACGGCTGCCGTCCGAGCTGGAGTATCCGAATCCGAGATTGGGGTATGGGGCGCTGTGTGTTTCTGAAAGTATACCGGAATGAAATGTGGAAGGAACATGAACTTTGCAAATTTCTGAAATATGACAAATTTTTCTTGAAAATACCAAATATCAGAGATATTATAGAAACATATACAAAAACGAGTCCGGAATATTGAAAATCAATGCGCAAATTTCGCAGCGTGGAACGATAATCTGAATTCGACTGCGGCGTGTGAAAATGCCGGGGCGTTCGATCCGGTCATTCACACAAATAAGAGATCATGAGGAGGAAAAAGCTATGGAAGCATTGTTTCAGGCCGTAAATGCCATATGCGGGAAGATCCAGATCGTCTCAAACCTGTTCTGGGATTTTCCGACAAACTTTGACTGGTATGCGAAGATCCCGATCCTCGGGAATTTCAGTCTGGCGATCATTCTTTTAGTCGGAACAGGAATTTATTTTACATTCCGTCTGCATTTTATCCAGGTGCGGAAATTCCGCTACGGACTCCATGTCCTGATGAGGCAGAAGAGCAGCGGAACGGGAATCTCATCCCTCGCATCATTCCTCTTGTCGACGGCGATGCGTGTCGGTCCCGGAAACATCCTGGGTGTCACCGGCGCGATCTCCACGGGCGGTCCGGGCGCTCTGTTCTGGATGTGGATCTCTGCGTTCTTCGGAATGTCGACGGCTTTCGTGGAGGCGACGCTCTCCCAGATCTTTAAAGAGCGAAAAGATGATGAGTATGTGGGCGGCCTGCCATTCTACGGAAGAAGACTTTTGAAGAATGCAGCGTGGGCAGGAGCGGCGCTCAGTGTCCTCTATATTATCTACGCGTTCCTCTGCTTCCCGGCACAGGGCTTCAACACGATCTCTGCGGTCGGCGCGATCGCGGGCGTGTTTACCGGGACCGTGATTGAGACGAATTCGTCCCTTTACTGGATCTCCTTCGCAGTTCTCATTGTTGCGACGGCGATCATCAGCTTTGGCGGGATCAAAAAAGTCACAAAGGTCACAGACTTGTTAGTTCCGGTCATGGCAGTAATCTATATCCTGACGGTTGTCCTCCTCATCGTCTTTAACATCCCGAGGATCCCGTGGTTCTTCGGAGCAGTCTTCTCCGAGGCATTCCGTCCGGAAGCAGTCTTCGGCGGAGCGTTCGGCATCGCATTAAGCCAGGGCATCAAGCGCGGCTTGATGTCAAATGAGGCAGGACAGGGAACCATCACGATGCCGGCAGCGGCAGCAGATGCGAACCATCCGTGTGATCAGGGCTGTGTCCAGGCACTCGGCGTATTCCTCGACACGATCGTGATCTGCACCCTGACAGGTTTTGTCGTTGTCATGGGAAGAATGTGGCTCACGGAGGACAGTGCGGCATGGTTTGAGCTCGGGAAACTTGACCGTTTCCTGACATCATGCGGCGCACTCACCGGAACCGGAACCATCTACCATCTTGTGACGATGCTCGTCAGCGTCTGCTTCGGATTGTTTGCGTTCACCTGCTTGGTAGGCTTTATGTCCTTCACGGAGATGTGCGCGAACCGGATCTCGACACGGCCTGCATTTATCAATACGATCCGTGTGCTCTGCCTTGTTGTCATTTCCTTCGGCGTCATCACAAATATTGCCGGCATGGATCTGAGTGCCCTCTGGGATCTCAGTGATTTTGCGAATATCCTCATGGTTTACTGCAACCTTCCGTTACAGTATATCGGATTCAAATATGTGCTTCGGGCGTGGGAACACTTTGAAAAGAATGACGGAACCGCGTTTACCTCGAAAGTTGCGGGGATCGATGTTCCAGTGTGGGATGAACACGCAGAGAAGAGAAAATAGAATATATAAAATATAGAAAGAATGCCGTCTGTTCACCCGGTAAAAAACGGTGACAGGCGGCATTTTGTCATGTCTCGTCTTCCTTTGCCTCCCAGAAATCCCTCTGGACAAACCGGCACACATTTTCCACATAATCAGCGATCGTGTAGTCATCGGCCAGCTCCAGGTAGGATTTTAGCGTTGTAAGGTAAAAACTTGACATAAACGAAACATAGAGCGGCATCGCGATCTTCAGGCGGTACCCTTTGCTTTCCCCGTGCCATCCGCTCTCAGCCAGGATTTCAGCGAGATCATGCTGGATCAGGAACATCAGGGACCCGTTTTTATTTACCTGGTAGATCTTCTGGTACTGGGCAAGGTTTTCCTGCGCCTGTGAGAGCAGGAACGTCAAAAAAATCCGCAGGGAGTTCATGTTCCTGAAATATAAAAGGTCCTCCACCGGACGAAGTCCTTCAATATACATTTTGATGCAGTAGTGGAGCAGATCGTACTTATCCTCAAAATACCGGTAGAAGGTAGAGCGGGAGACCATGGATACCCGGCAGATATCCGTCAGGGAAATCTTTTCAAACGGCATTTCCGCCAGCAGATCCAGAAGCGCTTTCATCAAAAGCAGGTAGGTTCTGCGGACAGAGACATGCTCTTCCTGTATAGGCAGCTTTAACATAAAGAACAAAACTCCTTTATCCATTCCAAATTGGACAAAAACACTCAAATTGTCTCATTTGGCACAATTTTTGAAAACTGGTTCTTGAGTATTTTAACATAAACATAGATAATATTGCAAGTAAAAGGAATGAAAAAAAAAGATCCTGCTGCAGGGTGTGCGAGAAAGAAAGGCAGCCGGAGCAGGAGAGGAAAAGCGGAGGCGATCGGATGATCAGAAAGAAAGATGTACGAAGAATGGCAGCAATCCTCTGCGTGATGACCGGAATGTCCGGGATCCCTGCCTATGCGGCAGTTCCGGAGACGCTCGGAGCGAAGCCGGGTTGGAATCAGATTTCCGGAAATTGGTACTACCTTATGGGAAACGGTGCCTGGAGCACAGATTTTATCGAGGATGAAAATACATGCTACACGTTCACAAAGGACGGGATCTTCTCCTATGCGAGGAAAAATCCGAACACGCGGGGCGGAGCGTACCCTGTTGATATGCTGGATCAGAAGGAACAGGAACTCTTTGATGAGATGAATGATGAGAAGAGCGACCTGTTTTTTGATGCTTATCCGGATGCCGAGGACGACTATGACAACGGGGATGTAGAGTTTTACGATGGGCAGGCGAGCTTTGTCCTGGACCAGACGTTAAATGAAATCGCAGAGAAACGGCTCTCGCTCGCAATGGAGAAGGGATATTCGAAGAGCAGAAATATGATCCCGGGCGAGGGAACGGTGAGCGATTACATAAAGAACGTACTTCCGGAGAGAAAGAGTGCGACATTTTTTGAGATGTACCTCTGGGGACCGGAGGAGACGTACGATCCGTATGATTCTGTCATGATCCGGATGCAGGAAAAGGCGGACCGGAAGAACGATAAAAAATATTCTCTGGAATACTACCGCAGAATGGGAATCGCCCATGAAAACAGAGATAGAAAAGACTACTATATGGTAGTTCTGGAGCGGTAAGAAAAAAGAAATGACCGGGCGGTCCCGCGCCAGATCCGCGGTGCAGGACCGGCTGCATTTCAGAATTGAAGGAGAGAGGACATGGGAGAGAAGTTAAAGAATGCGCTCCGCGGGCATAAGGAGAAGAAAAAGAGCCAGAGCGGCGGCTTTTCCTATATGCTTGCGTCGTTCATCATCCATAAACGCGCGTGGATCGAGACAGTCTTTGTGATCGGCTGTCTCTTATCACTTTTGACGATGAATTTCGTCAATGTAAACTACGATCTGACAAAATACCTTCCGGACACAGCGGAATCGGCGATCGGACTTGACGTCATGCGTGACAAGTTCGGTTATCCGGGAACTGCGCGGGTCATGGTGAAGGATGTCTCGCTATATGAGGCGAAGCAATATAAAGATGAGATCGCAGAGATCGATGGCGTGGACCAGGTGCTGTGGTGCGACAGTTCCGTCAACATCTACGCCGGGGAAGATTTCATCAATGAGAGCGACATCAAGGATTACTATAAGGACAGAAACGCAGTCTTCGATATCACGTTTGTCGAGGAGAGCGATTCCAGCCGGACTTCCAACGCGATCAATGAGATGAAAAATCTTCTCGGCGATAAAGGCTGTTATGTCGGAATGGCGGTCCAGAACAAATCCATGACTGAGTCCATGGAGAGCGAGATGAGCAAGATCCTCGTGGTGGCCGTTGTCATGATCTTTGCAGTGCTTTCCGTGACGACGACGGCATGGACGGAACCGATATTATTCCTGTTGGTTATGGGTGTTGCGGTCCTCTTAAACAAAGGAACGAACATTTTTATCGGAACGGTCTCGTTCCTGACGGAAAACGTCTCGATCATATTGCAGCTGGCGACGTCCATGGACTACTCGATCTTCCTGCTCGATGCGTTCATGAATTACCGCAAACAGGGAATGAATGAGGAGGACGCGATCATCAACGCCGTTCAGGAGGCGATCAACTCGATCTTCGCCAGCAGCCTGACGACAGTCGTCGGCTTCCTCGCCCTTGTAACGATGAAGTTCTCGATCGGCTTTGACTTAGGTCTCGTCCTTGCGAAAGGTATCGTGTTCAGCCTTCTGACCGTCGTATTCTTCATGCCTGCAATGATCCTGAAGTTTGCGAAGCTCAATGAGAAGACGAAACACCGTTCCTTCATGCCGGATTTCCACGGCCTCGGAAAGGTGATCTACCGGATCCGCCCGATCGTGTTCGCGGTGATCGTCCTTGTGACGCCGCTTGCCTACACAGCGCAGGGATTAAACGACTTCCTCTACGGAAATGATTCCATGGGTGCATCGGAAGGAACCCAGGTCTATGAGGATGACCAGGAGATCACGAAGATCTTCGGACGAAGCAACATGCTGCTCGCCCTGTATCCGAACACTTCGGAGGTCAATGAGCGGGCGATGGCGAAGGAGATCAAGGATCTCTCCTATGTAAAGAGCGTGACGGCCCTGGCAGACACGCTGCCGGAGGGGATTCCGGAAGAGTTCCTTCCGAAGTCCACGGTGGAACTCTTACATAAAGGCGGCTACTGCCGGATGCTGATCTACACAAGAACAAAGACGGAGAGTACGGAGGCGTTCAAGGATTCCGATGCGATCCAGGAGATCGTAAAGAAATATTATCCGGATGGCAGCTATCTCGTCGGTGAGACGCCGTCGACCCAGGATATCAAGTCCTTCATCGTCAAGGACTATGAGAATGTAAATGTGCTGTCCCTTGCGGGCGTATTCCTCGTCGTTATGATGAGCTTCAAGTCGGCAGTCATGCCGATCCTCGTCATCATCCCGATCGAGGTGGCGATCTTCATCAACATGGCGATGCCGTATTTCCAGGGCGTTGAGATGGTGTACATGGGCTACATCATCGTCAGCAGTATCCAGCTGGGTGCGACGGTCGATTACTCGATCCTCTTAGCAAACAACTATCTGGCGAAGAGAAAGACGCTCTCGAAGAAAAAAGCCTGCGTGGAAGCGATCGCGGCGTCCTGTTCCTCGATCTTTACATCCGGTTCCATCATCACGCTGGCCGGATATATTGTATACATGATCTCGTCCACAACGGCGATCGCCGACCTTGGCCACCTGATCGGACGAGGCGGACTGTTCAGCCTTGTATTGGTACTGACAGTGCTTCCGCTGCTCCTGACCTTGTTTGACAACTTTATCGTCGGGGAGAAGCCGGCAGCGGCGCTTGCGAAACGTCTTCACCGCCGGGTGAAGAACCGGAGAGAAAAACGGAACGCGAAAAAAGGTGAGATGGAAGAAGATACAGAGGAAGGCGCGGATCCCTACGAGGACGATGAAAACGAAGCGGCGGCAGGCAGGGAGCCGGAGATGACAGATAGAGAAGGAATGGAGGAGAACGGTGATGAGACAGAAAAATAGAAAGATCATGGCAGCGGGAATGGCAGCTGTCACGCTCTGCACCAGCCTTGTTTCCACGCCGGTCTATGCGGCGGAGGCGTCTGTGAGCGTCGATGAATCGATGTACGTGAACCTGGATTACTATGGTTCTGTAGATAAGGTGAATGTTGTGAAAGGAGTGAGCTTAAACGGACTCACGAGCTTCACGGACTATGGAAATTATCTCGATGTCACAAATATGACCAACAATACGGCCCCGGAGATCGGAGACGGAAAAGTTACCTGGAATCTCCCGGCCGACACAAAGGGATATTTTTACTATAAAGGAGCGATCGACAAGGACACGGTGACACTTCCGTGGACGATGGATGTCTCCTACAAATTAAACGGAGTCCCGACGGATGCAGAGAAGCTCGCCGGAGCTTCCGGACTCGTGGAGGTCCATGTGACCGCGAAACCGAACGATGTGGCGAGAGATTATGATAAGAACAATATGCTGCTCGTTGTCGCGATGCTCGTCGATATGAGCAAATGCTACAGTGTCGAGGCGGAAGGCGCGCAGACGCAGAGTCTCGGTTCCCAGACCGCGATCATGTATACGGCGCTTCCGGGCGAGGACGGCGACTATACAATCCGGATCGGCTCTGAGAAATTCGAGACATCCGGCGTCATCATGGCGATGGTCCCGGGAACCGTGAAAGACCTTGAGCATATCGTGGACTTAAAGGATGCGAAGGACACCTGGAAAGGTGCCGGAGACCAGTTGTATGACAGCATGGACCAGCTGGCAGCTTCTTTGGAGAGCATGAGAAGCGGCGTCAACGAGCTGAAACAGGGATTAAACGAGGCGGAGAATGCGAGAGGCATCATCAGCGGTTCCAAAGATGAGATCCTGGACAGCAATGACCAGGCACTTGCATCCTTAAATGCCCTTTCCGAGCAGCTCGGAACGATCATCCCGTATATCCAGACGGCGAAGGATGCCTCCGAGGTTGCCCACAGCAGTCTGACGGATGTTGTCAATACGCTCGGAAATATGCAGGAACCGCTCCGGAAGCTTGATACAAGTCTTCGCGGTTTAAAGAGCAGCTCCGGAAGTGCGTCTGTGAGCGTTGATGACGTGGTATCAGCAGTCCAGCAGATCAAAAAGCTGGACACACAGCTCCAGAAGAGTATCGTGGACTTTATCAAAAATCTTGCATCATCCCAGGCATCCATGGAGGATGCGATTGCGGATTACTACGATGTTGAGGCAGGGGATGCGGATGAACAGGCACTTGCCGAGGCGGCTGCGGGAGCAGATACTTCCGCCGGTCACGCCGGTCTGCTGAATGCCCAGGAGCTGATCGGGATCTTAAAACAGAAGGAGAAAGCGCTCCGCCAGGTTGCTTCCTCCAGCAATGCGCTGGTTTCCGACACATCGAATATGCTGGATGATGTGTCGAATGTCGCGAGATATCTTGCGCAGACGACGGATCAGATGGATTATCTGATCGAGGATACGAAGGCTCTGAAGGATTCCCTGGACGTCTATTATCCGGATCTTCAGTCTGCGCTGGATGATTCCAAAGAGCTTGTGAACCGTACAACGGATGCGCTGAATAACAGCACGAACTCTCTGACACTTGTACAGAATACGGTCCGTGCGAGCTCTGACAGCCTTGATGCGGCGGCGAAGGATTCCATCAAGGGAAGTCTGAATGTCCTGAACAAGAGCCTGAATGTTCTCGACAGCACCAGCTCCATGAGAAAAGCCGGACGCACCATGAAGGATACGATGGACAATGAGTGGAGTGATCTTGAGGATGACACCAACTTCTTAAATATGGATCCGAGTGCGGAGAAGGTTTCCTTTACTTCCGATGAGAATGCGGAGCCGAATACCCTGCAGATCATCATGCGCACGGAGGAGATCAGCGTGGATGATGATGCAGAGCTTCTCGATGCAGAGACAGAGAAGGCAGCAGTCAATCCGCTTCAGAGAATGTGGAACATGCTTGTCCAGATGTGGAAGGCGATCGTTGAGATTTTTAAGAACAGGTAAATAAAGGATATGTGACAGATCTGTGCAGGAGGACGTGCGGCAAATTTATTTTGCCCTGTGCCGGAGCAGGGGAGACCCCGTACTCCGGAACCGTTTTTCTGCACATATTGACATATGGGAGAAAAATTTCCGGGAAGGAGAAGAAAAAGGATATGAAGAGATTCGGAAAGAAAGCCATCGTTTTTTTTCTTGCGGCGGTCTTTGCTGCTGCGGCAGTAGTTCCGGCTTTTGCTGCGGATAAGACGGCGGTTGGGAAGATCTATCTGACGATCGACGGTACGGTGGGCTTAAAGGATGACTCTGAGGACGTCACAGTGACGCCGTACGGCGATAATACGGACCGTTACTATGTGGATTCCATCTATATCGAAAACAACGACGGAAACGGCTATACGGAGTCCAATCCTCCGAAGGTCACGGTGACGTTATCGGTCGCGGATGAGGATTCTTGTTATTTTTCCGGGACGGCGTCGAAGGATTTCCGGCTCACGCTTTCGGATTCTGCGAAATCGGGTTATGGGAAGGCGGAGTATGTGAAGGCGGTGAAGAGGGATGACAGGAGCACGCTGGAGCTGACATTTCGTCTGACGCTCGATAAGAAGACGACCTCTTCAACGACGAGCACCATCAAGTCACCGGCAGGTGCTGCCTGGTCCCCGAATGCGTACGGGACGGGAACATGGCAGGCGGTCAGCGGGGCGAAGTATTACCAGCTCCGGCTTTTGAAGGATGGAAGTCTCACAGGGGATGAGTTTACGATCTATGGGACGGCTTATGATTTTTCGAGACTGATGGGAACGACGGGCTCCTACAGTTTTGAGGTCCGTGCGGTGAAGGCTTCGAACAATACGAAGAGTGCCTGGGTGCGTTCCGGGGAGATCGGATCGTATGCCTCCGGTTCCTGGAAGCAGAGTGCGGACGGAAGATGGTGGTGGGACTACGGTGACGGGACGTGGCCGGCGGCGAAGTGGCTGTATATCAACGGAAAGTGGTATTATTTCCAGGAGGACGGATATATGGCGACCGGCTGGATCACCCTGTATAATAAGTCCTATTATCTGGATCCGTCAAGCGGAGCGATGTACAGGAGCGAAAGGACGCCAGACGGGCTTTACGTGAATGAAAGCGGCGTGTATGTGCCGGGAATGTAATGTGAAACAGTTTTTTATCATAAAATCGGCAGAATACCCCCATTCCTCGTAGGTGGCGGGATGAATGCCACTATAACGATACACAGACAGATGTAAAACGGTAAGCAATTACAATTCTTTCTCTTCCCTTTTGTGGAACCATGTGCTATAATTGGTGCAGAACATATGTTCTGCACCAATTAGGAAAGGAGGAACCGTTTTGTATTTGACCGTATGCCAGCAGCTAAAGCATCTGTCCAAAGATGAATTCCTCATTCTACGGGAATTATGCCGCACAGCCAAAAACCTGACCAACCAGGCCATCTACCAGGTACGGCAGCATTACTTTGAACATAGCCGGTATCTTCCATATGAGAAAAACTACGCCATCTTAAAGACTTCCGAAAACTATCGGCTGCTGAATTCCAACATGGCCCAGCAGATCCTTAAGGAAGTGGATGGATCTTTTAAGTCTTTCTTCGGTCTGTTGAAACT